>CAZNPP010000008.1:0-45611 GCA_964574785.1 uncultured Chloracidobacterium sp. | reverse complement strand
CTTCAACGGTCCTCAACGCTGTATAATGCACCAGCCGCTCGAATCTGAGCGTCCCTCCACTAACTTACTCTTGCCGGTTTCTCCTTGATAGCTTTAGACCTTCTAAAATCGACTCTTCTCTCTTTAGGATTGGCATTGCTCGCAGGCGTAATAGCCTTGGCAAGCTGGGGAGCAGGTCTGCTCACGCCTTTCGAGGGGGCTTTTCTGTACCTCCCCGAAACCGCTGCGCTTGGAAGCGTTACTCCATCCCTTCAAGTGGCAGCATTACTCACTCTTGTTACCAGCGTATTAGCTGGTGTTCTTGTAGATCGTTTAGGTCGTCGTGCATTCCCTTATTTGGGAGGAGCATTCCTTGCATTGGCGCTCCTAAGTCTTGTGGCAGCTCATCTGTTAGCCCTTGACATCCTTATTGCCCCAGTCACGCTTGGGTTAATCTTCTCGGCTCTACTGGTCCACATCTCGCGCCTTTGGTTTACAGATAGTCAGGTAAGCCGTCGGATAATTGAGGAGACGATGAAACTCCTAGAGGAAGAAAGGGGTGATGACTCAAGGTTAGCAGTAGGTTTGAAACTTCTCGACACAGTGCTCCTTTTAGAAGAAGCAATAATATTCTCGCGTGACGCTGATGGACAGTTAGTCTCCAAGGCCCGTCTGCGATCAAATGAAGGGGTGGCTATTACTAGTCGAAACTCGTCGTGGCGAGAGGCCGTAGAACTTAGTCAGCAAGCTGTTGCTACCTCAAAGACAACTATAACGAACTCGACTGCACCAATCGCAGTTCCGTTACACCATGGCGACTACAGTTTGGGAGCCCTTTTTGTTCGTGTTAAGACAAAGCTTGATCCCGACGACCGCACGCTGCTTGAGAGCGTAGCGGCTCAACTCGCACGTGACCTCCAGCGAGAGTGTGCTCGTGAGAAAGCTTCCAATCACAATTCTTTTGATTATTTCTCAGCAGAGGGGCCACGGCAGAAGCTACAATTTGTGCACGTTCTAAGTGGACTTTTAACGGAAGCACACTTTGGCGTCAGAGCACTCGAAGGTGTTTCTGAAGGCGTGGGCATAGCACATCTCGATGGAAAAGTTGCCTTCTTTAATGCACCTTTGCTGCACATGGCTCGCCTGTCCGAGGAACAGGCCAAAACGACCAGTCTGTTTGGCCTGCTTGACTGCTTTCGAACTGATGTGTTTGATGATCCGCACATAGCGGTTCGCCGTGTTCTGCAAAGCGGGGAACCCTATGGACGGGAACTCACGTTTGCCGATCGAGGAGAGACCTTTGGATTGAAAGTTTCATTGCTCCGCTCGAAGGCATCCGAGGGCCAACCAATAGGGCTCGCCATCATTGTTCAAGATTTGACTCGGATAAAGGAGTACGAGCAATTGAAGAGTGACATGATCTCGCTGATGTCGCACGAACTGAGAACTCCATTGACCAGCATTAACGGTTTCGCGGAGTTACTGAGTGCCGAACAAGACATTTCGCCACAGGCGAAGGAATTTGTTGAGATCATTGCCAACGAGTCGCAGCGTCTGTCGCGGATGATTAATACTTTTTTGGCCGTAACGCAACTCGAACGTAAAGACAAACAGGAGGTTCTGAAGATTCCATTGCGGGTTAACGAAGTTGTCCACGATACGATTATCAACCTTCAGCCTCTGGCTAAGCGAAAGAGAATTCGTCTGGTTGAACAGTTAGTTCAAAGATTGCCACCAGTGGCTGCTGACAAGAGCCTTATAACTCAAGCTGTGAGGAACCTAGTGTCAAATGCAATCAAGTATAGCCCCGAGCGCACCACGGTTACCGTGTCGACTGCACTTGAAGCTGATACTGTGCGCGTTTCAGTTGAGGACCGAGGATATGGAATCCCTCCCGAGTCTTTAGACCGTGTTTGGGAGAAGTTTTATAGAGTCGTTCGTGAGGGTCAGGAAAAGGACGAGGAATCTACTGGCTTGGGTTTATCGTTTGTGCGTGAGGTTGTTGAGCAACATGGTGGCAACGTGAACGTAGATTCCGAGGTAGGGCGAGGATCAAAGTTCAGTTTCACACTACCTAGGCTCTAGGGCTTGTTTATAGTTCCACGGCAGCCGCTTACACCACAAAAACATCTCTTTCTATCTGAGTGCAAAGTAGACTGGTAGTCTATGGTGATCTCTTCGCCGGGCTTAATGTCACGTAAAGCTATGAAAAGGATATGGCGGTAGAGAACCTTCATGAAGCTGTTTGGCGTACAACAATGATTGATGTAGTGAGTTCCGTTCCCACCTTTACTTCCATCGATACTCCAACGGTAATCAATAGCGCAGATCCGCAATAGTTTGCGTTCAGCTCTACGTCGCGCCTCAGCGTTCGTAATCTTCTCACCTGTGTATTCCGCAATTTTGTTTCGTGCTGGAAAGTAACGCGTCGCAAAACAGCCTTTGCCGTGAATCTTCGAGCGCCTGATCATAAGCCCGGGTGCAAGTCTACTCATCTACACACAATGTTTGTTTAGTTACTCGGATCTCCGGTCACATAACGGACGCATTAGTCTAATGAGCAGATCAATAAAAACTCCAGCACAATTTGAAAATTGTAGATGACGGTTAACTGTGTATGAAATGCCGTCTGGGCGAGATGGTCCGTTCTAGTTCAACTGAAAGCTTCTAGCAATCAGGTCGGTTTGATTCCTGATGCGATTGAGCTTGTCACGAAGGCCACTGAAACGGAGTGCGTATATAGTTCGATCATCAGTTTGGAGGTAATAGATTCGCCCCAGCATCGGTTTTCCCGTTCTGACGAACTCGTATGACATCGTAATCCCATTCATGCGACCTGCGAACCTCTCCTCTTTTCCTTCAATGAAACCTGGCAAATACCTAAATCTCTGATCACGATCGCGCCGAGCAAGTTCTGAGGGCGTGACGCCTGGATCTACCACTTCTTTGCGAATCTGCAGATAGCCTTCGAGACGATCGCCATAAACGAATTCTGTGTGTTCGTGTGCGGCATCAGAATGCGAAATCATCCGCCAAGTGGGTGAAGGAAGTTCAAGACTGTAACCAGTCTTGCTATTTGTATAGACCTCTTGCGCCTTTCCTGTTGAGTTAAACGCAAGCAGAATTAACGCTATAAGCGTAAAAAGAGATCGCATGGAAAACGCTCCTAAATTAAGACACTCTACGTCTCAGGTTAGGCGATTCTTACAGGCGTCAGTCAGATGCCCGAACCGGCAGTACTCGTTGCCATTATAAGGGGGTTTTGCTTATGGCTTCACGTTGTGCTCGAAAAAGTGTTTCTAACCCCTGAGTCGCCAATGCTATCAGGATGTCCAACTGCTCCTTGGTGAACGGCTGGCGCTCCGCTGTGCCCTGTAGCTCGATGAATTTTCCGTCACCAGTACACACCACATTCATGTCTACTTCTGCTCTGGAGTCTTCATCATATTTCAAATCAAGGAGAGGGATATTGTCAACAATGCCGACGCTTATGGCTGCAACCGAATTCGTAATAAAGTTCCTGCTGATTTTGCCCTCGTTGAGCAGTCGGTTGCTCGCCAAAGCAAGTGCAACATAAGCGCCAGTAATTGCCGCAGTTCTAGTACCCCCATCTGCCTGAAGTACATCGCAATCAAGAGTTATTGTTCGTTCCCCAAGTATCTTCATGTCAGCAACAGCCCTGAGACTTCTGCCAATTAGTCTTTGTATCTCGTGCGTTCGTCCGGAAGGCCCACCGCGTCCAATCTCCCTCGGGGTTCGTTGTTGAGTAGCCCGCGGTAGCATGGAATATTCTGCTGTTACCCAGCCCTGACCGGCATTACGCATAAAGTGCGGAACTCGCTCATCGAGAGATGCTGAACAGACAACACGGGTCTGACCCATTTCGATCAACACGGAACCTTCGGCATACGGAAGGAAGCCTGGAGTTATCTTTAGCAGACGAATGTCGTCAGTTGCTCGTCCATCAGTGCGTTCGAAGCTCATCATCCCCCCAAACCTCAACAGCCTCCAGCACAGCAGGCGCAGTACCAAGAAATCTTTCCGCCACCTGTGCAAAACGTTGCGCAGCATCCGTCACATAAAAATGGTCGAGATCATCGCAAAGTTCGCGTTTGCGGTTAGCGTTGTCGGATCGCAATCTCGCCAAATCCTTTAGTTTCAATACAGATTCAACTTCAAGGGCCGCGGTTTCACCTGAATCAACTAACGCAACCTGGTGCCCAATGGTTCTACTAATCACGTTCTTGAGAATAGGATAGTGAGTGCAGCCGAGGACTAATGCACCAAGATTCTGGTCACGTAGATCACCGAGGTAGTGGTTTGACACAGCTTGTGCTATGTCGCTATCAGCCCAACCTTCTTCTGCGAGCGGAACAAACAACGGACAGGCGCGCTCGATGACGCTGATCCTTGAATCAAAATTCCTGATGGTGTGCGTGTAGGCTCTACTCTGTACAGTTGCTTCCGTTGCGATCACAATTACATGCCTTCCCTTCGCAATGTTTGCTGCCGCTCGGGATCCCGGCTCTATCACACCGACAACAGGAATACCTAGTTTTTTCCGAACAGCAGGTAATGCTAATGCTGATGCTGTATTGCAAGCAACGACCAGCAGTTTGATTCCATGCGACTCGAGGAAACTGGAATTCTCGATTGCGTAGCGTTCGACAGTGCTGAGCGACTTCGTACCATAAGGTACCCGAGCAGTATCACCCAGGTAAACAAAATGTTCATTTGGAAGCCTTTTGTGCAATGATCGATAGACGGTAAGCCCACCGACCCCGCTGTCAAAGATGCCAATCGGAAGATTACGATTCACCGGGCTTTCCTGTGAGGATTGCAACTGCCTGTGGAGCTGCTCCAAATATTCTGATGTGGGGAGGATGGTAGCAGTCGAACAGCCCTAAGTCGAGTTTAGTAGTTCAATAATAAGACGCCCAGCATGTTATCAGCTGTTTGCAAAACAAAAGACAGAGCGATAAAGTGCTCTGTCAGTCAAGATCTAGATATTGGTGGAGGCGCCGAGAATTGAACTCGGATCCAAGAGCTAACCCCGAAGGATTCTACATGCTTAGTCACTTCTCTTTAGTTCAGACAAGCTGAACCTCGTTTCGTTCCATACAGAGTAAGTGAAGTGACAAGACCTCAGCTGGAACTAGTCCGACATTTTGTCACTCCCTCCCGCGGACCGGAAGAGGGAGTTAGCTCATCTGCGTGACATCTCAATCCGCGCGCATGAGCAACTTGCGGTGAGACGCTCGGAGCCTAATTAGGCAGCGAGAGCCAATTCTTGATTATTGGCAATTGTTTTTCCCCTACGCTTTTTAACGAGCTGCATAGAGTAGCCCGGCATGCATCCGTACGACTGTCAGAATCTCCTGTCGAAGCCTGTCGCCCCCGTTTGCGCTGCAAATTATAACAGAGCTTGCGCTATAATCCCGAGCGGCTAAATATGATTCCAGTCTGCGAGACGTTTTTATCGAACCGCAAAAAACTAACTAAGATTTTACCGAGGATTTTCTCATGCCTAACAATCCGCGAATTCGAGTGCCAGCGCGCGTTGATAAACAGCAACTCTCAAACGGACGTCTCCTGCGAAGGTTTTGGCTGCCTGCGGTTTTGGTGCTGGCTCTTGCTGCCGGGGGGCTGACGGGTGTTATAGCTGCATATCGACTTAACTACTCCAGAGCCGCAAACGAGGTAGCCGCTCTGGCTACTTATCGGCCCAGCGTTGTCACCAGAGTTTACGCCGACGATGAGGAAACGGTGATTGGGGAGTTTGCGCTCGAAAAACGGATCCCGCTGAAGTATGAACAGATCCCCCAGGTAATGAAGAATGCAATCTTGGCTGTAGAGGATACGCGGTTTTACGATCACGTTGGAATCGATCCAATTCGAATAATCGGCGCCGCATGGAAAAACCTTACGACTGATAAAGTGGAAGGTGGCTCCACTTTAACCCAACAGTTGGCGAAAAACTTGTTTCTCTCAAAGGAGCAAACACTGAAACGCAAAATCAACGAGTGGGGCCTGGCGCTTCAAATCGAGCGGTATTACACGAAGAACCAGATTATGGAGCTGTATGCAAATCACATTTTTTTGGGAGCCACTGCTTATGGCGTAGAGGCTGGTGCCCAAACCTACTTCGATAAAGGGGCTAAGGACTTAACGATTGGGGAGGCCGCGCTGCTGGCTGGCATTCCAAAGGCGCCCAGCGAGTATTCACCTACCGCTAATCCAGCCAAAGCCAAAGAGCGACGCGATTTAGTTCTTGATCTAATGGCTCGTAACGGGTTTGCTACCCAGGCTGAAGTGGATGCCGCTAAAGCTCGGCCTATCCAATTAGCTGACACAGCCTATTATCAATCCCAGCCACGCTCCACTCCATTTGACTATCCAGTTGAGTATGTGAGGCAAGAATTAGAGGATCGGTATACCACGCGTGTAGCGCAAGGCGGATTATCCGTTTACACAACCATCAATGTTGAAGCCCAAAAGAAAGCCGTTGAAGTGGTTCGCGCGAACCTTCGAAAGTATGATCGCGGTCGCAGCGGGTGGCGTTCCAACTATACTTTGATTCCAACTACTACGAATGGCGGGGATGGACCGCCAACACAACAAGAATTGACGAGCTACAAGCACCCGGATTGGCACGGAAATGACTATTATACAGGCCGTTATCTGATGGGACTCGTAATGAAAACTGATCGAGTGAGGAACGAGGCCACGGTTCGCTTTGGCAGCTATAACGCCACCGTCACGGCAGCAGACATGGGCTGGTCGCGTCGTCAACCCAAAGATGAATTGAAGCCTGGCTATATGGCTGAGTTTGGTGTTAAGGAAGTTGACAGGAAAGAACGCCGATTAAAGGTTGAACTATCACAAGTGCCAGCCGTGCAGGCAGCGATGCTAACGCTCAATGCCAAGACGGGCGAAATCATAACCATGGTGGGTGGTTATGATTTCTATAACACTAGTAAGTTCAACAATGCGACGCAGGCCTACCGCCAAACAGGTTCAGCTTTCAAACCCTTTGTCTACACTGCTGCGGTAGAGTGGGGTATGACGCCTGATACTCCAGTGAGCGGTGCGCCAATTAGTATTGGAAATTGGCAACCCCACAACTATGACGGCTCTCTCGGCAATGCCGATGTACCGCTGAAAATTGCGCTCGCAAAGTCCCTAAATATTCCTGCCGTTCATCTTCTTCAGACTGTTGGTATTCAAACAGGCGCTCAGATGGTGAGGCGTTTTGGCATAAAAGTTCCGATGGCACCGTACCTGCCCTCAGCTCTAGGGGCAACTGAGGTTCCCCTCGATCAGATGGTTTCGGCGTATTCAGCTTTTCCGAATAGAGGCGTCAGAGTCGAGCCTCATTTGATCAGAAAAGTTCTCGACCGAGATGGGGCCGTTCTTGAGGAGTGGGAGAAGACCACTTACAAGGTGATGAATGAATATGTGGCTCTCACCATGGTCCAGATGATGCGCGGCGCAGTTGAATTTGGGACTGCCACCGCCGCTCGTTCGTTGGGTGTCCCACTGGCGGGAAAGACTGGAACAGTAAACGACCACACAGACGTGTGGTTTGTCGGGTACACGCCGACATACGTTACTGGAGTTTGGATGGGTTACCCGGGTAGGAAGAAGTCTTTGGGCAAAGGGATGACCGGCGGTGGCGGGGCTCTACCCTATTTCATCGATTTCATGAAGGATTTTCTAAAGGACAAGCCCAAGGAGGATTTTCCAAAACCTCCATCCATGCCTGAGGATATGAGAGAACTCTTCCGACAGCGTCAACGGGAGTTGGCGGCGGAACGCGCCCAACTACTAGCTGGGTCGCAAAAAGATACTGGGGATACATCTGCCCTGCCTGTGACTACTACGGAGCCTAAACTTGAGCAGGTCACCTTGCCGCCGCCTGCGAGGACGGATGTGACCCCCTCACCTGCAAAAACGGAAGTAGTCTCGCCGCGAACGGATGGCCCGCCTCCGCCAGCAACTCGTCCTCGGGAAGTCGAGCCGCAAAGAAAGAAGGGCAAGAAAGGTGACGACGACCCGTAGGTACGTGTCTACAACAGTTTTCCGAGATAGTGAGGCAGCATTTTCCTCCACCAAGGCCAGTCGTGATTTACGTCATGGCCCCAGAGTTCCAGCATATGCGGAATCCCTTTTGAATGTAGAATCTCTGAAAGATGCCTGCTCCGCTCCGGCGCCTCATATGCCCCTTGTCCAGATATGATAATTATTGCGTCAGCCTTGCGTAATAGCGGTAGATAGACATCGTCATTCAAGTTTGAAAGATAGTCTACCGGATTGTTGAAGTAGACGTTATCGTCGTAGTAGTTGTGTAGATAGGATCTGATGTCATAGCTACCGCTAATGGCAATTACGCCCCGGAAAAGCTCGGGGTGTTTGAAATAAGCGTTTGCTGAGAGGAAAGCCCCGAGACTGGCACCTGTTGTTAAGGGCCTCACATCCGGTTGACCGGTATCATTGCGGATAAGTGGAAGTACTTCTTCGGTGACATAGCGATCATAACAGGTAAGGAGTGCAGCCTTTAGGTGCGGGGGCATCTGATCATTCAGAAGGCTGTAACGGTTAACGCTATTTATCGAATATACTCGTATCTGCCCACCCTCTATTAGATGCCTAATCGAGTCCACAAGGTGAAATCTTTCGTATTCTAGATAATCCGCTGCTGCCGTTGGAAACATTAGCAGAGGATAGCCCGCGTGGCCGTAGGCGACGAGTGGCATCTCAATATTGAGATTCTTACTAAACCAAGCTGTCGTTCGACGCTCCATGAAACTCCTTAAAGTGGTCTATACGCGAGGCGGGAATGATTCTCGGGATTAATAAGAATGTCTTGCCTGATTCTGTAATCGGCGAGAGATATTCGCGCAGTTCGTTGTCACGCGCAAGTTATTAAGTCCAAGATATTAAGATATAGTGGCTCCCTGAACCACGGGCGGAGTGTAAAGGCTATTTTAGCGTGCTGAAAGTAGCGTCCTTGACGCTCTATAACCCATCTGCTATAAGAACGTCTTCGCGCCCGCCACATGGTAGTAATCTAGTGTGGGGGCGCTTATTCCGCAGTAGCTCAATGGCAGAGCATTCGGCTGTTAACCGAAGGGTTGTAGGTTCGAGTCCTACCTGCGGAGCCATCAAACTTTTACGTTGAAAGCCGCTCCAACCTGGAGCGGCTTCGTTTAGTGAGTAGTGAATAATTCATAAAAAGAGAGTTTATGGAAAATCAATAATCTGTAAAAGATAGTAAAAGATAAAGAATCTCACGTTTAAGTTCTCCGAATCTTTCAGTCTGGCACAAACGAAATCGGCTCACCACGGCTCTCTTCTTCTCCACTGTTCAACCGGTACTAATCTTGCTACTTCTCTGAGTTAGTTTTCGCTGCCCTGTCGATTCAGCCTAGTTGTAGTCTGTGACACATGTTCTGAGAACTTATAAAGAAGGAGAAGAAATGAGTAGAAGTGTACTTCTTTTTATATTTTTGTCACTCATCCTATTGCTGCCAAGCTATGCGTCTGCTGAGCAAAGCAGCGGTCGCGCTAAGACGGCTACGTCGTGCTCACAACCTGAGACGCGACGGTTCGACTTTTGGATTGGTGAATGGGACCTGAGTTGGGGAACCAATGGCAAAGGAACCAATATTATTCGCTCAACGCTTGATGGCTGTGTTGTCAGTGAAGAGTTTGACGGCACACCATCTATTCAGCTTCGCGGAATAAGCGTCTCGACGTTTAATTCAAGCTTTGCAAAATGGCAGCAGACCTGGGTCGACAACCAAGGAAATTATCTGGACTTCATCGGCGAGTTTAAGGATGGAAGAATGGTGCTACAACGCAAGGCTACTTTCGAGAGCAAAGAAATACTGCAACGGATGGTTTGGTACAACATTACAAAGAATCGATTAGACTGGAATTGGGAGAGATCTGAGGACGGTGGCAGAAGCTGGAAGGTTCTTTGGCAAATCAGTTACAAGAGAAAGGATTCTGGAGAGGTGCAATAGCGCTCTTTAGGATGAGGTGAGTGAGTTAAGCCAGTTCAACCATTAACTCTCGTTACTTAGGCTATGCAACTAAGACATGTTTAGTCTGATACTCTTTGTTCGAATTGAGCTGTACGTTCCTATTCAGAATGCTATTGCTAATGAAGTCGTCAATTTCGTTGGCGCCTAATGGATACGAGAAAAGGAACCCTTGCCCGTTTTCGCAGCCCAACTCACGCAACAGAGCAAGTTGATCTGTCGTCTCAACACCCTCAGCAATAACATCCATTCCAAGATTCTGAGCCAACATAACGATCGTGCGGACTATCTCAGTGTTCTCTTCGTTGTCAACCATCTGTGAAACAAACGAACGATCAATCTTCAGTGTGTCAATTGGGAAACGGTGTAGGTAACTCAAACTCGAATAGCCCGTGCCAAAGTCGTCGATGCTTAACTGAACACCTAAATTCCTGAGCCGCTTGAGTAGTTCGACTGCGGCTTCGATATTCTCAGTGAAAACGCTTTCTGTAATCTCGAGTTTCAAGCACCTTGGGTTGAGATTGTATTCGGCCAAAAGCCTCGAAATATGGTCGACCAGTCCGGGCTGTGTAAACTGTTTCACTGACAAGTTTACGCTCACGGAAAGTGGGGCTGACGTTGGATGTCTTTCCTGCCACAATCGAGCTTGCCGGCAGGCTTCTTCAAGAACCGTTTGACCAATAGCCAGAATCTGGCCTGTCTCTTCCGCTACTGGGATAAAATCGAGTGGTGAGACGATGCCAAATTCTGGATGCCGCCACCGAGCTAAAGCCTCGAAACCGATCAACTTGCCGCTATCCAAAGATAGGATGGGTTGATAGTCAATAAATAGTTGTTGTCTATCGCTTGCATGCCGCAAATCAGTCTCCATTTTTAGGCGACTCATCAACTCGCCATGCATATCACGCCCGAAAATCTCATACCTTGCTTTGCCCAGAGTCTTAGCGCGATGCATTGCCATTTCGGCGTCACGGAGCATGTCCGAGACCTGATCGTTGTAACTGGAACTCAAAGCTATGCCAATGCTCATGGTTGTATATACCTCTTGACCAAATAGGTTGAAAGATATGGCCAATTCCTGCTGAATCCTAGCCGCAACGGAGCAAGCCTCTTCTTCGCTCGCAACGTCGTTGATTAAGACTGCGAATTCGTCGCCCCCGACCCGGCCAACAATATCCCCTTGTCGCATACAGGCTTTGACCCGTTGGGCAATCTGGATGAGCAACTGATCACCTGTAGAATTACCCAGGCTATCGTTTACGAGCTTGAAGCGGTCAACATCCAAAAAGAGAACCGCGAACTGTTGATCTTTATTCAGTTGCATCCGAGCAACGCGCAATTTTAGGAAATCACTAAATCGCGAACGGTTTGGCAGACCAGTAAGTGTGTCCTGAGTCAATCTCTCCTCTACCGTCTTCCTTTCGCTAATATCCTGAACTTGAAAGAAGAGTGTCTTCGTTCCCGTCTCAGAGTCACTCAGCATTGATACGTTCCACAGTACCCATATCCAGTGACCCTGCTTGTGTAGATATCTCTTCTCCTGCTGGTGACCCTGGATCTCCCCTCGCTGTACGCGTTTGACTTGTGTCTGCGCCGAGCCAAGGTCCTCGGGGTGCGTCAGTCGTAGGAAGCTGGTTGCCCGCAACTCTTGCTCTGAATAGCCAATCAAGGCGCACAATGCATCGTTTACCTGGAGCCAACTACCATCTACTGAGACCACAGCCATACCGATGGCAGCCTGGTCAAAAGTGCCGCTGTCTCTATTTGACTCTAGAGACAGGATTGTTGAGCTTCCGTTCACGTCGAGGGTGAGATCACTACGCTTTCTCTTGCTCCTGTCTGACGCGCGGCGCTTTTTGTTTCGCTTTTGCTCGTACATTGCTTGGTCTGCTCTTTCAAGCAGTTCTTCAAAGCAGGTCATGCGGTCAGGTTCAAGCGCTGCTAAGCCAATACTGAACGATAGTTTATAGCCGCGGTTTTCGGTGAGATTGTATGCCTCCAGGTTCTCCTTCACACGAGTGATAGCCTGTTCGCTGCTCGCATTAGAATCTGTAACGAGAATTGCAAACTCATCGCCGCCAATCCGCGCAATTACGTCTGAATCACGAAAGCTTCGTCTTAAGATCTCGGCGGTCTGAATTAGGGCAGTATCTCCTTCGCTGTGACCGAGGTTGTCATTGATGTCTTTCATGCCATCGAGATCGATGAAGAGCAGAAGTAGTTTCTCCTTTTGTCGGCGAGCAAAGTCGAAGTAAGGTGCAGCATGTTTCAAGAGTCCCCGACGATTGAACAAACGAGTGAGCTCATCCTTAAGTGACATGTTGCGAAGTGCTTCCTCCGCATGTTTTCGTTCGGTGATATCCCGCACGACCTGAACCAAGCCACCGCCGGCAACGCTTGAAATCGATATTTCAACTGGAAATGTGCCGCCATCCAGCTTTCGCCCTACTGCTTCTCCTCGCCAGGAGCCGTCTCTCCAAACAGCTGGCATTATCCAGTCTTTGAGTCGGCGTAACTCGTCATCGCGGTAGAAACTCTCCCAACTCGTACCAATAAGTGCCGCGGAGTTTTCGTACCCGTACACTTTCGCGTACGCATCATTAACGTAAACAGTTTCACCAAGATGATCGATGATAGCTATGCCATCCATTGATGCCTTCATGGCAGCTGCCTGCTGGGCTAAAGATTCAGCCGCCCTTTTTCGTTCGGTTATGTCGCGAGCCACAAACGAGGCGCCGGTAATTTTATTGTTCTCACGAATAGGACATATAGTAAGTGACACGTCGATTTGCTTCCCGCCCTTTTTGATATGTATTGTCTCGTGCTGGGTGACGTTGTCACCGAGGTTTACCTTTTCAAAGAGTTTTGCCGCTTCATGAGTTCTCTCGTAGTCAAACAAAACTGAAACGTGAGCTCCCAACGCCTCTTTTGTTGAATAACCATATATGCTCCGCGCCCCTCTGTTCCAACTCATAATAGTACCGTCCGCAGTAACACCAATGATTGCGTCCCGGGAAACTTCAACCATGTTCTGCAAGCTCGACAGCTCTCCGTCGACACTACTTAACTGTTCTCGCGATCTGTTCCATCTGTTCCAGAGGAAACTACACAGCAGTGCTTCAGCGAGGATCAAACCGTTCGCGATCGTATCTGAGTACGAGCCAAAGAATGTTGGAGTTACTCGATCGATTGTAAATGCAAGGAGTGTAATGACCACAGGTACGAGCCACCACATCCGGCGTTTGCTTCGTTGTGAACTCACGTTGTTTTCTGAGATCTGTTCACTGTTCATTGGTTGAACTTCTTTTGAGTGGAATTTTGTGGCGAGCGAATGAAGACGCGGGATTCATGTAAAAAATGGCGCAGCCATTCAGCAGCACCGAGCGTACGAAGCTACTAGTGTGCCAGTGGAGAGACTCGACCCGTGAAGTTAAAACGAGTCCATGGTGTGTTCTTCTACGCGTTAAGAGCGAAAGATTTGGAGGTGTAAGACCGAACCAAGGTCATTCTGATTCAAAGACAATCAATTTGATGATTGTCAGCTTAGCATCTCCTTTAGAGTATGGGGTTGGCCTCTCTGTGAAAACTAGTTCCAGAAAAGTTTTCCGTTGCATTATCTGGGTTTTCATTTGTCGAACTTGGTGAAGGATGACAGAATTCGAACCTCTATTTCTGAAACTTAGGAGCATAGGTTCACTGGAACCAGCCGGAGGGTTACTGAGTTGGACTTGCTATTAGATCCTCAAGCATGGATCGCATTCGCAACGCTAACGGTACTTGAACTAGTTTTAGGTATCGATAACATCGTCTTTATTTCAATACTAGCTGGCAAGCTGCCGGTGTCGCAGCAGAACAAAGCGCGCATTGTTGGATTAGCTCTTGCGATGTTCATGCGAATACTTCTCCTATTCTCCTTGGTCTGGATTATTCGTCTCACCGCACCCATCTTTACCGTATTAGGAAATGAGATTTCGGGACGAGACATGATTCTGATCGCGGGCGGCCTATTTCTTCTGGGAAAGAGCACTCACGAGATTCACGGGAAACTTGAAGGGGACGCTGGGAAGCTAGTAACTCGGGCAAAACCTACGTTCACAGGAGTCATAGTGCAGATACTGCTACTTGATGCTGTCTTTTCGTTAGATTCTGTTATCACAGCTATTGGCATGGTTAATCAAATTGCGGTTATGGTTGCAGCTGTTGTGGTTGCTATTTTGTTCATGATGGTCTCAGCAGCGCCTATCAGTCGTTTCGTGGAGAAGCATCCAACCGTGAAGATGCTGGCACTCAGCTTTCTTTTACTCATTGGAATGACACTTGTTGCTGAGGGTCTAGATCAGCACATACCAAAGGGCTATATTTACTTCGCGATGGCGTTTTCTGTTTTTGTCGAAACGTTGAATCTGAAGTTAAGAAAGAGCGAGTCACCCCCAGTAATATTGCATGGACCGCAGCCAGAGAGGGGGGAACCCGTTATACCCACCTAGCCACTATTGATTAATGTGTCAATCTCTAATAGTCAGGGCGGGTTCATATTTGTCAGCGGTCAATTAGTCGGTCTATCGACAGCAACTTGCCTCCCCAGGCTCCTTTCCGAGCTATTTCCGCTGCTCTCGATCTCATCTCCGAGAATGTCTCGAACGTAAATCTCTTTGATAAGGACAAGTAAGGCGGCACTTAGCGGGGTGGCCACAACGAATCCTAAAGCACCGCTTAGCATGCCCATTAGCACCTGTGCCCCGATCGCCATGGCCGGTGGTAAGGAGACTGCACGTTGCAAGATCAGCGGAACAAGAACGTAACCTTCGGCTGTCTGAATTGCGGTGTACGCCAGAAGGACGTAAATCGCTTGCGTAGGACCCTGAAGAAGCGCCAGCAACACTATAGGTACCGCCGCGATCAAAGGGCCGAGGTATGGAACAAAGGTGAGGAGGGCTGTTAAAAGTCCAAGGGTAAGTGCAAGAGGGATCCCCAGCAGCCATAACATTGCTGAAGTCGTGACTCCAAGGATCGCCATCGAGACCGATTGTCCGAGCAACCACCATCTAAGGGTGTGACCTAGTTCTCCAAGGATTTCTCGAGCCCGGTTCCGATTGCTTGGTGGGACCAGTCGAACAATTCCTTCAGTGTAAAGCTCATGTTGTGCGGCAAAATAAAGTCCGACAAAAAGAACAAAAGCAATGCTCCCAACTACTCCCAGAGTAGTCGAGAAGACACCGGTAAGGCTGGCAAGTGTATCGGTTTTTTCCGCTATGAAATCATCACTATCAGGAATTTGGCGGATGACACTCTCACCCCAGGCAAACTGTGCTATCCACAATTCCAATTGGCGTAGCGCCTGAGGGATATCACGGGACAACTGGTTGACCTGCTGAGTGAGTTGTGGAGCAAGGAACCAGGCAGAAATTATTATGAGCGTCATCAGGAGGATTGAAACTACTGCTAAGGCTAAACCGTGGCTCAATTTTGCTTTGGTGCTCACCCACTGACTGAGCGTCTGTAAGAAAACCGCTAGCAAGACGCTCGCGAAGATCAGTAGCAGCAAATCAATTGCATACCAGATAAGCAGAAACAAAATGAACAAGAACGCCGCAACAGCTGCTTGCTTCAGGAATGTGGTCAATGGGGATCCGCTGGTTTCCCTTTCGGCTGGTGTCAATCCCATTTGGCGCTTCTTCTTATCCAAGGCGGTTCTTAGAAAGCAGGGGAGCTTCTGGAAAACTAAAGAACTCGTGGGGCTAAATAGAGGACTAGGTAGAGCGGGAACCACACTATGACGACAAAGTGCCAATAAAACCCTTGGATAGTGACGCCAAGGCGACGTTCGCTGGTAAAGTATCCGCGCCATGCAAGAATGAGCACAATGATGGTTTTCAGCACGAGCGCTATTACATGAGTAGTATGAAATCCCACTATTGCCCAAACTATGGATCCGTAGTTGTTTGAGTACCAGCGATACTCTACATTGCTATACTCAATGAACTTTAGAACCAGAAACAATATCGCAAGTAGGAGCCCGGCTACTAAACCCCATTTCAGAGTTTTGTTATCGTCGCGTTCAACTGCGTCGTCAGCCCAGTGGATGGGAAGGCTGCTGGCGAACAGTGCCAAACTTGAGATCGTAGGTAGAAGAAGTTGAGGGGGGTTGATACCAAAAGGAGGCCATTCTGGGGCATCCATCCGGATATAAAAATAGCTGGCGATTAAGCAGCCGAAAACCGTTGCCTCGATCAGCACCAATCCGCACATACCCCACCACAGTGGCCCTTGGATGGCAAAAGTGTAGGGTGAAAACCGGCTGGCATCAATGGCTGCGTAAACTCGAGTCAAGGCAACAGATTCTCCAATAAGCCAATGGTTCCGTTATCAGCCAAGGCCCCTGCATCAGGTACACACCGTTAGGGCTTTCAATTGGTTGTCTCGGGCCAGGGAAGCAGGCGGTCATATTCACGTTTTATGATTCGGTAACACTCACAGGACATCTCTTCCATTCTCCGCCGGTCCAGGATGGTGATTGCCCCGCGAGGATTCAGCAAGAGTTGCTCGCCTACGAATCGATTGACGGTTAACGTGATACCCTCACGTCTGACACCCAACATTTGGGAAACCTTTTCGTGAGTTAGAGGCAGCGTGTCTGAATCGACACAGTCGCGTAGTGACAGCAGCCAGCGGCAAAGTCGACGCTCGAGAGGATGAAGATTAGCGCAGGCGGTTAATTGTCTACTTTCTGTCAATAACATCTGCGTATAGCGAAGCAGAAGATCGTGGAGCGACTCAGAAGTTAAAAATTGCTTCTTTAGAACTTCGGCACTAATCTTCAAGGCGCCGCCTGAGATCAAGACAACCGCTTTGTGAGGTGTGGTGTCACAATTCAAAACAGCGTGAACTCCTGCAAAGCCTCGACACCCGCCCATCGCCACCTCTGTGGTCCATCCATCATCCATAGTGCTAAACGTGACGATCACTGAGTTGGTAGGAAAGTAGGCGTATCGGATACGTTCGTTTGGTTGATAGAGTGTTTCTCCCTGATGCAAATACACGGGCTCCAAATTTGAAGCGAGATGTGGATACGCGGTATGCGGTATGATCCTGAGCAAATGATTTCTGGTTCCATTTCCATTTTCGACAGCCCAAACCATTCCAATAGCCCCAAGATTCTTCAGAAGAGCAACAATTAAGTGAGCTCTTTAAACCATTCCTAACACGGCAGGCGTGGCATTCTTTCGGAGAGTGCCACTCTTCAAAACGCGGTTATCGAAACTACGTCGGAAGAGTCACGATTTGGTTGCTTTCGCTAATGGACCAGCTCAGGTTTTCTGACTAAATTCGTTTTACCCCGTCAGCTTCGAAGCACTTAAGTGGGCTTGGGTGGCAGAGAGTCTCCCGATCCATCAGAAGTGGGATAATGCGGATCGTAGCGGTCGCGGAGATCATCAAGAATAGTTCCTTCCCAGAGAGGAACACCAATCCAGTACGCTGCTCGGGCTATCATATGGGCGGCAACCGGGGCGGTGAGGATCACAAAAGCAACTCCGGCAATTGCTCGACTAGCGATGCCGAGCTCTCCATAATTCAATGCAACAGATAGCAGGACCAGTCCTATCCCCAGAGCCCCAGCCTTAGTTACGGCATGCAGTCGCATCATAAGATCAGGCATTCGAAGCACCCCAATTGCTGCTATGAGCATGAATCCTGCACCAATTATTAAAAGGGCACTGCTAATCTGAAATCTCATGCTTTCCTCCCTTTTCCAACGAAGATCGCAAACGCTACTGTGCCAAGAAACGCTATGAGCGCCAAAAGAATGGCGACGTCCAACAACTCAGGATGATTACTGGCAAGTGCGTAAGTTGCTGTAATCCCCACTGTCAACGTCGCGATAAGGTCGAGCGCGACTACTCTGTCAGGTAAGCTTGGTCCACGAACGAGCCTAACAAAAGAAAGAAACACTGCCGTCAACATCATTAATAATGCGATGTTTGTAGGTTGGAGAAGGGATGTCAGCCAGTGAACAATCATCTCGAAATCTCCAGAAGCAATTGCTCGAAATATTTGATCTTTCTACGCACACCTTCGACGTCGTCACCGTCTATGTACATGGAATGGATATAAAGCACGCGGCGGTCCCCCGAAACATCCAAACTCAATGAACCGGGTGTTAGCGATACTAGGTTAGCCAGTATAGTGATTTCACCGTCGGACAATATTTCGAGTGGAATAGCCACCACGCCAGGTCGCATATGGTGACGAGGTGTTAAAACGTCATACGCAACCCGCAAACTCGATATAAATAATTCCCACGCGAAAAAAAGTGCAAAGGACACCGCTTTGAATACTTTTCCAAAATAGCGAGATGAACCTTCGCCGCGATGAGCAAAGCCGAGAATTATGTAGCCAAGAATAAACCCCGTTACAAGAGTTCCCGGGGTTAGGCTACCTGTCACTGCAACCCACGCCAAAGCCAGAAAGACATTCCAAATTAGTAAGCTCATTGTGATGTATGCAGCACGGCACGAATGTATTGTTCAGGATTCAACAATTGCTCAGCGGCCCCGACCGCTAAAGCGAAGAAAGGCCCTGGTGCTATGCCTATGATGATCGTGATTACAGCAAGAGCAGCAATGGGAACCACCAGCAAGAATAATGATCCTGATTTCGAAGAGTCATCATTACCTGAGTCCGGTGCCGGTTTCCAAAAAGCCTCGGCCCAGATTTTGGTCATCGAGAACAAAGTGAGTAGCCCTGCGACCAAAGCTGCTACAACTATCGCGTAGCTTTCAACTTGGAGCCCAGCCTGCACCAAAGTAAGTTTGGCCCAAAATCCCGACAACGGTGGAATGCCTGCCAAAGACAGGGCTGGAATTAGAAACAGAATTGCCAACCCTGGGGCTGAGTGATAGAGGCCACCTAGCTTCTTGAGCTCGTAACTTCCCTTGAGCCGATGGGCCACACCACTGACAAGAAATAGATTCGCCTTCACGATAATGTGGTGCATGATGTAAAAGATCGAACCTGCGACTGCCAAAGGTGTGAATAGGCCAAGCCCCATAATCATGTAACCAATTTGGCTAATGATGTGAAATGAAAGAATACGCCGGAATTCGTTTTGTGTTACAGCGCCGAGCACACCTGTGATCATTGTTAGCCCAGCTATTATTAAAATCAATTTGTGGGTATAGCCAACATCCTGGGTGAAGATAAGTGTAAACACACGAATCAGTGCGTAAACTCCTACTTTAGTGAGCAGGCCAGCAAAAATTGCGGAGACCGCTACTGGCGGCGTGTGGTACGACGCTGGTAACCAGAAGAAGAGAGGAAAGACAGCGGCTTTTATTCCAAAGGACACAAGGAATAGCATGGCCAACGTGGTAATGAGACCGGGATGAGGTATGTCGCTCAACTTGACTGCCAAGTCGGCCATGTTCAATGTTCCGGCCAGCCCATAAAGGATGCCAACCGCAGAAAGGAAAAGAGCTGATGACAGCAAGTTTATAGTTACATATTTTATGGCTCCTTCGATTTGAGCCCGCTCACCACCCAAAGCTACCAGCACAAAAGAGGCAATCAACATTACCTCAAACCAAACGAAAAGATTGAAAATGTCTCCAGTGAGGAAGGCGCCACAAACACCCATCATTAGGATCTGCAGGAGTGGGTAGTACCCAAACTCTTCGCGCTGAGCATCAACGCTGGACAACGAGTACACAGCGACGGCAAAGCCTGTTAATCCCGTCAACACCACCATGATGGCGCTGAAGAGATCCGCCACTAAGGTGATTCCAAAAGGGGCAGGCCAATTACCAATTTGTACGACTAGGATTCCATTCCCCCAAACTGATGCCAGTAAGAACAGTGAGAAACCGAGGAGCGTTGCGGAACCGATCAGGCTCAGCCAGCGTTGGACAAAACGCCAGCGCCACGCTAGCAGTGAGACAACCGCAGTTGCGAATGGGATCAGAATGGGCAGCGCTACAGCATTTCTCATGTGTCTGTAGCCTTCATCTGATCTAGGTCGTCGGTACCAACTGTCTGGTAAGCTCGGTGGAATAGGACCACAGTAAAAGCGAGCACCCCAAAACTGATAACAATTGCAGTGAGGATCAAAGCTTGCGGAAGGGGATCTGCAAAGGGTGGAAACGGAGCGGTAGCTCCCTCCGGCACCAGCGGGGCCCTTCCCCTGGTCAACCTGCCAACCGTAAAGATCAATAGGTTTGCGGCATTAGATAAGAGCAGAAGCCCGATAATCAACTTGACCAAGCTGCGGCGCAGCATCATATAGATACCGGTGGCGTACAAAACACCGATTACCAAAGCAAGGACTGTTTCCATGATTACTCCTCTGCAAGTGAAAAAATGATCATCAAGGTCACGCCTACTACAACGAGGTAAACGCCAATGTCAAAGAACAGTGGCGTGCTCACATCAATAGGACCAAGTGCGGGAACCTCGAAGTGTCGCCACTGTGAGGTCATGAATGGCTGTCCGACGAAAAGCGAGACTAGGCCACTGCTGAGGGCTAGCCCTAATCCCCCGGCCACCAGGTGACGTGGCTTAAGCAATAACCGCCGTCGAGCTGCCTCAGCGTCAAAAGCTAACGCATATAAGGCAAAAGCAGCTGACGAGATTAACCCCCCTACAAAACCACCACCAGCGCTGTTATGACCTCGAAGAAGTAGAAAGACCGAAAAGAGCACCAACAGTGGCAGTAGAAACCTTGCTGCAGTCTGCAGAATTAGTGACGTCATCTGTCGCCTTTCTCCTGATCGAGCCGCAATTTCAAAAGGGCATAGGCGCCAACGCCAGCCAAAGCCAGCACGGTTATTTCACCAAGCGTATCAATACCGCGAAAGTCGACCAGGATGACGTTTACAACGTTTCGTCCGTGGGCCACTAGGTAACTGTTTTGAGAATAATAGTCAGAGATGGAGGGATGAAATCGGACACTGGTCGCCACTAGCACTAACGCCGACATTAGAACTCCAACGGTTCCAGCTACCAGCACATCACGAACTCTCGCAGGTGGACTCGAAAGATTCGCGAAACGTGGTAGATGATAAAGAACTAGAACCAAAAGGACCACGGTCAATGACTCAATTACGAACTGAGTCATCGCAAGGTCTGGTGCACCGAAAATCACGTAGAGTAAAGCTATTCCGTATCCAACTACTCCCAAAGCTGCTACTGCTGTTAGTCTTGCTCGGGCTCTTACAGCTGTGATCGAAGCTACTAAGACAAGCAGAGCCACACCAACCTCATAAAATCTGACGTTTGAGAGACCGAGGGGTTGGGGAAAATAGCCACGACTTAACAAAGCATATCCCGTAAGCCCTACTACGGTTGCGACAATCATTAGCAGATAGAATCGTAAGTATCCGCTCTGTAGCAAAGCCGTCTGAAGGCGAGCGATGCGGTCCAATCCTGTTAAGGCCAAGTCATACCACTGGGCGGGTCCCCAATCAGGCACACGGTCGAAGACTGAAGCTACCCGCCGCACTTGTCCGGGTGATGAATACAACCCTATACCCAATGCAACTGTCATTAAACTCAGCAACAGAACGCGATTGATTCCGTGCCAAAGTGAAAGAGAGACTTCAGTATGTTCAGCGCGGATGGCGGAAACCGCCGGCGCTATGTTTGATGAAGCTACAATCTCGGGAAACAACCCTATAACAAAGCCGAGAACAGCCAACGTTAGCGGACCTAGCCACAAGCTAAGCGCTGGTTCATGCGGTGGATGCGATACGGCGCCAGGTTGTCCCCAAAATGGACGAATGCCAACAATTCCCGCCAAGGCCACCAGGCAAATATTTCCTAAAACGCCTGACGCTGTGATCAAGATAGCTGCCCGTGGGGCTTGCAACTCTGCTTCGTAGAAGAGTTCTTTGCTGATAAAACCAAACAGCGGCGGTAACCCAGCCATTGAGAGGGCAGCCAGCCCTGCTGCGATAGCGGTGATGGGCATCGCATGTCGAAGCCCACGGAGTTCCCTCACATCACGAGTTCCCGTTTCGTGGTCCACAATGCCAGCAACCAGAAAAAGGGCTCCTTTATAAAGCGAGTGGGCCAGCAGGAGCACAACTGCTGCCTTAATTGAGTCGACAGTGTCGAGGCCAATGAGTAATGTTAGTGCTCCGAGCACACTAACCGTTGAGTACGCAAGGATGCGCTTAAGATCTTTTTGAAGCAATGCCAGAACTGCTCCCATCAACATTGTGACGGCCCCGACTAATGTCACTCCGTACTGCCAAGGATCGGTTCCACCCAAGACGGGACTTAGGCGTGCTAGCAGATAGACTCCAGCTTTCACCATTGTCGCCGAATGCAGGTAAGCGCTGACAGGTGTTGGCGCTTCCATTGCACTTGGAAGCCAAAAATGGAAGGGAAACTGAGCAGACTTTGTAAAAGCCCCTGCCAACACCAGTAGGAGTATGGGCAGGTAAAGACTATTTGCCCGAACGATCTCTCCTTGGGCCAGCAAAGTCGAAATTTCCAAACTCCCGCCCACCTGGGACAGCAAAAGCAGTCCAGCAAGCAAGGCTAAGCCACCGCCGCCAGTGACCAAAAGTGCTTGCAGTGCGGCAGCTCGCGCTTCTTCCCGCTCGTGATCAAAGCCAATCAGGAAGTAAGAACTCAGACTCGTAAGCTCCCAGAATACAAACAAGGTGATGATGTTGTCGGCTAGTACAAGCCCGAGCATTGAACCCATGAACATCAGGAGGAAAGCGTAAAGGCGACCAAGGTGTCTGTGTCCTTCGAGATAGCCTCCCGCATACACCACGATGAGTGCCCCGATGCCACTAATGAGGAGGCCGAATATGAGACTCAATCCGTCTAAGTAAAAAGAGAAGTTGATGCCAAGGGTTGGTACCCATGAATAGCTGGCGATGAATACTTGACCTGCAGAAACTGGCCTAACGAAAGAGAGGAAAAAAAGAAACTGAGCGAGTGGCAGCACAGCAAGGATCCAACCGGTAGCCTTGCGGCCGTAGCGTGTTAAGAAAGGCGCCAGACCTGCCACAATGAAGCTGGCTAAGACCAGTGCTGTGATTCCCATCAGTTTTTGTGACGGCCAAGCATCAGCGAGATGCTGCTCCTTGATACAGGCGTTTCTGCGCCCGGGCTAAGCCCACACGCCCGCGCAGGTCAGCTTTGAAGTTGGGTGTGACGGCTTGAAAATAACACGAGATTGATTTGGCCGGACCTACTTTTTCGAGTGCGGGCTGACTTTAGTGTTCGTGTAGTACAGAAAAGGGTCTTCTAGGAGGATTTTGCCTGCGTATTTTGTTCGGACCGTCGGCAGTTGCTTTTTGTGCCTGCCCCATCCCGATGTCAGTCCATTCCACAAGCTTGTTCGGCCACTTCATCACAAATTTATTGTAGTAGCTCCCTCGTTGCCATTAAGGGACTACTGTCGATGTGTCCACAAAATCAATCCAACCACAGGACGCATCCCTAGTCCTGCGGCCGATGGACTTTTGCTCTGAGGGGGCTCAAAATGCTACGTGGAATAATGGTGTTCGACCCTCTGAAGCATTCGTCACTCTGGATGTGCACTCCTGATTAATGATTGAAGAGAATAGGAAATACACAGACGAGAAATGGGGCTTGAATGCTTCACCGTGGTGGCATCGGCGCTGGGGGCGGTTGCTTATAATCTGGGCAATCTGGACTTTTATAGGCTTGGTCTTCACTCTCCAGTATTACTTCACAACATATCGCTCGGAGAAACCCACACCTTTCTTTGAGGCTCTTTACCTGCAACTGGTATGGAGCTATCTATTTGCTTTCGTCACTCCCCTAATACTGTGGGCGAGTACAAAATTACCTATTGAAAAGAAAAACTGGGTACGCAGTTCATTACTACACCTCATTATTGGCGTTTCTCTAAGTATCTCGGTCACGGCGATAGGTTTCATTCTTGTTTGGTTAAATACTGGGCGCCCAATGGGTAGGCCATTCTCCTTCGAGCGGATGGGGCGTTTTATCGTTGGAAACTTTAGCGAAGCTATTGGGGTGTACTTGTTGATCGCGCTGGCTGCTTACGCATTCAGCTATTATCGCCGCTACCAACAGGGAGAACTAAACCGCTTACATCTGGAGGCCCAACTTTCACAGGCGCAGTTGCAGGCTCTAAAGATGCAGCTTCATCCTCATTTCCTCTTCAATACCCTCCACTCCATCTCGGCCCTTCTCAGCCGAGACACAGAACTCGCAAGAAAAATGATCACCCGTCTGGGAGACTTTCTCCGCCTAACATTAGAAAATGCGGGCACACACGAGGTGACGCTTTTGCAAGAGATTGAGTTTCTAAGGTGCTATTTGGAGATAGAAAAGATCCGATTTGAGGATCGGTTGTCTACTCGAATTGAGGTAGCGCCTCAGGCTCTCTCCGCAAAAGTTCCGAACCTCATTCTTCAACCCCTCGTGGAAAACGCAATTCGTCACGGAATCGCGGGTCGTTCGACCCCCGGACTTGTGGAAATTCAAGCGAAACAACAAAACGGAATGCTTCGTATCCGTGTGCAGGACAACGGACCCGGCCTTCCTGCTCATCGGACATCCGATGATCTGATCAAGAAGGGCGTCGGGCTCGCTAACACCGAAGCAAGGCTTGACCGATTGTACGGAGCAACTCACCGTCTTGATTTATCCAACAGTCCAGGTGGCGGGGTGATCGTTACTTTGGAGATCCCTTTTAGGCCAGATGTCGGTGACAAAGCTCAACCTAATGGTATTCAGCCTTAGCGTTCTGGTCGCAAATATTTTTGCCAGAGAATCCATGGCGGCGGTGTAACAGCCAACAGGAGCCCCCTCAGAGTCGAGGTCCGTCGGTTTTCCAGGTGAAGCTATGACTGATGCTCCCGTCATCCGTGTGCTACTGGTTGATGACGAACCTCTAGCGCGCGAGATGGTTCGCGAAATGCTCCTCGACGATCCTGACGTGGAGATCATCGGCGAGTGTGTTAACGGCCGCGAAGCTGTTGAAACCATTAAGATTACCTCACCGGATCTTCTCTTCCTTGACGTTCAGATGCCGGAGGTTGATGGCTTTGGAGTTCTGGAGGCTCTAGACAAAACTCGCATTCCTTATGTGATTTTTACAACTGCCTATGACCAATATGCCGTCCGAGCGTTCGAAGTTCATGCGCTTGATTACATACTTAAACCGTTTGATCGTGAACGATTTGCTGCTTCTTGGGAGAGGGCAAAAAAACAGATTTTCCGAGATCGAAATAGAGGCGTTGATCAAAGACTTCTCGCCTTGCTGCAGGAGTTGAAGGCCGGCAAAAGCTATCTTGAACGATTGGTCATCAAGTCCGGCGGTCGCATCTTTTTCCTTGAGACGAGCGAAATTGATTGGATTGAGGCCGAAGGAAACTATGTCTCGGTTCATAGCGGTAAGAAGGCGCATTTACTACGCGAAACGATCAGCAGTTTGGAATCTCAGCTCGATCCGAAAAAGTTTGTCAGGATCCATCGTTCCTCGGTAGTCCGCATAGATCGTATTCAGGAACTGCAGCCTTGGTTTCACGGCGAATATCGCGTGATACTCACCACAGGTATTCAATTGACGCTATCTAGGAAGTATAAAGAGAAGCTTCAGGAGGCCCTCGGTAAACTCCCCTAACCTTTTATTTACCCCAGTGGAAAGCCTTTTGGTCACATAGTTTGGCCCTTCCGTCACAAAACCAAGCCCTCGCTACATCATTCCTCGTATAACTTTTTGAGCCAGTATCCGGGTTACGGCGTGTAAATAGGTGTTAAGTCTTTAGCGCTATTTCCGCCAAAAGTCCTTTAACTTTCGCGTTGCTCACAGTTCAAGCGCTCGATCCCCAGCGAGCCATCCCCGGATGTAACACCTCAAGTTTTGGGAGGTACTCTGATGAGGCTACGCGATGTGCTAGTTAGGGCAGCGATATTCTTATTTGTAATGGCTTTAGTTACTCAAAAGGCGATTAGTGCTGAGGATGAATTGACGAAAGCGATCCGAGTTCATGTTCCGGCCAAACCTGTTCCTTTACCGGTTCTCAATGGGGACAACGCCCTTCGGGTAGCTTATTACGACACGCTAACCATATTAAGTGAAGGGAAGAGTTGTGCCGATTTCTTTGGGGGATGGAAAGCAGTCGAGGTATTCGATCAGTATATCGAAAGAGTGAAGAAGGACTATGTCGTCCCAAGCATAGGTATGCGAATGTCAGGCCGTGCAGTTAATTTCCAAAACGTTGAGACAAAGACTTCTTATCGACTTTTTGATCGCGTCTCAATTAACGCCAATGGTCCTTTTTACAATCGAAAAGTCTCCAACACGCAGGCGCACGTTCCAGGCGTTGGAAGTTTTGAACCGAACTCGAGGGAGGTGCGGGTTCTGATGCTTTTGCACGAGCTTGGCCACCTAGTTAAAGGAACTGATGGCAAGTGGTTGCTTCCCGACGATGGTGCGAGCGAGGACATTAGCAGAAAAAACTCAGAGAAGGTTGAAAGTGTCTGTGGTGATGAAATAAGGGGCCTCCGCAAGAACGACACTGCCAAGAAGTCAAAGCGGAGCTCTCTGACAAACAAATAGTCCGAAGTATTTAGCTTTACCTTTTGAGGTACCCGGTATAAGGAGGAGATGAATGAGAGAGGGAACGTGGAGCGAAAAAGAGACAGCAGGGAACGGGAACTCTAATAGTGGAAATGGGGAGAATCCCGAATCGAGAAACAGTATCGAAACGTTGAGGGAACTGACGCTCAGACTCTTTCGCGAAGTACAGTCGCTGAGTGAGAATCCGAGGTTAAATGTACGTGATGGCTTGGACTTTTACGACGAGGTTAGCCGTTTCGAGATTGAACTGATCAATCGTGCCTTGCTGTACACCGGAGGGCATCAAGGTCGGGCTGCCCGGCTGCTGAACCTCAAAGTGACTACATTAAACTCAAAGATCAAACACTACAACATAAAGCTCGATGCGTTCGCCAATGGTTATCCTTTCTTCGATCTGAAGGATATATCAGCATTACAACACACCTGAAGAACTGCCATACAGCTAGAGGAAAAGGCGCGGGCAGCAGGATGTTTTATCGCATCCTCCCTGCGCCTTCGCTTTTTCAGTGTTCGGAAGCACGAGGCGACCTCATCGCAGCTATTTCGCATACTTACGTCCTAAGATGCAAGGTGCCACGCAGAAGCAATTCATGTTAAATTAAACATCCCCTATAAAGTGCTCGCTCCTAAAGTCGGCAATTAAACCACGTCTTAATTTCCAACGCTGGGGCATTCCCCTAACAGGACCGATGAATTCATCGGTGTTTTCTAAAAGAGGAAAAACAAGGAGAATCGTTTAACCGTGTCAGTCCCAGAGATTCTAGATCGGTTGGCGAATTTCGAGCCGACCAGCCTCCCCGTACTGAGCCTTTATTTGAATACGCAAGCAGATCAGCATGGGAGAGACAACTTCGCGTCCTTCATCAAAAAAGAGTTTCGCACGCGAGCAAAAACTTATCCATTGCGGTCGCCTGAGCGAGAAAGTTTTGAACGAGATGCTGACCGAATACGAAGGTATTTGGGGGAAGAACTGCAGCCATCAACGAACGGTGTTGCGGTCTTTGCATGTTCTGGGAAAGAAGATTTCTTTGCAGCAGTGCAACTAACGGCGCCGATCGAAGAGCATCGCCTTTACGTTTATCACCAACCTCACCTGTACCCGTTGGCTCGGCTGTACGACCAGTATCGTCGATACGCGGTATTAATATGCGATACAAACTCTGCGCGATTGTTTGTGTTTGGTTTCGGCGAAAGGCTAGATGCAGGAGCGGTTCAGAACACAAAAGTCAGTCGTACCTCTGTTGGCGGGTGGTCTCAAGCTCGATACCAGCGGCATGTCCAAAACTACCATCTTCATCATGCAAAGGAAGTTGTTGATGTACTTGATCGAACTGTTCGGGAGGATGATATTCAACAGATCATACTGGCAGGTGACGAAGTCATAACACCCGTGCTGCTCGGCCAATTGCCCGAACATCTAGCTAACCGGGTTATCGAGGTCATGAAATTGGATATCACAACACCCGAACATCAAGTCCTGGCGGCAACACTAGAGACTTTGCATGAGAAAGATGCTCAAAACGATGTGGAGAAAGTTCAGCAATTGTTTGATCAATATCGTGCAGGCGGACTTGGTGTGATGGGCGTACATGACACAATGCTGGCACTCAGCAACGGGCAAGTTGATGAGCTATTCGTTAGTGCGAAGCTTGAGGAAATTCATGCGACTGAGGAAGAGATCGGTGCGAGTTTAGTACCGGGAACTCCGGAACTCGTTCAGGAGTCCAACCCCGAAACGCGTCGCGTCCTGCTGGCGGACGAATTGGTTACCAGAGCCCGACAGACAGGTGCACGTGTTAACTTTATCGAAGATACATCTTTATTGAGCGAGTTTGGTGGTGTGGGAGCCACATTGAGATTTGGACTCTGAAGAAGGGAGATACAACTTTGAGCAAGAAGGTAAACGTGAATCCGGATCACTACAAGACTGCGGGCAGAGAGCGTCAAGGGGAAGACATCGTTCAAGAGATTCACCGACAGCGCTTTGCCCAAGCTGAGGCTGAAGTTAAGAGACGGACGCGAAGGGCAAAGACGCGAAAAGCGGGAAAAAAGAAAAAAGGGTAAAGAGCTTTCTGTCGCGACGGCTGATGTCATACGAAACTAATACCGTCAGCCAACCCTGCTTTTGATCTCCGAAGGTCCTCCTCTTTCCTTTTAGCGATGGACCTTCTTGAAGTATATTGCACCCTTAACAACTTTGCTTTCGACGCTCGCTTAACTTCCCAGCACCGCTTGAGAGT
Organism: uncultured Chloracidobacterium sp.; assembly: GCA_964574785.1. Classification (GTDB taxonomy): domain Bacteria; phylum Acidobacteriota; class Blastocatellia; order Pyrinomonadales; family Pyrinomonadaceae; genus PSRF01. Next base: position 16,758 of record CAZNPP010000008.1, on the reverse strand, counting down.
CTGAATGACCGCTAAACCCAATCCGCCTGCCGCAAACATTGGAGAAACCCGCTGGATTGATCGCGCGCTCAACACAATTGAGCGAGTGGGAAATAAACTGCCCGATCCAGCAGTTTTGTTTTTGATCCTGCTTGTCGTTACCTGGGCCCTATCTGCTCTACTGGCTCCCGTTCAATTCGCCGAGATCGATCCCCGTACTGGCAAACCGATTCTGATTAATAATCAACTCACTGGAACTTCGATAGCGACGTTTATGGCCAATATGGTGACGACGTTCACCGGTTTTCATCCGCTCGGAGTAGTACTGGTAGCGCTTCTTGGTGTCGGCGTAGCTGAACATACTGGTTTTATAAATGCTGCCTTAAAGGGCCTACTGAGCTTTACTTCAGCTAAGTTGCTAACTCCGATGCTTTTGCTGGTAGCCATCGTTAGCCACACAGCGGTTGACGCAGGTTATGTTTTAGTTATCCCGCTCGGCGGAGTCATTTTCTATGCTGCAGGACGCCATCCCCTGGCGGGTATTGCTGCTGCCTTTGCGGGTGTCTCAGGTGGATTCAGTGCTAATTTTGTTCCTTCCAGTCTTGATCCACTGCTTTCAGGACTGACCCAAGCTGCGGCGCAGATTCTTGATCCTGCACGTCTAGTTAACCCGCTCTGCAACTGGTTTTTCACTGGCGTCTCAAGCTTACTTATCATCAGTATCGGTTGGTATCTGACTGATCGCGTGATTGAACCCCGGTTAAAGAATGTTGAGGTTGATGGTGACGCTGCCGAAATGCCGACGATGGAAATCCTTGGTGACCGTGAACGGAAGGGCTTAATCGCCGGTTTGATAACGATCGTGCTTGGTATCGCTGTTTTGGTGGCAGTTTCAGCGCCGGCGGACTCGCCGATGCGCTCGCCTGCGACCTATCGAATCAACGATGCAATCTTGAACAATCTCAGGAATGAAGGTGTTCCCGAGGATCTTCTTGTTGGGCTGAAGGCTATCGATAAAGATGTCGTGGGAGAAGCCAACTTTATCACTGCCATCAGAACTCGGCTGGGTGACGAGCAAGCCCAACAGTACGAATCACAGATCATGCGACATGCTTTGGCGTCACCAAGACAGTTGACAGCCTCAAATGCGCCATTGATGCAGTCGATAGTGCCTTTGATCTTTCTGCTCTTTTTGCTGCCCGGTATTGTGTATGGATATGTTGCTAAGACCATTGAAAGTCATCGCGACATAATTAAGGGGATGAGTAAGTCAATGAGCACGATGGGTTATTACATTGTGCTCGCGTTTTTCGCTGCACAGTTTATTGCTGCTTTCGGCCAATCAAACATCGGCGCATTGTTGGCATTGAAAGGGGCCGGCGCACTTCAGGCTTTGGCACTACCGGCCCAAGTAACAATTGTTGGAATTATCTTGTTGACGGGAGGGGTAAACCTGCTTATCGGTTCAGCTTCAGCAAAGTGGGCTTTATTAGCTCCTATATTTGTGCCGATGCTGATGCAATTAGGGTTGTCTCCTGAATTAACACAGGCCGCATACAGAGTTGGCGACTCAACTACGAATATAATCACCCCGCTGATGCCGTATTTCCCGTTGGTGGTGGTCTTTGGACAGCGTTATGTGAAGAATACTGGTATTGGCACTCTAGTGTCGCTGATGTTGCCGTTCTCGGTGGTTTTCCTTATTACGTGGACCGTGTTCCTGATCGTCTACTGGTTGCTGGGGATTCCTCTGGGTCTACAGGCGCCGTATCACTATCCGTCGTAAGGAAGCTGGTAAATCGTGAATCGTGAATAGATAACGATTTACCATACCATTCACCAGCTTCATCCTTCATCCTTTCGCCCTCATCCCTCCTAAAGTCTTCCCGTAGCTATCAACAGTTCCGCATTTAGGATTGCAGCGCCGGCAGCACCGCGGATTGTGTTATGGCTTAGAACAACGAAGCGATAGTCAAGGACCGAGTCAGGAAGCAACCTTCCCAAGGTGATGCTCATGCCCTTTCCCGCATCACGATCCAAGCGCGGCTGTGGGCGATCTCGCTCATCTCGCACAATGATGGGCCACTCTGGCGCAGAGTAAAGACCTAACTCCTGTGGCAGTGATTTGAAGGATGCGAAGGCTTCGCGAACTTCGGGTATGGAAACTTCGCGCCGAAGCTTTACTCGCACTGCCGCAAGGTGACCGTCGAAAACATTAACACGATGCGTCTGGGCACTGACGCGCATCGCCGCATTTTCAACAACCTTGTCTTTCATTCTTCCGAGTATTCTTATGGTCTCCTCCTCGATCTTTTCCTCTTCCTTATCAATAAACGGAAGCACATTGTCGATAATGTCCAGAGATGCGACACCGGGATAGCCTGCGCCGGAGAGCGCCTGCATTGTCGTTGCAATCACACTATCAACACCAAAGTTTGCTTCAAGAGGAGCAAGAGCAAGGGCCAGCATTATTGTTGAACAGTTCGGGTTAGTAACTATGAATCCCTTGTCATAGTTTTGTGTCTCGATCAAGCTGAGATGCTCGTGGTTCACTTCGGGAATCAACAGCGGCACATCGTGGTCCATTCTAAAAGCCGAAGAGTTGCTTATTACCGGATATCCCGCACGAGCAAAATTGCCTTCGACCTCACGCGCGATATCGCCGGGTAGACTTGAAAATACGAGGTCGCAGTCAAGCGGAGGTTCAGGTGGGTGCACGACAAGACTGCGGATGGCCACAGGCATCTCACCAGCCAAGAGCCAAGTACATGCCTCGGCATAAGACTTACTTTGCGAACGCCCGGAGGCAGCGAGTGCTGTGATCTCAAACTGTGTGTGGCTCTGAAGCAGTTCCACAAAGCGTTGGCCCACCATACCGGTAGCGCCCAAAATTCCTACTCGATACTTCTTCGTCATGCTTTTGTTCCAATTCTTTCCAGCACGGTATTCATTCTTTTGACACCTTCAGTTAATGCGGGGAGGTCTGCGCAGAATGATACTCGTAAAAACCCCTCGCCTTCATCACCAAAAGCGACACCGGGCACGGTTATGACCCGCTCTTGAAGCATCGCTTCCGCGACCTCGAGTGAAGATCCATGATTGCTTACATCGACCATTGTGTAGAAAGCGCCGTCAGGCACTACGGCCCGCAACTCTAACTCACTTGTCAACACTCCGAGTAAATAATCACGTCTTGCTTTGAAAGTAGCCCGAATATTTTCTCTGGAGCGTTCGGCTTCATCTGTCCACGCAGCCAGAGCTGCTTTCTGCGAAATAGCTGAGGCGCAGGTTGTAACATACCCGTGCAAGATCAGGGCGCTGCGAATTACTTGTGCATCTCCACAAATCCAGCCAAGCCGCCAACCTGTCATGCTCATCGATTTTGAAAGACCACTTAATACAATTGTGCGCGGATAGAAAGACGAGATAGAAGCCGGGCGCTCTTCGGTGAAATAGAGATCGCGGTAGATCTCATCGCTAACTACAAAGGTGTTAGTGGGTTCGAGCGCCTCCGCCATTCGTCTTAGATCAGTCTCAGATAAGCAACGCCCGGTTGGGTTTGAAGGGCTTATGCACACAACCACTTTCGTGCGTGATGTCAATCTTCGACGAAACTTTTCAACATCGAAACCGAATCCGTTCGCAGCTGGCAGTCGATAAGGAACAGGGATACCTCCAGCCATGCGCACGATTGTTGGATAAGCCACAAAGCCGGGGTCAGGAACGAGAACTTCGTCGCCATCGTCCACCAGAGTTAGCAAGGCAAGATAGAGGGCTTCTTGAGATCCTGCTGTAATGATGACCTGTTCGGGTGTGATCCCGAGTTGCGGATAATCCGCGGCAACGAGTTCTCGCAACTGTAGTAATCCGGAATGACTTGTATAGCCGTTATGCTCGTTGGTGATGACTTGGATGGCAGTCTGCTTGATGATCTCAGGGGTTGGAAGATCCGGTTCTCCCAAGCCCAGATTAATGCTACCCGGCGGAGCCCGATCAAAGATTTGACGAATTAGACTTTTCTCAATACCGCGAAGACGCCGTGCCGGAATGTTATTCAAATGCTAATACCCTTCCATAGGCCCTTATCTTAGGTAGTCTTCCAATTGGACAGCGCGATCTGTCTTCTCGTCGCGGTACTTAACTATCACGGGCGCATAGAGTGCCAAACCAGCGTTGCGTCCCCAATCACCCCTGACGGTTCGTGAACCAGGAACAATCACGGCACCCGCTGGAATTTCCAGAGGGGCATCAGCGCTTCGTTGATAGACCTTCTCGCGAACAAGATCGTAGACCGCAGTTGAACCTGTAATGATTGTCCCCGCCGCGAGCACCGCCCGCTCGCGGACTATGGTTCCTTCATATACTCCGCAGCCACCACCTACCAAAACGTCATCTTCTATGATGACAGGAACGGCGCCTACCGGCTCAAGCACACCACCTATTTGAGCCGCCGCAGAAAGATGGACCCGTTTGCCGATCTGAGCGCATGAACCAACAAGCGCATGACTGTCGATCATCGTGCCCTCATCAACATAAGCTCCGACATTCACGTACATCGGTGGCATACAAACAACCCCGGGTGCGAGGTAAGCCCCATCGCGAACACTTGATCCTCCAGGAACTATACGTACATTTTCCGAAAGTTCTGTGGGCCTTACTGGATAGGTATCTTTATCAAAAAAGCGAAGGCTTGGAGCTGCAGACATGTCCACAAGCACACCCATTCGAAAACCAACGAGTATGCCAAGCTTAACCCAGGAGTTTACCTGCCATTCGCCAGTGCTTCTCTGTTCGGCTGCGCGGATCGCGCCTCGATTCAGCGCCGTCCTGAATTCATTGAAAGTCTCACGGTCAGCTTCAGTAAATTCAGACCCAGGACGCGCTGCAAGCGCTTCAATCTCCTCACGCAGTTGCATGCGATGTTTCCTTTAACAGATCCAGGTCGGTGAGAACTTTGCGTAAGACCTCTCGGTTTTTCTCTTGAATCGGTACTAGCGGCAGACGATAGTTCTCCTCGATTAGACCCATCATCGCGAGTGCGGCCTTAACAGGACCAGGACTCGATTCAATAAAGTTGGTCTCCATAAGCGGCAAAAGTCGATAATGAAGGGCACGAGCCTCTTCCCAGTCTCCTGCCAAAGCTAGATCGACCATTCTGGACATCAAGTGAGGCGCCTCATTCGCCGCCACTGAGATCAATCCATCACCAGCGAGTGCAATCAGTGCGAGCGTAAGCGAATCATCGCCAGATAGAACTCGGAAACTTTCAGGCCGGCTACGAAGAATCTCCATGATCTGAGATAAATTGCCAGAAGCTTCTTTGGTAGCCACGATGTTTTCGCAGTCTCGCGCAAGTCTCAAAGTGGTTTCTGCAGAGATGTTGCAGGATGTTCGTCCAGGTACGTTATAGATGACTATTGGAAAGCCATCGAGAGCCTCAGCGATTGCGCGAAAATGGGCATACAGGCCATCCTGAGTCGGTTTGTTGTAGTAAGGGGCAACAACCAATACCGCATCGGCGCCAAGATCGCGCGCCTGCTTTGAATAATCGATCGCTGCTTGCGTGGAGTTACTGCCTGTGCCGGCGATTACGTGGGCCCGGCCTTTTGCTGTTTCAATGGTGAGCTTGATGACGTGTTGGTCTTCTTCTTCCGTCATTGTTGCACTTTCACCAGTAGTGCCACACGGTACAAGAAGCTTCACACCGCCATCGATCTGATATTCGATCAGTGAGCGAAGGCGTTCGTCATCGACTTCGCCACTTTCCCTAAATGGCGTTACTAGTGCAGTTGCACAACCGCGCAGCCAGTCAATTTGAATAGTCATAGTGCACCTCCTCTGAAAGGTTGGAAGTGATTCTCAGCTTTCACCTTTCAAGACATCTTCTATCACTTGCGAGAACTCATAAATACCTTTTCGACCAACGATCCATTTAGCCGCGGCCACAGCGCCAGATGCAAACCCTTCACGGTTACGAGCCATGTGGCTCAATGTGATCTGGTCAGCCGCAGAGTCGAGTCCCACTCGGTGAGTTCCAGGAATATTTCCAGCCCTGGTAGAAGAGATCGGAATTGGCTTCTTGACGCTCGCGGCCATAATCTCTTTTATTCGTAAGGCCGTGCCCGAAGGTGCATCGCGCTTACGCGAGTGGTGAGCCTCTTCAATGAATGGCTCATAATCGTCAAGCTTTTGAAAGAGTTCTGCGGCATGCTTAACCAGCTTATAAAAAACATTAACCCCTATCGAGAAGTTTGCCCCGTAGACAAGTGCGCCATCAAATTGCGCAATAATCTTTCGAGCTTCAGCTTCCTGTGAATTCCAGCCCGTCGTTCCTTCCACAAGTGGGATACCGGCACGAGCACAAGCTTCGATGTGTGACAACACTCGCTCGCCAACGGAAAAATCAATTGCCACGTCGTGGCCAGTAAGGAGTTCCGCAAGTTCCTGGGGGCTGGGAGCACCATGACGCGAAGTCAGGATGAGACCGATATCCATTCCAGCATTTGTCGCTTGCTTGGCCACGAGTTGGCCCATATTGCCTTGTCCAATTAGAGCTAACTTCATCGAGCAATCATTCCCATCAAAGTACGCGCCATTTCCACATAAAGTATTACCGCCTTTTCGAGTTCACTCTTCTCGATATACTCATTATCTGTATGCGCATTCAAAATCGATCCGGGCCCCAGCAATAGCGGTACTCCCCAGCGCGTCAGATAAGGGATATCCGTCGTAAAGCGCACGACAGAATGTTCGAAGCCATCAAGAACCATCAATCGAACAGGATCATGCTCAGAAGAGTATTCCACCTGGGCACGGCTGTCGATAGCGCTCTCGATGAGTTGCTTCACAGTATCTACGGGCGTCACAAGGCGAATCTGTAGATCTGCATGAGCTTCAGCCGGTACAACATTCGGTCTTGTGCCGCCTGCTATTACGCCAATATTGCATGATGTATTACCGAAGAGCTTATCACCAGGCCAGTCACAATTTCGGATGCTGGACAGAACGTCGAGAAGTTTATCTACTGCTGAACTTCCGTGCTCAGGATAGGCAGAATGTGCGGCTCGACCTTCGGTTCTGATAGTTAGTCTCAGCGACCCTTTAGTCCCCTTGGCGAGTTTGTTATCAGTGGGTTCCCCGTTTATCAGGTAGTGACACTTCGAAGCGTGCGGCGAGCTGTTTGCGACCTGAGCACCCTGGCTGTTCATCTCCTCATCGACCGTGAAGAGGAGGCCTATCTGATCAATTCCTTCCTGACGAAGACGTTCGGCAGCAGTAAGCTGCGCGGCAATGATTCCCTTAGCATCGCATGCGCCACGACCGTAGATACGATCATTCTCTTCGCGGCTTGGCATATGCGGTGGTACGGTGTCGAGATGAGTTGAAAATACTATTTGAGGAGGAGCAGTTGTAGTAGCGATCACATTGAAGCGATTTGAAGAAACTTCCTGCCTCTCAACCTGATAGCCAAGCTCGTATAGAAAAGCGGCAAGGAAGTTTCCAACTTCGCGCTCTTCTCCAGTAACCGAAGGAATATCGATCAATCTTGTTGTTAATTCAAAAAGGTTAAGCGGGCGACTTATCATTATCTCCTGGTCCATGACGATCAATCACCTTCACCAAAGAAGGCCTCATGAAGACGGTTCACGGCGTCTGAGACATGTTCCTCTTCGATGACAAAGGTTAGGTTAATGCGCGAGGCGCCCTGGGAAATCAGAGAGACGTTGATGTCACTAATGGTGCTGAAAATGCGTCCAGCGATTCCGGGCGTGCTGCGCAATCCCTCACCAACGACACAGACGATGGCTAAATCGCGTTCCACTCTTACCCGGCCAAGTTGTTCCAACTCAGTAACAATTGAATCAAGAGCGCTAATATCGTCAAGAGACAGTGAGACACTGACTTCGGAGGTGGTTACCACATCCACAGCAGTGCGATGGCGATTAAACACATCGAACAGTTCTCGAAGAAAACCGAAAGCCCCAAGCATTCCTGCTGAAGTTATTTGCAGTGTCGTTACTCCAGTCTTATGGGCAATTGATTTGACCCGTTGCGGTAAGGTATCAGTTTCAGCCGTAACGAGTGTTCCCTCGTCGGATGCAGCTTGTGAGTCACAAATGCGAACTGGAATTTGGCCTTCAACAGCTGGCTGAATAGTTTTGGGATGGAGAACTTTGGCGCCAAAGTATGCGAGTTCAGCAGCCTCGGCATACGAAAGACGAGGAATGGTACGCGCGTTCGGGACGATGCGTGGATCAGCGGTTAGCACTCCGGGAACATCAGTCCAGATCTGTACTTCACTCGCAGCTATGGCAGCCCCGATCAATGCCGCAGTGTAATCGGAACCACCGCGACCAATGGTTGTTGTCTCACCACCTTCGGTCGAACCGATGAAGCCGCCAAGGACAGGAACAACCGATTCTGCAATCAGAGGCTCCAAACAGTTACGTGTGCGAGTGAACGTCTCTTCTAAAATTGGGACAGCAGAGCCAAAGTTCTCGTCTGTAAGAATGCATTGTCTTGCATCAACATTGAGCGCGGAAATCCCGTGCTTCTTCAAGACTGCCGTCAATAAGGCTGATGACAAGCGCTCGCCAAAAGCCATCACAGAGTCCTGAAGCTGCATTCTCAAGGTGGGTCGCAGAGCGACGGACTTGAGCAATCCGGTAAGCTCCCGGTGCGCTTGTTCCATCGCGGGAATAACAGATTCACTTGCTTCCGAAAGTAGCTCATCCGCTACATTCAGGTGCCGCTGAAAATGAAAATCCAGAGAAGCTATCCCAGCTTCCAATTCTCCGTTCCAAGCTTGCTGAACACTGCCTAGAAGTGCATCAGTCATACCGCTTATTGCTGAAACGACCACTACAGGGTGGATGTCCTGCCGGTCGGCAATTATCGAGCTGACGTTCGCAAAACCAGCGGCATCCTGGACGGAAGTGCCGCCAAACTTCATAACAACAGGCTTAGACATAGACGGCGAGTATAAGGCAGGCGTTTGTCAGTTGTCAGTTGTCAGTCGTCAGTGGTCCGCTAGCTGTCGATTGTGAGGAGTTGAATTGGTTCAGCGTTTTATCGGGAAGTGGCGATCTCTTTTTGATTCTCAAATTCACCCACCAGGCCGGCATCCCACATCACCCAATAACGTTTTACCTTGATGGTATTTGGATCTTCTTCAGCGAAAACAAGTCTAACAAATTGTCGCTGGATCAAAACGTTAACTGATGGGACATAGGTATGTTTTATATCTGAACGACATGTGAAGACGGACTGAATTATGATCGCTCAAAAACCAAGCCAGCACGTGGCGTGACAAAGAACAAAAGCTCTCCCTCATTCATAGAAAGCTCACGCCACGAGCCAACCCGAAGGTTAATCTTTGCCAAGGCAGCCGTGGGCATTCGCAGTGCCTGGCCGGTGAGTGATTCAAGAAATTCTTCCATTGCGGGGTTGTGTCCGACGAGAAGGACTGAGTTCACGTTGTTGTCGATTTCGCTCACAACTTTCATAAGCGTGTGAGGATTTGCTCCATAGATTCTTTTGTCATATCGCAGTCCGCTCAGCAACTTGGCTGACTTCTTGACAATATCGATGGTCTCTTTGGCCCTTTTTGCCGGTGAGCAAAGAATAAGATCAGGAAATTCTTTATTATCAAGAAGAAAGCGCCCAATGAAATCAGCCGCATTTTTGCCTCGTTTCTTCAGGGGCCTGTCTATATCTGCCAAACTGACGTCTTTCCAACTCGATTTTGCATGTCTTAATAAGTAAAGAGTTTTCATAATGTCCCCTTGACTTCCGAGTGTCAAAAAATTGTGAAAGAAGCCAGAAGTCAGGAGACAGCGTCGCCCGCCTGCTGGCGGTTGCGAGAATGGAAACTCCTTTTCTGGGCATCCTACGCATTAGGCTTAAGTATGGATACCCTAAACTTTCAGTTTAGGGTGTCTCAATTTCAGCCTAAAACCAGTTCCCCCATTCTGTGTTTCTCTCGTTGTGACACATACCTCACCTTTGGAGTTCGGGGTTTGTGGAAGCGAGAGAAATAAAAAGGTGGGGTCGTGGAGTTAGGCCGAAACTGAGACACCCTAGGCTGAAAGCATAGGGTATCGGAACTAGGAGTTTCTGGAGAGAGAATATGATTCACAAAATAGTGAGTTCGCTAAGTTATCAGCCACAATGTTGACTGTTCTTACTTCTGACTTCTGGCTTCTGGCCTCTGACTTCCTAGCTAACAGCTTTTTGAAACACACACTTCCCACCCGGGGAAACGCGCTTGTAACACTAAATAGGGTAAGATAAAGCAAATGATCTCATATGGAAATCACCAGTTTCCTGGGAAGCTGTTTGTCGTAGAGGGAACTGATGGGAGTGGCAAATCAACGCAACTGGCTCTGCTTTACCAGTGGCTGAAGACCGAAGGCTATCCAGTCTTCTTTTCCGAGTGGAATTCGTCTCCGCTTGTAAAGGATACGACTAGGCGCGCAAAGAGACGACACCTCTTTACACCGGCAACCTTCTCGTTACTGCATGCTACGGATTTTGCCGACCGTACAGAGCGGGATATTATTCCACCATTAAAGGCAGGCGGTATAGTTCTCGCCGATCGCTATATTTACACTGCGTTTGCTCGTGATGTAGCAAGAGGCTGTGATCGTGATTGGGTGCGACGAGTCTACAAATTTGCCGTCAAACCGACTGTCGCCTTCTTTTTCAGAGCCCCCCTCAACGTTGCTATAGATAGGATTGTCTCAGGTAGACCAAATTTGAAGTACTACGAAGCGGGGTTGGACATGGACTTTTCTGATGATCCCGAAGAGAGTTTTTCAATCTTCCAAGGGAAAATTCTCGAGGAATACGACCGCATGATCGAAGAGTTTGATCTCACAGTTATAGACGCTACGGGATCAATCGAGCTGCAACAGCGCGAGATGCGCAAGATCATCGGTCAAAATTTAAAGAGAAGGCGGGTGAAAGGTCATTAGAGAAAAACTGTTCTATGGCACTCCACTGCCGGGAGTAGAACGGGAACATTACAGCGGTAAACTTATCGTCATTGAAGGGACTGATGGGGTTGGCCGCTCTACTCATATTGCGCTGCTTCGTACCTGGCTGGAATCACGGGGACATGCGGTGCTCGATACGGGTATGACTCGCTCCGTGCTTGCCGGGCGTGGGATCAAAGAGGCGAAGCAGGGACATACGTTGGGCCGGCTCACGATGCAGTTGTTCTACGCTACTGACTTTATCGATCGGCTCGAAAACGACATGCTCGCAGCACTGCGGGCGGGCTTTATCGTTTTGACTGATCGCTACATCTATTCCGCCATTGCGCGAGCTGAGGTTCGCGGGATCGACTCAGCTTGGATTCGCTCAATCTACAGTATGGCGTTGGTCCCGGATGCAGTTTTCTATTTGAAAATTCGTTCAGTGAAAGAACTGGTAGCACGAGTTCTTGCTTCTGACCGGGGACTTGATTATTGGGAGTCCGGAATGGATCTCCACCTTGGGGAGGATTTTTACGACAGCTTCATCGAATATCAAACTAGAATGTTGCAGGTGTTCGATCGCATGAGTATCGAATTTGGTTTTCATGTATTGAATGCATCGCGATCGGTTAAGAGCGTGGCTGCCGATCTGCGGCGAGCTGTAGCAAAGGTGATCGATGAGCCTGTTTCCCTTGAGCGAAAACAGGAACCTGCCTCAGTGAGCCCAGTTCCTGAAAAGGTTACAAGAACGTCGGTGCCTTCAATCCAAGACAAACGTGAGAAGATAGCAGGTCGTTGAAACTTGCCTCCATAGACATAGGATCTAATTCCATCAAACTTGCAGTAGTTGATGCTGCGGCAAGCAACTCATTTGCTTTCCTTACCCGAGAAAAAGAGGTTGTGCGGCTTGGTCATGAAACTCTCACCAAAGGTTATCTCGCTCCTGAAGCCATCCAACGAGCCTTAGAGACTATCAAGCGTTTTACATCTATTGCCGAGACCCGAGGGGCTGAAGCAATCGTCGCTGTCGCCACTGCTTCGGTCCGGGAAGCTAACAATGCAGCAGAGTTTATACGAGAAGTCGAACAGCAAACTGGGATTCAAGTTGAGGTGCTCTCCGGCATTGAAGAAGCTCGGCTGATTGGGCTTGCGGCGTGGCAGGGTGCCGGCACAGACGGATCTACAAACATCAATATCGATATTGGTGGTGGTTCAACTGAGATCTCGTTGTTTCGCGCCGGTACTCCGCGCTCTCTCTTCTCGGTAAAGGTTGGCGCGGTCGCCATGACTGAGAAAGCCATTCTTTCTGATCCGCCGAAATCAAAGGAAATGACTCTCCTGCGAAACGAGATTCGGGCAGCCTTTGACCGCCCCGCACGTGAGTTAAGAGGAAGGAAATGGCGCCAGGCTACGGGAACATCGGGCACTATTCTGTCGCTCGGATCAGCACTTCGTGCAAAGAATACTGAACGAAAGGATCAAGCCGTTCAACCAGTTGATTCTGAGATAGCGTTGACTCGACTATCGCGCCTTAATTCAACCCTTGCTGGTATGAGCGGACCTGAACGGCAGGTGGCCGCAGGCATCAGCGCGCAACGTTCAGAGATAATCATAGCTGGAGGCCAGATTCTTGAAGGCGCTATGCGGGCCTTCGGCATAAATGCATTACGACCTTGTGATTGGGCTTTGCGTGAAGGGGTGATTATCGATCGGTTGCGTGAATTGGAAGCCGAAGCTCGACCGCCAATGCCTGATTTTGCCGACCAGAAACTTCGGGGCGTTCACGCGGTCGGTCGAAGGTTCGGATATGAACAGGACCACTCGCATCAAGTGGCCCGACTGGCAGAAAAGATCTTCGATAGCCTGGCAGATGATGAGAACCTTACGCGTCATCAGCGCACTTTGCTGTCAGCGGCTGCGTTGCTTCACGACGTTGGTTATCACATTGCTCATGAGTCTCATCACAAGCATTCTTTGTATCTGATAAAGAATTCAGAATTAACCGGCTTCTCGGAACCTGAACGTGCGGTAATAGCTAATGTCGCTCGATATCACAGAGGTTCAGTCCCCAAGGAAAGGCATCCGGACTATGCCGCACTTAACGCGGCGGATAAGGCTCTCGTGTGCCAGCTTGCCGCCATTCTCCGAGTGGCGGATGCATTGGATAGAAGCCATGACAGTCGTGTAAATGACTTGAGGTGTGATCGAGAAGGAAATCATGTATCTATCCAATTGCGAAGTGCACTCGATTGCGACCATGAGATTCAAGAGGCTGAGAGGAAGTGCGACATGTTTGAACAGGTTTTCAAATGCAACCTTGAGTTCAGCCTCCGACTCATAAGAGCAAAGACTCCCGTGAGCAACTGATGTCTAGCCCGATTACTCAAGTCGATCCTCAGGATGCAGCAGGATCCTGCATTCGTCTCGTACTACTTAGAAGGTTCGACGAGATGTGGTCTCTGCGGGATTACGCACTTGACTGGAGTGACCCTGAAGGCGTTCACCAAATGCGGGTAGCATCGCGACGTTTGCGTAGCGCTGCTAGAGATTTTATGCCTTACATTCGCCGTCGTCATATCTCAGAGGCTCTTCGCCAAGTAAAAGCCGTTGCGGATGCGCTGGGCGATGTTCGAGATCACGATGTCGCTATAGCGACACTCGAAGCTCTCACTGCCAGAGCCCCAGAATCTGTTGCTACGGGCATTCGGGAAATTGCTAACGTTCGCAAAAGTGCCCGTGAAGACGCACGCGCGGCACTTATTGAAACATTGGAGAAAGGCGCCGCAGGCCTCCCAGAAATCTTTGCAGCGGCAGTAGATTCGGCATCAGCTAATTCGTCTGGGAAGCGAAAACAGTCGCAGACCTATCGCCAGGCAACGCGCGAAATAATTCTTGCTCGACTTAAAGAATTTGAAGATCTAAGCACCAGTCTTTATGACCCGCTGAAGGTTGGTCCACTGCACCGAATGCGGATTGCGGCAAAGCGGCTCCGGTATGCGCTTGAGCTCTTTGAACAGGTATGGGGCGCTTCGATGTTCATGTTCGCAAAGAGAGTTGCCGCTTTACAATCATCTCTTGGTGAGCTTCATGATTGTGACGTGTGGATCGAGGACCTAGGAGTTACGCTTGCCAATCAAGAAAAGACAGACCCACGCTTATCCGTTCAGCAGATAGATGCTTCTTTTTGGCTGCTGAGTCACTATCTCAAGCGACGCACAAGACATCTTCGAAGTGCGTTATCGAAGTGGCGTGAATGGGAGGTCAGCGAGCTCAGCGGTCAAATAAGAGATTCCCTGGAACTGCCTTCCCAGTCTGCATCAGTCTAAAGTTAGACAACCCAATCGAGTTCGCCCTTAGTTTGATGCACCTGGCGCCAGTTGGTGGCTGGAAAGGTGAGGCGAGCTAGAGTGGCTGGGGACATTGGTCTAATTTGTCCTGATAGCAGCCGGACTAAACCTTCCATCCCCGGATTGTGGCCGACTAATAGTACGGTTCCCTGAGTATCGTCAATTTCTGAGATTACCTCGAGCAGCTTGGAACTACTTCCTTCGTAAATGCGTTCGTCCAGCATCAACTCACACTTCAATTCGGCTGAATTCATAACCAGGTTCGCTGTCTCGTGTGCTCGAACAGCCGAAGAACTTATCACCAGGTCAATGGGCTGCTGAGTTTTTAAGAATTCGCCTACTTTTTGAGCTGCACTTCGACCAGCATCGTTAAGGGGCCGCTCTAAATCGGCCAAGTTTACTTCTGAACTCGCTCGGGCATGACGCAAAAGCAACAGCACCTTCATGAATCAATAATTACCACAACTCGCCCTTAGGTCTAAAATGAGAAAACCAACTGTTGTTGGAACCTGAAGGTTCGCGGTGCAAATGCACCGAGGGGTACAAAGAAGTTCGGATGCTGTCCACTGCTACGCAGCTGTCTTTGGAAATAAAAGAGGCTCTGAAACACCACCTTTTTGGCGATGCCATATTCGAAACGGAAATGATTATTCTGAACGTTAACTCCACTACCAACCCCAAGATCGTCGTCCGTCAACTGCGAAATGATGGAGTTTGCTCCCTTTAAAGTAAAATAGTAGAGCAATGACATGTCGCCTTTCTTGGTAATTCTGCCCACCTGCAAAGTTGCCAACAACGCGTCCCGCTCTTTCATTGCAGTACCCAGATTGCGTGCGACCTGAAGATTGATAGTGATCGGAAAGATGTGATCACCGCTGCGGAATCCTGCGTAGCTAAGTCGATAGGTCAAGCGTCCAACCCTAAAAGCTCCGGCAGAATATATTGCCCCACCGGGAGTCGTTGTGGCATTGCCGACTCCTCCGATTGGCCCAGAAAGCGCTAAGCCAATTCCAGGCTGAATCAAAAGAACAAGCCCGTCGGTCGATGACGCTAATTGAATTTGATTTGGATGGCGATACAGTTGAACGTCTCCTCCAAATTGTTGAGTCCACCCTTTGTTTATAGCCTGGTTAACTAGTAGGCCTTGATGGAAGAGAGTGGCGGAGCGACCAGTTGAACCTACGATTTCACCCGCACGTGAGAGAGGACTTCCAGGCGCTATTACCGCAACATTGGGATTTGTCAAGATGTATTGCCCGGCGCGAAATTCGATGCTTGAGAGACCTGCGGGTTTATTCTTAAGCCACCAAACATACTTCTCATTGAAGCCGTTAAATCTTACATCGTCATCAAAAATGAAGCGGGAGTTGTCGGCGAAGACATTCTGCACACGTCCAGCCTGAAGCTGAACTGAATTGTTTGGATGGTAGTCAATCCACGCCTCATTGAGAAAGAAAGGATGCCTGACTCCAATCGAGCTAAATTCCTGATTAGTGCTTAGCTGATTGTTTACGGCCCCTGTAGCTAATTGGCCGTGAAAACTTAGAGTGGGATATATATCAGTGTCGAAATTGAGACGAAACCGATAGGTAGCGCGGACATTTTGTAGATGTGGAAGAGGTGGATCAGGCGGTTTGGTGGCGGATCTGAATACGCCATCGGCACGGATACGAAAATCGCCAGACAATTTGAATGGTCCGAGCTTCAGAACTTTTTCTTCAATCGATTTCAGCCGTTGCTCTAATGCGAGCGCTTGTGTTGCTTCAGGAAGTGCTTGTTCATTACTAGAGGTTGATGCGGGTTCCTCGTTGGGTTTAACCGGGGAGATGCCAGCGAGTTGAGAAGAGAGAGAGTGAATTTCCTTCTGTTGAGCTTCGAGCATTTGTCGTAATGCCTCGATCTGCTCCGCCTGCCGTCGGAGCAACTCTTCCAGAGCGCTAATTTGATTCTCAACTCGAGCGGCTGGCGTGGCTCCATCGTCGGGCGCATTGGTCGTGGTGATGTCCCTCCGAGAGCTGGCCAAAATGTCTCGCTGTTCTGCCGAGATCTGGGCAAAGGCGAATGAGACACTTACCAGGACAGTTAGAGTGAGTGAAGATATTCGCAGGAAAAGCTTTCGCATGCGGCGATCCTCCGCCGAAGGTAATTGAGCAGAGCAGCCTACCGCCGCGAAATGAACTCAAGCTTAACGTGTTGTTAATTTTGTATGAACCGCCGTAGCGCATCCTGTGGCGCATCCTGTCAGGTTGCGTTTGGTGTAGCGCAATCTGTCCGGCTAGGTTGGGGTGATTTAGTGGGACTCTGACATAATTATGGATATTTCAAAGCGGTCTCAACGCTAAGCCGCCAAGGTGCAGGAAAAAAACCTTCATCCTTCCGCCTTCATCCTTTCCAACTGGCCTGGTCGCTCCGAAGCTGGAAAAATTGCGCCCGTGATTCAAACGTTTTCTGGT
>CAZNPP010000007.1:29838-65405 GCA_964574785.1 uncultured Chloracidobacterium sp. | reverse complement strand
TCAGTACCACCGCACGGTAGCTCGTGGGTCTTGCTCAGTGTCACATTAGCGCGCAACGGAAATGAAAATGAAAAATCAAAAATGAGAAATTAAAAATTTGCAGCCTTCGTCCTTCCGCCTTCATCCCTCCGCCTTCATCCTTTCCTCGTATCTCGCAATGAACTCGGGGTCGCGGCGCTTTAGGCTCTCATAATCAACCCGGCCACTGCGAGTCATCAAAGCAAAGGAAAAGGTTAGCGGATCTAAGTGCATGTAATGCCGCGCATTCTCGAACCAAACGCAACTTTCCGCCGCAGCCGCTTGATATTCCTCAATGACCGGCTTACGAACTCGTTGAAACTCTCCCAAGGCTGTCGCGATGTCGTTCGTCTGATCGAAACACTTCTTCAACTCAATAGCGTCTTCAAGCGCGAGCTTTGTTCCAGAACCAATTGAAAAGTGGGCCGTGTGTAAAGCATCCCCGAGCAGCACAACATTCTCGTGACGCCAATTCCTGTTCTTTACATCAACAAAATTAATCCATTTCGAGTTATTTGAAAGCAGAGGATGTCCGCCAAGGTCAGGTGCGAATACATCAGCTAAAACCTCACGTGTCTCTGCATCAGATAGTTCGCTAAATTCTGCGTTAGTCCACGTCTCCTCATCACACTCGACAATAAAGGTGCTCGTGGTCTTGTTGAATTTGTAAGAGTGGGCAGAAAAAACACCAGCCGCGTTTTCCCGGAAGGTGAGTGTCAAGCCATGGAATAGTTGATTCGTACCGTACCAGATATAGCGATTCGAACGTACCTGAAGCTGCGGCTGGAAGAACTCTTGGTACTTTTGCCTGACGGTGCTGTTGACGCCATCGGCGCCCACTAAAAGATCTTGATTAGTAAGGCTGATTTCGTTGGGATCAATTTCGGATCTAAAAATGATATTAACACCGAGTTCATTGCAGCGACTTTGAAGAATATTCAAGAGGTCGAGTCTTGCTATGCCTGAAAACCTATTGCCGTGAATCGAGATCTTCTCGTCTCGATGCACCACGTCAACGTTGTCCCAGCTTTCAAACCTGTCTGTAATCAAGCGGTGGGATTCCTCATCCGCTTCGCGGAGATGGGCAAGTGTTTTCCCTGAGAAGACGACGCCCCAACCAAACGTGTCTGCCGGTCCATTGCGTTCCCAAATGGTTATCTCGTAGCGAGGCTTGGCTTTCTTCATGAGGATTGCGAAGTACAAGCCTGCTGGGCCCCCGCCAACAATATTGATTTTCATTAATTTCCGTTACCAGTTTCCGCCAACGCCTTTTGCAGCAAGTCGAGCACGCGAAGGCTTGCCGCCCATTTCTGTAAGTACTGCAGGTCGAGGTTCTGCCCTTGGGCGCCAAGGATTCCAACAATATCTGACCATTGTGTATTAGAAACTTCCCCGCCCGCCCGAAACCAACGGAGCTTCGCTAACACAGTGTCTTCGGCAGTAGCGACGTAAACCTCCTGCGCAAAATCTGGACTGAATTTGCGAAGCTGTCGTCGCTCCAACTGCTGTTGTGAAAACTCATCAGATTTGGAGACGAATATATCCACTTTGAAGACTGAATCGAAATGGATGAGATTGAATGATCGACCCTGAGAAACTGCGCGACGGACAACAGACTCATCCACGTAGAAATTGTCTTGTACGGCTTCAATAAAAGGTCGGATTGTGTCTGCTGTGAGATCAGCGAGTAAATCAATATCTGCCGTGGAGCGATATTGACCGTGCATTGAACTCGCGAAGGATCCTACCAACACATAACGTATTCCAAGTTCCTCCAGAGCCTTAATCACTTCTATCAGAACTAATGCGGGGCTGTTCATCTCCAGCTAATCAAAAGCCTTCCTTATCTGGATCGAAGCCGTAAACGCGAATGACAGTCTCGCGAGGTAATGCACGCGCGATGAACCTTCTTCGAATCTCTTCCTCCCTCGCCTGAGGAAATCGATGCTGAAGGTCTGCTAGTACGAGCTGTCGAACTGTGTCGGTGAGTTCAAAGGCTAGCGCAAGCCGCCTTTCAGGCGACAAGCGGCGCAGAAGTTCAAACCGTTTCTGCTGGGCTTCTGGAGTCGTGTCCGAGGAAAGTGGCTTCATTGTGACGCCTTCAAAAGCTGACTCGCGATTACAAGCTTCTGAATCTCGGATGTACCTTCGTATATACGCAAGGCACGGATGTCGCGATAGAGGCGCTCAACGATACTGCCACGGACCAAGCCCGCCCCTCCATGTATCTGAACCGCATGATCGATGATCCTGCAAGCAGCTTCTGTCGCGAACAGCTTCGCTTCGCTAGCTTCTCGTGTAACACGCCCGCTACCAGTATCTTTTAGGTAGGCGGCGTGGTAAACCAAGAGCCGAGCTGCATCTAGTTCAGTAATCATGTCTGCCAGCTTTTCCTGAATCAACTGGTGCTCGCCTAACAACCGACCAAACTGTTTGCGACTACCCGCATATTGCAGCGCTTCATCAAGCCCTCGACGAGCCATTCCACATGCGGCTGCACCAACAGTGGGCCGAAACGTGTCGAGCGTGCGCATCGCTAACAAGAAACCATCGCCCTCGCTTCCCACCATATCTTCCGCGGGAACGCGACAACCGCTAAACTCGATCTCACCGATCGGATGAGCAGCCATCATTGCGGTGCGGTCGACCACGCTAAAGCCCGGCATCTTTGCTCCCACCACAAAAGCCGACAGGTCGGCTCTACCGTCAGCACGCGTTCCTGTTCTGGCAAATACTGTATAGAAATCGGCGATTCCTGCATTCGAGATGAAACGCTTACGTCCGTTGATTATGTAGGTGTCACCGTCCCGCCGCGCAGTGGTTTTTATCGCAGCGACGTCAGATCCAGCTTCTGGTTCCGTCAAAGCAAAGGCCGCGATGGCTTTTCCTTCGACAGCGCGGCTTAGCCAAAAATCGCGTACGTGTTCTGGCGCAGCCTGACTAATCGCATAAGTGCCGAGTCCCTGCATTACAAACGCCTGGTCAGCTAATGCCGAAGAATAAGCAAGTGCCTCGCGCAGCAGGCAGATGGAACGTACGTCGAGAGGCGAACCGGGTGAAGCAATGATGAAGCTCAGCGCTCCAGCTTTGGCTAGGATATTCGTGAATTCGAGACTTAGTGCGTCGATATCACGTTCGTTGCCAGCTCGAGGTTCGATCTCCTGCTTGATGAACTCAGCGATGCTGTCAGCAAGATTACGATGCTCAGGAGTGAAGTAAGGACTGTTTAGCATTCTCCTCTTCCTGCTTCACCTAAACTTCGGTACTCGTTTTTCGACAAATGCTTCGTAAGCCTCACGATAATCCGGATGTTGCATGCATATCGCTTGGGCTTGGGCTTCAGACTCCAAGGCTGCCTCGAGGTTCATTGTAAGCTCGCGATTCAGCATCTCCTTCGTTTTCGCAATCGCGAACGCAGGCCCTTGGGCCAGGTGCTTAGCATAATCGCTCGTCGCTTTTGTTAGCTCGTCGCGTGGCACGACCTGGTTGTACAACCCAATTCTTTGTGCTTCCTCAGCCGCGATGAACTCGCCTGTGAATAGCAACTCAGTGGCTTTTGCGAATCCAACAAAACGTGGCAGAAGGTAGGCAGCACCCATGTCGGCGCCCGATAGGCCTACCTTCACAAAGAGAAAAGCAATTTTAGCGTCAGTGCTAGCAACACGAATATCTGAAGCCAAAGCTATGCATGCTCCGGCACCAGCGGTTGTTCCATTAAGGCTGGCAATAACCGGTTTAGGAAGAGCGCGTATGTTTTGGACCAGATCACAAGTCAGGCGCGTAAATTCCAACAACCCTTCCATGTCTCTTTTGAAGAGCTCACCGATGATTTCGTGCACGTCACCACCAGAACAGAAAGCACGTCCGGCACCGGTAATCACAACTACCCGCACATCATCCTCGCGGGCCAACTTCGCGAACAGGTCGGTCAGTTCCCGGTAGACATCGAAGGTAAGGGCATTCAAGCGGTCAGGGCGATTGAGGGTGATGGTGGCTACGCCGTCTTTGAATTCATAGAGAAAGCTTTTTGGTGTGAGCATCTTCTAAAGTATTGCCGTTCCTTCGATCTCAACGACAGCTCTTTCGTCGAGCAGACTTTTTACTTCTACCAGCACCATTGCAGGGAAATACCTACCCATGCGTCTTCGGTAATGTTCACCTATCTCTGTAGTTCGCCGGCGGTATTCGTCAAGGTCTGTTACGTAAATCGCCAAGCGCGCGATCTGTTCGGGAAAGCCACCGGCTTCCGTCACTACGGTGATAAGATTAGCCAGGGCACGGTCAAACTGCTCCGCCAAGTCCTGACTCACAATTTGCTGTTGATCATCCCAGGCCACCTGGCCCGAAATGAAAAGTAACCTGCCTACCGGAGCAGTCAAGATCCCGTTTGAGTAGCCCCGTGGCGCACCCAAAGATTCTGGATTGATGAGTTTGAAATTCACGATGAATGGACAGACCTTAACTGACAGTCTTAGAGTTGTGCAAACCGAGAACAGTAAGGTGATTTAATACACTACTTTAGCAGGTGTCGTGCAGTTCGTGGGCTGATGATAAATTACTCTGGACCACCCAGGCACACGAACATTGGCAAACACAGTGTTCTAAGACACAAAGCCAAAGACCAAAAACCGATGAGTTAAAGGATCCTGTCCAGATGTTTGGCAAGTTGGCCCACGAGATTGCCCTGCGGATCAAGGCCGCTAATCGGGCCGGCAGCAATGTTACCTTGCTTATCAAGAATTATTATCGCAGGCAACTGATCGACGCCTAACCTCTTTGAGACCACACCATCCGGATCGCGTAGAACGGTAACTGCAAGCCCATATTTTTGCGCAAAGGCGCGCAACTGCTCATCACTCGCATAATTCTTCGACTTTGGGTTCTCTGATTCAGTGCTAACCCAGTAAACGACAACCCCGCGATCGCTGTATTCGTCGGCGAGTTTCCTCACACCTTGCAACTGGGTTCTCGAGAGTGGGAGCCACGAAGCACCAAAGGCTAAAACCACTACTTCACCACGAAGACTCTGCGAGCTAATAGTTTGGCCGTCAATCGAGCGAAATGAAAACTCGGCAGGAGCGCCTTGGGCGAACAAGAGTGATGATCCTGCCATTATTGTTGCCAGGATTGCAGCCATGAATATTCTGGGAGTTGTACGTATCATCGGTTCTCCTTTTGCCGCTGCCAGACATGCCCGTTCCGTTTGGGCCTGGGGATTCGGCAAGCATTAGATGACCCTTATGATCGTTTAGTTGGACTCTTCGGCCGATAATCCACCAGGAGCTGGAACCGACGGCTCAACCCCAAAAATTTCATTGTGTATCGTGGTGTAATCATCCCATGTATCAAGATCCCGAGCAATAAAGGGGGAGTTAACCGGCAAACGCACTGTTATATGCCGCTGGCGGTCACACCAGCCCTTTAATCCTGTTTTAGGGTCGAGTTGGAAAAGGTCCTTCTTAAACCCTAGATCCAAAAGCACAGGGTGCCCGCCACGTCCGTCAAACTCGGGAATGATTAGTTTGGCTCCTTTTCTCCACGCATCGATAAGCGCCGCAATAACCTCCGAAGGTATGGCAGGTTGATCAGTCAGACTGATGATGACCGCACCTGCTTCAGGCGGAAGGTGCTCTGCGCCGCAGGCAATCGAAGTGCTCATTTCACTGGCGGGGTCTTCATTGAAAGCAAAGGTCACATTAGTATTTTGCAAGTGCTGGCGCACTTCACTACTGCGATGTCCTAAAACAACGATAATTGGCTCAGCCCCGCCCCGTCGAAGGTTATCAATACAGGTTTGAATAACAGACTTTTCGCCAAAGGGAAGCAGCGGCTTGAAAGCACCCATCCGTTCGGATCTACCAGCAGCAAGGAGAATCGCAGCAACTTTGGTCATTCGAACTCGGCTCTTGTCCACCTTGTGTACCCTAGATCTTCTTTCTCAACAAGTAGATCCATCTCTCTGAATCACCCAAACGTTGAGAACGTATAATCTCAAAAAAATTGACCACCGTCCTTTCGAAAACCTCGACGCTGAGATCCTCATGCAAGTGTTCCCTTCCTCGGGTAAGAACTCGAAACATCTGATCGCCTGGCCCCACAAACTCGACTATCAACAACTTTGTAGTGAGTTCAGAGGCAAGCTTTAGTATCTCAGCAAGTGGGATCCGCTCTGTTACAAGCATGTGGTGGATGACCGCCAACATCAACACCAAATCGAAGGTTCCGCGTGCCCTGCCGAGAAAGCCAGGACATTCCTCATTGCGCCAGCCAATGCTCGGGGTCGGACGGGTAAGGTCTACTACCAGCGGCTGAATGTCGAGACCTTCAGCCTTGGCCCATTGCCATACTTTTCCTGCCACCACTGCGTCATAATCGATCGCTATTACGCTGGCGCCCGCCTTCGCCGAAAGCGTACTAAAGAAACCGGTGTTGCATCCGGCATCTAAAACCATTCGCGGCTGCCATTCGTTTAGGGCTTCTCGGACAAAAGCCTCCTTCTCAGGAAAGTACTCCTGCGTGTAGCGATTCTTGCTCATGTAATCCGACCATGTTGATCCGAGTGTCCGTTCAGGCGCAGCACGCTCCAGTTGTCGCCTGAGACCTTTCAACAAACGCTCGAGAATGAACTTCGCCTTCTCAGGATTGCTGAGCCTTCTCTTCTTATAGATGTCCTCTCCATTTGCTGTTTGCCGCGAAGCCAGCCACGTAGGTAAAGAAACCAGGGTCATGAATTGAGGACGGAATTTCTTTGTCCCTGAAAGCAGGGCATACACCTTTTCCGGCTCGAGCCCATCGCGATGCGTGGTCAGCAGTTCGCTTAGTGGAAGGCGAAAATGCTTATTCACGATCAGTGGTAGAAGAAAAGTACGGACAAACTGGGCATAAGGTAACCATGTCGGATCTCCAGGGTCCCGTCGCTCGAACGAAAGCAGGTCAATAAAGATTGGGTTTGGACCACGAAAGAGTACGTTGTAAGGAGTCGCATCCTTTAGCCCCCAGCCATCTTCCAGAAGATCTGACGCAAGGTCGAGTGTGAGAACGCCAGCAGCATGCAGCATCTCTGGTGGCCACTCGTAAGGATAGCTAGGGAATGGGATCCTTTCATGTTCGACCAGTACCTCATTGCTGAGCGGTCTTAGGTCGCTGGTGTCGTGTCTTGTGTGTTTGGTGTCCTCGACTTGGGTCTTCGAGAGTCGGTCTCCTTCGCTGCCCGGCTCGAGAAAATGAGTGCTGACTAACTGACCGGCATCAGTAAACCGTTGCGCTGTTTTGGAGGTTAAGAAAGCCCTGAGATCTTGGGCAGCGGCGTCTTTGACAACACGGAAGATTCGGCCGTTTTTTGAGAACAGATAGCCAGAGGGATCGCGAAAGGAAGTAGCCATGGAAGGAGAGTTTACACCAGCGGCAGCAGCATGTGGCAGGGGCAGGGGCAGGGGCAGGAGGCGGGGAGCAAGGAACATCCCCCGTCCCTGCAGTCCAACTTCGTCTACCCTGTCCACCGCGTCCACATTCGTCCACCCAAGATCACTTGTAAGTTTTCCCAGCCAACGTCCGACTACCAAACCGTATCCGATGGAACAAAAGCAATGATTACAGAAATGGAACTTGACCAAACCAGACACATCGGTCGCATCGACGCCTTGGGAGGTTTCTTCCTTCGGTACGGTCTTGTACTGGTTCTCGCCTGGATTGGGGCGATGAAGTTTACCGCCTATGAAGCGGAAGGTATCCGGTCTTTGGTAGCAACCAGCCCACTGATGAGCTGGATGTATAACATATTCAGTCTTCAAGCCACTTCGAACATCATCGGTGTTGCTGAACTTTGTGCAGCTTCTCTAATCGCCGGTAAGCCTTGGTTTCCTAAGCTCTCCGCTTTGGGAAGCGTCCTGGCAATACTTACTTTTTCAACGACTCTGACCTTCTTGTTTTCGCTGCCAGGATGGGAGGAAAGTATCGGTGGATTCCCTGCACTCTCGGGCGCAGGCGGATTTCTTCTCAAGGATGCGGTCCTATTAGGAGCATCTATCTGGACCTTGGCAGACTCCTTAGCAGCAAACCAGCAATTATGAGAACGAATAGGAAGCGAATTGTAATCCTTGGCGGTGGATTTGCCGGAATTTATGCTGCGATTCATCTTGAGCAAGCCCTCAAGAAGCAAGACGATCTTGAGATACTGCTCATCAATAAAGAGAACTACTTCGTCTTTCAACCGATGCTTGCTGAGGTGGTGTCAGGCAGTGTTGGCATACTTGATACAGTTAGTCCCATCCGCAGACTTTTAAAATGTACAGACCTACACGTTCGCGACATTGAATCGATCCACATTAAAAACCAAACAGTTACAACAACTCCGGGACTACGCCAGTCCCCAAAAGAAATACATTACGATCACCTTGTACTCGCGTTGGGTAATGTAACCGACTTTCGCGGCCTGCGGGGATTGCCGGAACATGCGATCCCGTTCAAGAACCTTGGAGATGCTCTCTACATCCGGAATCATGTTATTCACGTTTTAGAAGAGGCCGCAATTGAACATCACGATCGTGAGTTTCGAAAACAGCTACTGACATTCGTTGTTGCTGGTGGCGGCTTCTCTGGCGTCGAGGTAGCTGCCGAGCTCAATGATTTTGTGCGTTCGGTAGTTGGAAATTATCCACAGATCGATCCTACCGATGTTCGCGTGGTCCTTCTGCATTCACAAGGAAGAATTCTTCCAGAGCTCGATGAGAGCCTGGCGCTTTATGCCCAGAAACTTCTCAGCAAACGAGGTGTGGAGATCCTCCTAAAGACAAGGCTTGAGGCCGCGACAGGTGACGAAGCGATACTGGCAGGCGGCATTCGTATTCCCACAAAAACCCTGATCTCGACGGTGCCTTCATCTCCAAACCCATTGATCGACTCAATTGAATTACCAAAAGAGCGTGGGCGACTCAAAGTTTCCTCATCTTTATTGGTGCAAGGGACAGATAACGTTTGGGCACTTGGTGATTGCGCTCTAGTTCCTATGGGTGACGGTGGGTTTTCGCCGCCAACTGCCCAGTTTGCCATCCGCCAAGCTAAGACGGCCGCGCATAACATCGTCGCAGCAATTCGCGGCGGAAAACCAAAGACCTTCCGATTCAAAGAGTTGGGAAAGCTCGGGGTTCTCGGGCACCGGTCGGCTGTGGCACAGGTTTTCGGCGTAAATGTTTCAGGCTTTCTGGCTTGGTTCCTGTGGCGGACCATCTATTTAATGAAACTACCTGGTTGGGGCCGGCGCTTTAAGGTTGCGGCCGCCTGGACCTTCGACCTTTTCCTGGCGCCAGAACTAGTCCAATTAAAGCTGACCAATTCAATGGGAATTGCTCATGAACACTTCGAGCCTGGACAGGAGATTTTTCGAGAAGGAGATCTAGGTGATCGGATCTACATCATTGCGAGCGGACGTATGGAAGTGGTCCGCCGGCATGACAAGCTCGAGGTTACGCTCGCTGTGCTTGGGCCCGGAGAGTACTTTGGAGAAATGGCGCTCCTGAATCAGACAACACGGAACGCGACGGTGCGCTGCCTTGAACCTTCGGATGTTATAAGTATCCACAAGAGAGAGTTTGGCGTTCTGGCTGCAAACCTGCCCGCTATGAGGGAAAGCTTCGAACAAGTGATGAAAAAGCGTCAACGTGCTAGTGAATTGGTGGCAGTCTCATGACTCAGGTCCGAGAACTATAACGAATACTTGGAGCAACCCCACTGTCACCACTACGAGCCCAAAAATTAGAAGGAGCCAGAAAGTTCCCTTGGGATTGACAATAAGAAATGAGCGAACAGGATCTTTGGGGTCATAGTAAACGGTTACAGGGTCAGGCAGACTGTCAACCAACTTCTGTATCTGCCTGGCGAGGCCACCTGTGCGGCGGATGAGGTAAACCTGATCGTTTGTGTACTGCTTACCTCCAACAAAGTAGGTGTACTTCACGTGCGGCATATAAGAGCGGTCGAGGCCCATTGGTTCACCCACACCACGCTCGAGGATCTTACCGGGCACTGTGGGCCAATCACGCGTTTCCCGCATTTGACGGTGAACGTAACGTGCCGCCCAAAGCGAAAGACCACCGAATAAGAGTGTGAGTACTGCTATAGCAATCGACATCACTAAGTGGAATTACCGATTGCTGATCAACAATCAACAATCGGCAATCGACACCGCCATCCACAATCGACAATCCGCAATGAGAATTCGACTTTTCTACGAGAGATTCGAACACATTGGGTATAATCTGTAAAGAACCACATTCTGGGATTTAACGTTAACGACGTGCCTGCTATCGTCACGGGGCAGCCATAACTGGGCCCAATTTATGTCTGATTCTTCCCCCTACCAATTCCTCCACGAGTTGATGCGCAACGATTGGCACGTGGTTGAGCGCGCTATTCGCAAGTCTGACCGAAAGCCCGTTCTACTGAAGAGGCCTCACCAAAACCCCTTCGATCCTTTCGCCACGAACCTTTTGGAACGGGAATTCTCGATCACACGTGATCTCAGAAATACGGGTATCCCACAAGTCCTGGAGTTCGTGGAAGATTCAACGGGTTGCAGGTTAGTGCTTGAAGATCCCGGCGGAGTGCCACTCAGTTCAATCCTGACGGTTAGGAAAATGCCGCTCGAAGATGTTCTGGGTACAGGAATTGAGCTGGCCCAGATACTAGTCGAGTTACACCGAGCGAACATTGTTCATGGCAACGTCTCTCCTCACAACATCCTTGTCGATCCAGCCACAGGTAAGCTAAACCTCCTTAACTTTTCGCTCGCGTTGCGCGGTTCTGGTGAAGGTACCCCGATTCCCCCACAACTGCTTGGCCAAGCCCTTCTTAACATTTCACCAGAGCAGACTGGGCGCATGAATCGGACAACTGATTACCGTGCCGACTTCTATTCACTGGGCGCTACTTTCTTTGAGATTCTCACTGGGACACCCACGTTCCAATGCAATGATACGCTTGAACTCATCCACTCTCACATTGCTCGCAATCCGACGCCCCCGTCAGAAATAGATCCAGCGATACCCCGGCAGCTTTCTGGACTGGTGATGAAACTCCTTTCGAAGACCGCAGAGGACCGTTATCAAAGCGCTCTGGGGATTAAGCATGACCTGGTGAAATGCCTTGGCGAGTGGAGCAGCAAACAACGAATCGACCCGTTTCCCCTGGGAAAAGTTGACGTGTCGGACCAGTTCTTAATCTCTCAGAAACTGTATGGGCGGGACGTTCACATTGCGTCGATGTTGAAGATCTTCAATAAGGCCTGCGAGGGGCCATCCGCGATGTTACTGGTGTCAGGTTATTCAGGCGTTGGCAAGTCCTCCTTAATCCAGGAACTGTATCGCCCAATTGTGAGCCAGCGTGGCTATTTCACTTCTGGAAAGTTCGATCAGGTAACCCGGAACACGCCTTTTGGCGCACTCATTGAGGCGTTGAAAAGACTTGTCCAGCAGCTGTTAACTGAAGGAGAAGACCGTCTGGCCTACTGGCACAATCGAATCTCGCACGCTTTGGGAACTAGCAGTGGAGTGATCACCGAAGTTATCCCCGAGGTCCAAATGATCGTGGGCAAACAGCCGCCGCCACCTTCACTTGGACCAACTGAAGCTCAGAATCGATTCCGTTTAGCCTTTCAGAATTTTGTTGCCGCGCTAGCTTCTGCAGATCACCCGTTAGTAATCTTCTTAGACGACCTGCAATGGGCCGATCTTTCTACTCTGGAGCTTGTTGGTCCACTTCTGACGGCCCCGGAACTCAAATACC
Source organism: uncultured Chloracidobacterium sp. (assembly GCA_964574785.1). Taxonomy (GTDB): domain Bacteria; phylum Acidobacteriota; class Blastocatellia; order Pyrinomonadales; family Pyrinomonadaceae; genus PSRF01. Next base: position 53,609 of record CAZNPP010000007.1, on the reverse strand, counting down.
TGCTCTTAATCGGGGCCTATCGGGAAAACGAAGTCGACGCTCTGCACCCTTTAACTTTCACGCTTAAAACACTTGAACGAGCAGGAGCACAAATCGAAGAACTCCGCCTTGGCCCGCTGGAGCTCCCGCACCTGAAAGATTTTCTTTTGGACACGCTGCATGGAAATGAAGCAGATATCCTTCAGCTCGCTCGCCTGGTTCAGCAGAAGACTGATGGGAATCCCTTCTTTGCAATTCAGTTTCTAAAAACTCTTCACCAAGAGCAGCTACTGAGTTTCGATTACGCAGCCGGACGCTGGAGATTCAAACTCGAGGCTATTCATAATGCAGGGATGACGAATAATGTTATCGATTTAATGGTACGTAAGATTCAGCGCTTGCCGAACGAAACCCGAGAAGCGCTGAAATTAGCAGCGTGTATAGGTAATCAGTTCGAGTTGGACCTTCTTGCCCTGATAAGTCAACGGCCCGTACACGCAATAGCGAGCGATCTGGATTTGGCCGTAAAGGAGGGTTTGCTCCTCACGCTTGACCGGAGCTATGAGTCAACCTTTTCCGAAATATTGGTGACGACCTCATATCGTTTTGCACACGATCAAATCCAGGATGCTTCCTACGCTCTTATTCCCGACAACGAGAAGCAGGTGGTCCACCTGACTATTGGGCGGCTAATGCGTGATCAATGGCCGCGGAGCGCCACTGAAAACAAGCTCTTTGACATTGCTAGTCAGTTAAATAGAGGGCACTCACTGATAACAGATGAGATGGAACGCCTCTCTCTGGCTCGACTCAATCTTAATGCCGGCCTTCGGGCAAAGAACTCAACCGCTTTCCGTAGCGCCCTTAACTTCTTTAGTGAAGGTGCTGGTCTGCTCGTTGAGGACCATTGGATAACTCAATACGAACTAACCTTTAAGCTCAATTTTGAAGCTGCTGAGTGCGATTATCTATGCGGCAATTTCGATTCGGCCGAACGGGAGTTAGAGGTTTTGCTGAAAAGAGCCCAGAGCACCCTCGATAAAGCGCGAATACACACACTGCGGATCGTTCAATACGAAAATCTAACCCGATACACAGAGGCGCTAGCAAGTGCCTATGAAGCATTATCGCTGCTGGGTCTCTCAATTCCGGCTGCTACGCAAGAGAAGCAAGACGCCCTCGAAAGGGAGATCAACTCTATTAAAGAGTTGCTAGGCGAGCGAAGCATCGAGTCTCTGATAAATCTCCCGGTCTCAACCGATCCAGAGATTTGCACGATCATGTCGACACTTACGGCTGCCTGGCCCTCCGCCTACCTCACTGGTGATCTCCTGCTTACTCAGTTGCTGTCTGCGATGATGGTGCGACTTTCTCTTGTCAATGGGAACACGGAAGCTTCCGACTATGGTTATGTGACACACGCCATCATGGTTGGTCCCATTCGAGGTCAATTCAAATCAGCCTATGAGTACGGCAGACTTGCACTTCGAGTTAACGAACGATTCGCAGATCCCCGGAGAAAAGCGAAGATACATCAGCAGTTTCAAGCACACGTAAACCCCTGGCGCCGTCCTCTGCGTACGTGCATTGCCCACGCGCGTGAGGCCTGCAGAAGCGGCCTCGAGGCAGGTGACTTTACCTATGCTACTTATGGTGCATTTACTGAAACCTGGGCGGCTCTGCTGATAGCCAATGATCTGGACGCGTTTGTGCGAGAATATTCAGGCAACTTAGCGCTAATAGAGAAACTGAAACTCACAAACTTCGCCGACGCACAGCGGCTTCTAATTAATTGGATACGAGCGCTAAAAACCAGCGGTACTCGCGCGTGGTCACTCGCGAGTGAGGAATTCCAGCCTGAGGAGTTCAAAGCAAAGCATGAAGATAAGCCTTTCTTCACAAGCTTCTATTTCATGTCCAGACTGCACCTCGCTTATCTTTCAGAGAACTATCAGGAAGCGCTTCAAGTTATCCGGGAAGCACAGTGGACCATGCAGGCACTCCGAGGCACTATCTGGCCGGTAGTTTGGGATTTTTGGCGGGGTCTCACAATAACAGCGTTACATCCAGACGCAGCCACGGACGATTTTCGAGACGACCTGGAATCTATCCGGGACACCCTCGCTACTTTGGCCGATAATTGCCCGGAAAACTTTCTGTGTTACTCACTGCTACTCTCGGCCGAGGCTGAGCGAATTGCCGCACGGCATCTTTCGGCCGTTGAACTCTATGAACGGGCAATTAGTTATTCGAAAGAGACTGATCATATGCAAAATCTGGCTCTAGCTAATGAGCTTTATGCCCGCTTCTGGTCTGGACGGGGCCACAACACCGTAGCCAACTCTTTTAGAAGGGAGGCTCACAAGACTTATAAGCAGATTGGAGCTCAGGCAAAGGTCACTGATCTCGAAACTCGTTATCCGTTGTCAGTAGTCAGTGGTCCGTTGGCGGTTGATTATGAACCTTTGACCTCGCATGAGAGTTTGGACCTCAAAACGGCAATGAAAGCGGCTCAAGCTATTATTGGTGAGATCGATCTCGAGAAGCTGGTAGAAAGATTAATGCACATCACCATCGAGAATGCGGCGGCTCAACGAGCCGCCCTGATCCTGGAGCAGGATGGTAGGCCTTTGATCAACTCTCTGGCTACGCTGGATACGATTGAGGTGATGGTTCAGCACCCAATTCCACTGGAACAAACAAGGGAAGTAGCACAAAGCATCGTCAACTACGCGCGTCGAACCCACGAGAACATCGTGATCGCTGACGCTGGCGTTGATGAGAGATACAGGAATGATCCTTACATTGTCGAGAAAAAGCCGCGCTCGATAATGTGCACACCAATCGTTAAGCAGGGCTCGTTGATTGGCGTTCTTTATCTCGAAAACAATTTAGCAACGAATGTTTTTACTACTGATCGCAGCCAAGTAATGCAACTCTTAGCTTCAGAGGCAAGCATCTCGCTCGATAATGCACGGCTCTACAAGGAGATGAAACAGGAAGCCGAGCACCGGCGGAGAGCCGAGCAAAGCCTCCGTTCTATAATTGAGGGAACGGCTGGTTTAACCGGTGGTGATTTTTTCTATTCACTCGTGCGGCATTTGGCAACCGCCCTTCACGCACGATATGCCTTTGTAACACAGTGCCTGGATCAGACCATGTCGCGAGTAAGAACTCTCGCCTTCTGGAGCGGTGATGATTTTGTAGAAAATGTTGAGTACGAACTTGAGCCAACACCGTGCAAGCAGGTAATCGCTGGTGAAACCTGTTTTTATTCAGACAATCTTCAAGGGCTCTTTCCTCGTGATGTCGATCTTGCAGCCCTTAACGCGCAAAGCTTCTTCGGTATTCCCCTTCTGAACTCCACCGGGTTGGTAATCGGGCATCTTGCTGTTCTTGATGATAAGCCAATGGAGCAGGATCCAGGGGAAATGCCCGTACTCAAGATATTCGCCGCACGCGCAGGCGCAGAATTGGTGAGATTAAAGGCAGAGGAAGACCTTCGCACTGCCCTCAAAGAGGTCGAGAATTTAAAGAACAGGTTGCAGGCAGAAAACGTCTATCTTCAGGAAGAGATTAGTCAGGAACATCATTTCAGCGAGATTATAGGGAGCAGTTCACCACTACTAAAGTTGCTCGATGATGTTGAAAAGGCGGCGCCTACAGATGCTACTGTCTTAATCCTCGGTGAAACAGGCACCGGTAAAGAGTTGATTGCGCGGGCGATTCACACTCGCAGCAGTCGAAAGGAGCGGCCTTTAGTCAAGGTTAACTGTGGCGCCATTTCAGCCGGGCTGGTTGAAAGTGAGCTCTTTGGTCATGTCAAAGGTGCATTCACAGGGGCAATTGGAAATCGGATCGGGCGATTCGAACTTGCTGATGGTGGCACTCTCTTTCTTGATGAAGTCAGCGAGCTCCCATTGGAAACACAGGTAAAGCTCTTACGCGTATTGCAAGAGGGAGAATTCGAGGCAGTAGGCAGTAGTAAGACTAATCGCGTCGATGTGAGAATCATTGCCGCCACAAACCGCAACCTTCAGGAGGGGATCAACGCAGGGCGCTTTCGAGCCGACCTTTATTACCGTCTTAATGTATTACCGCTCAATGTTCCTCCACTTCGCGAGCGGGTGTCGGACATTCCCCAACTAGTGATGTTCTTTCTGACCTCTTTCGCGAAAAAGTTGGGGAAGAAGGTTGATTCCGTCACACAAGAGACCATGCAGTTATTGACCAGCTATTCCTGGCCAGGCAATATCCGGGAACTTCAGAATGTGATTGAACGAGGCGTGGTCCTGTCGCAAAGTTCTGTCTTGACGCTTAGTTCAGAACTCTTTTCAGCATACGGCCTCAAACGTCCAGTTCCGCAAATTGAGGTCGCGGCTGCGGTGTCGTCCCTGCCCGCTGGTCAAAGTTCGTCGGGCGCTAGTACAACGGCAGTCTCATTGGAGGATGTCGAGCGACGTCACATTCTAGCTGTGCTGGAGCGGTCAGGATGGGTCATTGAGGGAGCAAAGGGCGCAGCTCGAGTTCTAAATCTTCATCCCAACACGCTTCGCAGCCGTATGAAGAAGCTTGGAATCCAGCGAGTTAGAACTTAAAGAGTATGAGCGATCACTGGAAATACACTATTGAAGAGCGTGTGCGCTGGGGGGACGTAGATGCCGCACGAATAATCTTCTATGGCGCTTACATTCGTTTCTTTGAATTCGCTGAGACAGAACTCTTTCGTGCGGTGGGTCTACCTTACGGCGTCATTTTTGATGAACTCGATATCTGGTTACCTCGTGTTCATTTGGAATGTGACTTTCGTCACGCCGCGCAGCTCGATGACTTACTCGAAGTCTCAGTGTATGTAGGTAAGTTTGGAAACAAGTCTATGCGCTTAAATTTCGAGGTGCGAAGAAAGAATGAGGGACTGCTGATAGCTGACGCGCACTTCGTGCTTGCCGCTGTTCGCCGGGATACCTTCGAGACTGTGCCCATCCCAAGTGAACTGAAAACGCTACTGGCCCCCTACACGCAGCCGGTAGGTTGAGCACTTTTCATCTAAGCGGCCATACGGCATTGCGGGCTAATTTCTTCTTTAGATCCGTATAGCCCTGCTCACCTGCTACCAGATTCCCAACTACTCGTCTTATTCCCCGGTGTCCGCGCGCGAATTCAATCATTCTTTCAGTAAAAGGCGCACCCCAGAAACTGCCATAAAACCGTCGTCGCATCTGTGACGCGCGACGTAGTTCCATCCCGAAGTCTTCACGCCAACGCCACTCGTAATCCGTGGGTGAACCCGTAAGATAAGACTCGACGAAAAGCTCAGCCGAGCGCAAAGCATAATAGATTCCTTCCCCGGTAACGGGATCAGCAAAACCTGCGGCATCACCGAGTAACACCCAGCCTTCCCCAGATGCTTTTCTGTTATCGAGCGACTGGGCTGTCAGCCCAGGAATACGGGCGGCATAACGTTCGGCCGTCACTTCAAGTTTTTCTCTGATCCTGCAATCGCGCTCTGGATCTTGATTACGACTGACCCACAGCTTGGCTTTTCTATCTTCAGCGCGGCGATAGTAACCAAGCATGAATTTCCACAATAACTCATCTAAAGGTTTATGTTTGAATGCGTCCTGAGAGGTAGCTATTCCAAACGAAACATGATCCAGACGCGGAAAGGCCCAAGCGTAGCCGATCCAACCCGGAAGAAACGCTACAACTGTGGTCGCCTCCTTATTTTCTGGTAAGGGCGCCCGGTAACCGAACGCTACCTCCATTTCGCAAGGCGCTAATGGACCAGATAACCTCCTCGCAATTGCACTATTCGCGCCATCAGCCCCCACCAGCAGCTTGCCTTTCCAATACGTGCCACTCTCAGCGCGGATGGTCCAACCCGCTTTTGATTGCTGGATGTCTTGAGCAGAGATCCGTTCGGAAAGGACCACGGCTCCTCCCTTTTGGGCTAAGTCTAGCAAATAGGAATCAAAAGCAATGCGGGAATAGATAGCGAACGGCTCATCCAAATGTAAGTGTAATAACTTGCCGGAGGGAGAGAACATCTCGAGTTCGTAGATTGTACGACCCACAGCACCAAGCAGATGGGGCCATGCCTTCAGTGCCTTTGTGGTAACACCACCCCCGCAGGCCTTTGGCACGCCTTCTGGACGACCGTCGAATAAAGCCACTCGAATACCAGCCCGAGAGAGGCGTTCTGCAGCGAACGAACCCGCCGGCCCCGCACCCACGATCAATACATCAACTTCATTCATACCACACGTCTGACAATCTTCAGTTTGTCGATGATACGTTTCTAAAGTTTCTACTTTTGTGGAGACTTTCGTCAAACTAAAGTTTGACGGACAATACTCTTCTCCAACTTTCTACTTTTTATGGAGACTGATACTCTTTCTTTGAGTATCACCAGTCGCGAACTTTCGTCAATCTGAAGTTTGACGACATCGGTATAGCTGGTAAAGCGCCCGGGCATTGGGAAACATGAACAGCCAAAGGTCATTAGTGTTCTCAGGTATTGCCCCTCACCCTCCAATCATGGTTCCGGAGGTCGGCCTTGAATCCGTCGCTCAGGTTCAAGGCTCGATTGACGCGATGGCCGAGTTTACAGCCAGGCTCCTCACAACCGAAGCAGAAACGGTGGTTCTAATCTCTCCCCATGGCCCCCTGGAACCGGATGCATTTGTCGCCTATGGCGATCCACAGCTATACGGGGACTTCTCTAATTTCCGAGCACCCAGAGCACAAGTCGCCGCACCGCTTGATGAAGAATTGCTTCGCATGATTTCTAAGGTAGCCGGCCACTCCGGTTACGCACTCTATTCGATTGTCGGTCACGAGTTGGACCATGGGATTACGGTTCCTCTTTACTTCCTGTTGCAACATGGTTGGCGTGGCCAGGTTATCGCGCTTGGCTACAGCTTCCTTTCCAATGAGGATCATGTGCAGTTTGGGTTGTGCATTCAGCGCGCCATAGAGGACATACGCAGACCCGTGGCTTTTGTCGCTAGTGGCGATTTAAGTCACAGATTAAAACCAGAGGCTCCCGCAGGTTACAATCCTGAAGCTTTTGTTTTTGATGAGGAAGTAGTAACGAGCATTCGCGAGGGTGATCTCGAGCGCATTATCAACCTTGATCCTAAATTACGCCGACTTGCAGGTGAATGTGGCTACCGCTCAATGCTTGTGGCTTTTGGTGTCGTTCAAGGTTTACCACTGGACTGCGAAGTGTTGCATTACGAGGCCCCATTCGGTGTGGGTTACCTTGTAGCTCAACTTACCAACAGAAATTCTGGTTCAGGATCTGTTGACCAAATCGTCATTGCAGACGACCTCTCTAACCCAGAAGATCTGTTGCCCAGGTTGGCGCGCCAGGCAGTCGAAACCTATGTGATTGACGGAATCGAGATTACCCCCTCAGCCACGTCATTGAGGTTGCTGAATGCACCTGGCTCCTGCTTTGTTTGCATAAGAACGACCTCAGGAGAACTGAGGGGGTGCATCGGTACTATTGACCCGGTGAAACCCTCTCTTGCGCATGAGCTAATCACAAACGCGATCCATGCGGCGACGCGGGATCCTCGTTTTCCACCGATCACCGCTGACGAACTACTGGACCTCAGATATTCTGTAGACATCCTCATGACCCCCGAGCCTGCTTTTGTTGAAGATCTTGATCCAGCTATTTATGGTGTCATCGTTGAAGACGATTCCGGCTTGCGAAGAGGCCTGCTGTTGCCCGCGATTGAGGGCGTGGACACAGTGACTAAACAGGTCGAGATAGCATCACGAAAAGCGGGTATTATGCCGGAAGAGTCCGTAAGACTACTGCGATTTCGGGTCGATCGATTTCGAGAGCGCTGAGTTAGACATCAAGATTCCTAACATCCAACGCGTTATCTTCGATGAACCTTCTTCTGGGTTCGACAGCATCGCCCATCAGCACAGTAAAGATCTCATCAGTCTCAACAGCATCATCAATTCTAACTTGCAAGAGCGTACGCTTCTCCGGGTTCATTGTAGTCTCCCAGAGTTGCTCAGGATTCATTTCACCCAAACCTTTGTATCGCTGAATCGATAGGTCTTTCTTAGCTGCGGCCAAAACTTTATCGAGTAATGCTTCGCGAGTTGGAATTTCTTCACTCAAACCATTCTCACCAGTGATGAACGGTGGCGCCAATTTGTCCTCTAGCGACATGAAGAGTTCGACCGCTTTCTGAAACTCAACATAGCTTGCAAAGTTCCAGTCGATTACCACACTCACGCCGGAAAGGGTGGTAGTATCAATCTTCACTAACCCGTGTTCCTCGTCAGGAGCGAGATCCGTCTCGTAGCCCGCCTTCGCCAAGACTCCTTCAACGCGCGCCATAGCGTCGTTGTCCTGAAACACCTTGCGCAGTGTTGCTCCCGGTTTACGCAGAACCCCCTTCTTTCCGCCAAAGGCTTCGAGCAGCACATTAAGAAGGTGCGAATCACCGGCCAATCGTCGGCTTGCGCGCTCGCAGTATCGTTTGAACTCGTCGATCATTTCGAGCCACTTCGCTAACTCGCGGCCTTCAATAACGTCTTTGCCTCCGGCGGCCTGCACGGTCATGTCGGTGGTTGCCATACGCATGAGGTAGTGAATCATTGCGGCTTCGTCTTTGATGTACTCCTCTTTCTTCCCACGCTTAACCTTAAACAGCGGCGGCTGCGCAATGTAAACGTGACCTCGCTCAACAAGCTCGGACATCTGCCGGTAGAAGAACGTCAGCAGCAGGGTACGAATGTGCGACCCGTCCACATCGGCATCAGTCATCAAGATGATCTTGTGGTACCGAAGTTTACCTATATCGAAATCATCTTTACCGATGCCTGTACCGAGCGCTGTAATCAGGGATTTAATCTCGCTGTGACCGAGCATCTTATCGAAGCGAGCCTTTTCGACGTTCAGTATTTTGCCTTTCAGCGGAAGGATCGCCTGATTACGGCGATCGCGACCTTGCTTTGCTGAACCTCCGGCTGAATCACCCTCGACTATGTAGATTTCGGATTGGGCCGGATCTCTTTCCTGACAGTCGGCCAGTTTGCCTGGCAACGTGCTTGAACCCATTGCGCCTTTACGAACAATCTCACGGGCTTTGCGCGCTGCCTCACGGGCGCGTGCAGCATCCAGGGCTTTGCCGACTATCTTTTTAGCGACAGTTGGATTCTGTTCGAAGTATTCCGTTAGTCGCTCATTCAAAAACGATTCTACGGCGCCTTTTACATCCGAGTTTAGCTTGCCTTTCGTCTGCCCCTCAAACTGAGGCTGTGGTAACTTAACGGAGATTACCGCAACGAGACCTTCACGAACGTCGTCTCCGGTTAGAGAACCTTTAAAATTCTTGGCAAGCCCTGACGATTGTGCATACGCGTTGATCGTGCGTGTGAATGAAGAACGGAACCCAGATAGATGAGAGCCACCATCAACAGTATTAATGTTGTTAGCGAAGGAATACACCTTCTCATCGTATCCATCGTTGTATTGAATAGCGACTTCGATAGATAGACTTTCACCCTCTTTCTCGAAGTAGAGAGGTTTGTCATGAAGCGTGGTCTTATTCTTGTTGAGATGCTTTACGAACTCAGCGATTCCACCTTTGTAGTAGAACTCGTGTGAGCGTTCGGGTTCTTCACGCTCATCCGTTATGGTTATGCGAATACCCTTATTGAGAAACGCCTTCTCACGAAGCCTTTCTGACAACTTGTCGAAACTAAACTCGGTGTGATCGAAGATCTGCTGATCAGGTTTGAACGTTATTTTGGTGCCGCGCTTTCTTGTTTTTCCCGTCTGTTTAAGTGGCATCGCCGGCACCCCACGAACATACTCCTGTTCATAAGTCTTGCCCTCTCTCCAAATCTCCAAGTGCAAGGATTCGGAAAGAAAATTAACGCATGACACACCAACACCGTGTAATCCGCCAGATACTTTATAAGCGTTTGAATCAAACTTGCCGCCAGCATGAAGCTTGGTCATTACTACTTCCGCGGCTGAGCGCTTCTCTTTCTTAATTTCATCGACTGGAATACCGCGCCCGTTGTCCACAACTGTAATCGAGTTGTCGAGATGGATAGTCACCTCAATGGTGTCGCAATAGCCGGCAAGCGCTTCGTCTATCGAGTTATCTACCACCTCGTAGACCAAGTGGTGGAGGCCGATCTCCCCCGTGGATCCGATATACATAGCGGGGCGCTTGCGAACTGCGTCGCGTCCTTCAAGTATTGTGATCGAGGTTGAGTCGTAAGCCATCGGTTTCTTTTTGGTTACCGTCGATTCTGTTGTTGCCAAACTTTTCTCCTCATTCCGCTGTTACCCATTCCTCACACGCCTTCGGCCAGAACCTTTATCGTTGAGGAATTTCTACTTCGCTCCTCAGCTACAACGGCACCTTCTTCGATTTCGTAGAAACTTGCTCTTGAAAGAAATTCTCCGACGTGACTGCGTTTCGACGTTGTAATAAAAGTCTGAGTGCGACCTTCAAGGTATTCCAAGAGTTGTTTTATCCTCTTCTCGTCCAGTTCTGCGTCGACATCGTCGATGAGAAAAAGGGGGTAATCATTATGGTCTGAATTATACAATGAAATAGCCGCTAAGTCTAATATTAACAACGCGCTACGCTGTTGTCCGGCACTCCCAAAAATTCGAATTTCCCGCCCGCCAAATAGTACCTCCAAGTCGTCTCGATGAGGCCCTAGCAGAGCTCGTCCGGCGGCTGTTTCAGCTTCAAACCTTACCTTCAATCTTTCACTAAGAAGTGATTGGTAATCGGACAGATCTCCCTTTCCATCCAAGCTTGACACGTAACGGACGGTTATCTCCTGCCGCTCGAAAAGATGGCGCTCAAGAACTGTATTGAGCCGCTCGATATACTTGTTTCTCGCGTTATGAATCTCTGCGCCTATCTTTACTAACTGTTCGTTCCAAGGATCTAAGAGATCGAGAGTCTGAGCAGGGGGCCATTCGTATTCCAAACTGTCCTGCAAAATTCTGTTCTTTTGCTTGAGTACCTTGTTGTAGTCTGAGAGAGTCTGAACATATGTGGGCCTGAGCGATATCACACCTCTATCAATAAACCTCCGTCTCGCTTCCGGTAGTCCGCGTATGACCTCGAGGTCGTCAGCAGTGAATGAGAAAACCTGAAGGTGACTTATATACCTTGTAAGTGGTTCTTTCTTGTTATTGACTCTCTGGATTTTGGTATTGCCTTGAAGAAGTATTTCCAGATCTCTCTTTAAGTCTGAACCAGACGTTACTTCACCTCGTATTAATCCAGATTCATGTCCGAACCTGATTGCTTCTTGGAGGCGTTGTGTCCGAAAGGATTTTGTCCGTGACAGGACGCAGATTGCTTCCAGCCAATTCGTTTTTCCCTGGCCGTTGTTTCCGTAAATGATATTCAGTTGGCGTCCAAAGGAGATTTTACCGGAGAGATTGCGAAAATTGTTCGCCTCAATTGAATCGAGGAACATATGGTTAATTCTACCATAGCGAAGACGTGTCACTCTGCAGTAATCAACTAAAAAGCGCCCTTCTCAAACTGAGGAGAGCGCTCCTTTTTTACTTTTATTACTAAACTCAAATTCAGATCCTCATCGGCATGACGATGTACTTATAAATGTACTCGCCGGTGTCTGCGGGCCGCAGTTGAGCTTGAGAGTTTCCATCCTTGAACTCAAAAGCGATCTTTGAATCTGACGTCACGTTGAGAAAATCTTGCAAATACTGGGCATTGAAACCAATGTCGGTTTGATCCCCGCTATATTCAGCCTGGACTGTCTCATGTGCTTCGCCTTCCTCGGCATTTTGAGAACTGATTACCAATTGATCAGGTTCCAAGTGAAAACGAATAGCATGCGACCTATCATCCGACATCAAGGCCACTCTTCTAATTGCTAAACTCAACTGGGAGCTATCAAACTCAACTGAGTTATCAATATTCTTCGGCATTACCATCTCGTAGTTTGGAAACTGCCCATAGAGCATACGAGAGATCAACAACCGTGGACCAACCTCAAAATAGATGTGGTTTTCGTCCATTCCCATGTTGATGTCTCCTTCGTAGCCAGCGGTAAGCTTTGTTAGTTCAGCCAGTGTTTTACGAGGGATAAGAGTATCGATGGTCTCTTTTGCTCCACCATTAGTGGCAACATTCTTTCGCTCGACATACGCGAGTCGATGCCCATCGGTTGTCACCATCTTTGCTCCTGAGTCGTCAAGGATAAACTTTGCTCCCGAGAGCGTGTATCTCGACTCCTCCTGAGTGATAGCGAAGATTGTCCGATCAATTAAAGTTTTTAGAACGTTCGCTGGAACCTTTGTAGGGGCTGATTTAAAAGTTGGGACCTCGGGAAAGGCATCCCTTGCTACTCCTACCATTCGGAACTTAGCTCGGTCGCACTTTACTGTAACCCAGTCGTTATCTTCTTTCTTGAATATAACTGGCGCATCAGGTAACAGCCTGGCAATATCAAACAGCTTACGAGCCTGAACACAAATTGCTCCCGGGTTTCCAATCTCCTCTGCATCCATATCACAGCGTATGGTTACATCGAGATCTGTTCCAGTAATTCGAATCGTGGTTTCCCCAACCGACTCAATCAAAATATTTGAGAGTACGGGAATAGTATTTTTTCTTTCTACAACCCCTTGGACAAAACCAAGTTCCTTCTGAAGATTCTGTTTACTAACAATGAACTCCATGCTCCGAACTCCTTCAATTGCAACTACCAGCTGTGCTGGTTTAATCAGGACGACTACCCTTCTCTGCTGTTACTAATTAAATAAACTGTCTATTTATATCTCTAGTAGAAGCAGTAGGGGCCTGTTACTCTGTGAATAACTCTGTAACTACTCACCTTTCACACAGATCCAGTTATCAAGACGGTGTGGATACGAACGAATATTCGGATAATTTCTGTCGAAAAAGCAGACGATAAGAAACTGCGCCGAACTTCCACAGCTTGCCTTTAGAATCTGATTGTGAATATCACGCTTGTTCATAGCTTATCTTACTTTAGTTAAAAGAAATAGCGTTCTACCCGACGCTGTGGATAAATCTTATGAGTTTAGCCGCTGAATGGATTCTGATAATGACGTTACCCCTTTTTGGAGAGTTGAATCCCGAAGCATCAATGACTCAATCTTCTCAAATGAGTGAATGACAGTTGTGTGATGTTTACCTCCAAAAGCACGACCAATTTCAGGATAACTATGTTTAGTCAATTTCTTACAAAGATACATTGCAACCTGGCGTGGAAGCGAAAACTGTCTCGCATTACTCTTGGACACTAACTCGTCGACACTAATCCGATAATGTGCCGCCACGGTCCTCTGAATCTGCTGGATGTTTATTACTCCAGGTTCCTCTTCTTCACTGGCAATGTTTCGAATGGCATCTTGCGCTAGTGATTTTCCGATAGGTAGTCCTCGTAGCGAAGAGATTGCTACCAAACGTACCAGGGATCCTTCGAGTTCTCGAATATTATTTTTAACGCGACTGGCAATATATAAAGCCACGTCGTCTGGGATAGCAACACCGATCATCTCAGCTTTACGTTTAAGGATGGCTACCTTCGTCTCCAGATCCGGGGGTTCAATATCTGCTATTAACCCCCACTCAAATCGTGAGTGCAATCTTTCTTCAAGAGTAGGGATTTCCCGCGGTGGGCAATCTGAACTTATGACGATCTGCTTCTGTTGTTCATAAAGAGAATTGAAAGTGTGGAAGAACTCCTCTTGCGTTCTCTCTTTTCCCGCCATGAACTGCACATCATCAATCAACAGTACATCGACGGATCTATATTTCTCTCTAAAGCTCTGGGTTTTGTCGTAGCGAATTGCGTTTATCAATTCGTTCATGAATTTCTCAGACGACAAATAGCAGAGTTTCAAATGTCTATTACATTGCTTGATCGCATGACCACAAGCGTGCATGAGGTGTGTCTTACCCAAACCAACCCCACCGTAGATATAGAGTGGATTGTAAGTTTTCCCCGGTGACTCAGCGACAGCCATGGAAGCTGCGTGTGCAAATTGATTGCACGACCCCACAACGAAGCTCTCGTATGTGTATTTCTGATTTAGGGAGGGCTCTGTGGAAGAGCTTTGAGGTGACTGACCGCCAGTAGGTAGAGGTGACTCTGATTTGGATTCGGTGGAATTGATTAATGTCGGCAAACGCCTGCCCTCATGTGTGTGAACTGCCCCGCTCCGGCTAGCAGTATCATTCACCTGCTCCTCAAGTAACCAAGTTACGGAGTAGCCTGATAAGCTAGACTCACTTAATGATTGATTAATAAGAGTTGAGTAGTTCTTAGTCACCCAATCACGAACAACCTGGCTAGGAGCCCGCAACCGAATAACACGGTCATCATAATCGATCCCCTCAAACCGTAAAGGCTTGAACCAGGCATCGAAACTTTCGCGGTTTATCCGGTTCTGAATTAAGTGAAGTATGCTGCCCCAAACACTACCCTCCATTGCCGCGCTCATCGTCACCTCGTTCTGTTGTGCTAAGTAAAACCATTATTCCTCAAAGACAGAGCGATTGTCTGACATTAGTACGTTAAACCCGATAAGCGTAGAGCTACGACGTTGTGGAGGAAGAAGGACTACGGTATACGGAGTTTTATCCGAATTGGCCCCTCAAGATTTCCACAGCGTTTTCCACAACTTTGTGGAAAACCCTGTGCAGCTTAAAGTAAAGCTTTAAGCTTATATATATCAATTACTTACGGTAATCCTCGCCGACCGTGCGGGAGACTAGCACATGAGGAACAGGGTTATCAAGCTGACGATTCGGATAAAACACCGTTCGAGTCCCAGACGCTTTTAGAGTTGAAGGACCGCTTAAACCTGAAGGATGGCGTGGCGTTCTGTTTCTGTACGGTTCGGTCCGAAAATAACAGCAACCTCCAAGAGATCGGCTTTTTGATATTTTGGAGAACCTTTTCACGGGAGTTTGGGGGCTGGGTAGCAAGGACTCACCCCGAAAGCAGCTCGTCCTAACTAGAGCGGATCACTTAGCTCGGTACCACCAAGTACCCCCGGGTAACAACTATCTAAGGATTGCGCGATGTCGGGGAATCATGGCCACTGTTCCGATAGCAAGTGGGCCGTGATAAGCCTGACGTTAAAATGCCAGTGCTCACGACCCGACTACCAGAGCGTGCCAGTTATTCGGGGGATCCCGGTGGTGCGGAGTAACTTATCGTTGGACGAGGCGAGGCTTCGTTTCTTGACATAACATCCTGTAGCATCTTAGTCTTACGATTTTCGTTTAACCGGGAGAATAGTTACTATGGCGAAGAGAACTTTTCAGCCGAACAACAGACGTCGTGCGAAGACACATGGCTTTCGAGCGAGGATGGCTACTAAGAATGGCAGGCTGGTGCTAAAGCGGCGGAGATCTAAGGGGAGAAAGCGTCTAACACCAGCCCACTACTAATTACTGTGGCCGCTGTTTATGAAGGCAAATCGTTTGCGTGGGCGTAATGATTTTCAGAGGGTCTATAGATTGGGAAAACGCTATGAAGGATCGGTGATGACAGCCTTTGTGTTGCCCAATGGTCTTTTGGATCACCGCCTTGGGATCACGGCCTCTCGGAAGGCCGTTGGAAATGCTGTAAAACGGAACCGAGCGCGCCGAGTAATCCGTGAGATTTTTCGGCTAAGTTCAGACAGGTTAGCGAGCTTACAGAAGAGATATGATGTTGTGCTCAACGCAAACCGAAGGCTCTTGACTTCCCCTTTTGCGGAGTCGCTTGAAGAGTTTGGGAAAATCGTTAGTCGAATGGCACATGAAGAGACAACTGGGCAGAGAGCTTTGAGTAAGTAATGTTGTGAAGATTATTCTGATTTCAATTCTGAGGTTTTATAAACTAGCCATTTCCCCTCTACTTCCACCCTCTTGTAGGTTCGTGCCGACTTGTTCCGAATATGCTATGGAGGCTATCAGCCGCCATGGTGTGTTTCGCGGTGTCTCGCTGTCCTTCCGGAGATTGGTTCGCTGTCATCCTTTTAATCCCGGTGGTTATGATCCGGTGAAGTGAACCCAGTCGATTCAGCAGATGAGAACAACGAGCAGATGCAACAAAAGCGCTTAATACTTGCCCTACTAATATCAACCGCAATCTTGTTTGCGTGGAGCTATTTGTTTCCGGTGAAGCCACCGGAGAGAGAAGCTCCAACTGCTCAGCCACCAGCCGTGGAAACTACACCCGCTCCTCAGGTTCCTGATCCACCCACGTCGATAACGTCTGATGAGGTAGATGCGCTTCGCCAGCAAGAGGCACCACAACGGACCTTAATAGTAAGAACACCTTTGTACGATGTGAGATTTGATAGTCGCGGGGCCGAGGTCGTTAGCTGGATTATTAAGCAGAATAAGGATACAGGTCGGGAGATCTATTCTGTAGCAAGTACCAGGGACCAACAGGTACCGCTCGAGCTAGTATCACCCGTAGGATTGGCGCGACAACCCCGAGAAGCACCGCTTCAATTAATAACCGGCGATAGCGCACTTGACACTATCCTGGCATCCACCAGCTACACAATCGAGACAGAGGACCAGACCAGCGAGACGGTCGAAATAGATTTGGCAGCCGGCGAAGAGCGGTCCGTTACCTTCTTACTTAACGATAGCGGAACAGGGCTGAGTGTAACAAAGACAATCCTGTTCAGCGCTGAGACCTACAGTGCTGACCTGGCGATCACCATCAAACGTGGCGAAACTGTAATTCCCGAAGCTAAGCTGAGAGTTGGACCAAGCATAGGCGATCAGGGAATTCGGCAATACACATTCTACTCCGTAGCGCCCGAGGCGGTTGCAGCCGTTAACGACCGGGTTGAACGGCACTCGGCATCTGCTATCAACGAAAACAAAGATAGTCCGGATCGGCTTGTTATCGCTGACACGGTTGATTGGGCGGGAGTAGGTGATACCTATTTTGGAATGGTCGCGGTGCCGCATCGGAGGATCTCAGGGCTTGAATTTCGAACAATTCAGTACGATCACCAGGTCAACGGCAGAACTGAGAAAAGATATCTAACTAGCGGATTGGTACCCGTCCCCACAGATGGCTCCCGCAACGTCATCTATACTGGTCCCAAGGACCATTATCTTTTAACGAATGCGAGTGCTGAAACTAGCTCTGCCGTAGGTCGTCCAGTCGACCTCGAAGGTTTGATCGACTACGGTTGGTTTAGCTGGTTGTCAAAGCCAATAGCTGTTCCGATCCTGAGCGCGATTAAGTGGCTGCAAGGGCGGACTAATAGCTATGGCGTCGCAATCATTCTTTTCACGATAATAATCTACTCGCTCTTTTTCCCGCTGAAGTGGCGTTCATCCAAAGCAATGAAGAAGGCGCAGAAACTGGCGCCGCGGATGAAAGAACTGCAGGAGAAGATCAAGGGGCTCAAGCAAAGCGATCCTCGCTTGAAGGAGTTGCAGATGGAGCAGCTGCGACTCATGAAGGAAGGCAATCCCCTTGGGGGCTGCCTACCGCTTCTAATTCAGATGCCTTTTCTGTTTGCGCTCTATCGTGCGATTACGATATCGCTGGATTTTCGTCAGGCTACTTTCCTTTGGTTACCTGACCTTTCCGCGGGCGACCCTTATCATATTCTCGAGATCCTGATGGCTGGCACAATGATAGTGCTTCAGTTAGTTACGCCAGCCCCTTCCGCAGATCCGCTTCAGCGAAAGATGATGGCGATCGGCATGCCGCTATTCCTTCTGTACATCCTATGGGGTGCGCCATCGGGACTGCTTCTCTATTGGTTAGTCGGAAATATAGTTGGCTTTAGTCAACAATTTCTGATTAATTATTTGACCAAAGAGGAAGATGATGCGAAATCCAACAAGGATGAGGAACCACCGCAAGAGAAACGCGTGAAGCCGCGTTCCCGAAAGAAGGCGGTTTCAGAGCGGGTAAGCCAGGCTTAACCACGCCTTTTTATGTGAGGTGAGTGATGCAGGAAACATGCGATCAAGCTGCGGAATTCCTTCAGAATGTGTTTCACGGATCTGGACTCAGTTTGCAGGTCGCTATCAAAAAGCAGGATGACAGCTGTGTCCTGGACTTAGATGGTCCAGATTCTGAGATGTTGAGAGAAGGCGGCGGCGAGCTCCTAGAGGCCGTGCAGCACCTGGTCAATCAAGTCTTTGGAAGAGCGTTGCCGCGGGGACAGCGAATTGTCTGCGATGTTCATAGTTTTAGGGCCATGCGAGAAGCCGAGTTGCGGGCGATGGCCCATCATGCGGCCGATCGGGTTAGAGCAACAGGGTTAGCTTTTGTCTTTGGTCCAATGAACTCAAACGAGCGACGCATAATTCACATGACGTTGGCTGAGACGGAAGACATGTTTACAGAATCCGTCGGCGAAGGGCCAAATCGCCGACTGAAAGTTGGTCTAAAGAGAGAGTGACTCCGTTGCCTCACATCCTGGTGGAGTTGTAGCACGACTTCGGCAAGCTCCTAAAGATGCACACGATCGTTGCCCTAGCTACACCATTGGGCCGCAGCGCGATTGGCGTAGTACGCCTGAGCGGTCCAAGCTCCGGGGATATTCTGAGAGCGCTGGTCCAAGAACGCTCGCTTCTACCGGCTCCCGGTCACGTATCGCTTAAGTCAATTAAGAATCCGCAGACAGCTGAGGTCATGGACCAGGCGCTTGTCACCTACTTTCAGGCGCCCCACTCCTTCACCGGAGAAGATGTTGTTGAGATAAGCTGCCATGGCTCACCTGTCTTGCTCCGCCGTATCGTTGATCTACTTCTCTCTCTTGGCGCTCGGCTTGCAGATCCCGGAGAGTTTACGCTCCGAGCATTGCACAACGGAAAGCTCGACCTGACCCAGGCTGAGGCTATTCGGGATCTGATCAACGCTCAGACACAGGCTGCCGCGCGACAGGCGGTTCGGCAATTGGAAGGAGCAATGTCTGCTGCTCTCGAACCGTTGCAAAACAAATTATTGGACATCATTGTCCTACTCGAGTCAGCCCTTGAGTTTGTCGAAGATGATCTTCCTGACCTTCAGGCGCTCCAGATCCGGATGGATTTGGCCGCGTTGGCATCCCAGGTAGCGGAGCTCTGCTCCACTTACGAGACGGGGCACCTTCTTCGCGAGGGGCTTCGGGTAACTATCACAGGGCGCCCCAATGCTGGTAAGTCGAGTCTATTCAATAGTTTACTGGCGATGGACAGGGCTATCGTAACGGAAATCCCGGGAACTACTCGCGATAGTTTGAGCGAGCAGATGAGCTTGGAGGGAATACCCATTTTACTTACGGATACGGCTGGCGTAAGAGATGCTCAGGATGTTATTGAGAGCCTTGGAGTGGAGCGCACTTACCGCTCGATTGCCGATGCGGATATTTTGCTTGTTGTAATTGACGGAACGGGTAAAGTCGGAACTGAGGATATGGAGTTGCTATCCCGCACAGAAACCAGTAGACGAATTTTATTAGTAAACAAGTGTGACCTGCCCAGCTATCGAAGCGAGATGCTCAACGAGTTGAGAACCGCATGCGGTAGAGATAGGGTCATTGCGATTTCGGCAAAGACGGGAGCGGGATTGCTTGAGCTAAAATCTGCAATGCTTGAGCCCTTTGGTTCCGTTGACTCCGAAGATGTAGGATTCTTAATGACCGACGCAAGACACTACGATTTGTTGCGCAGAAGCCAGGAAGAGTTTAAGCAAGCTGAAAGTTTGCTTGAAGAAGGAGCCAGCGAAGAGATAATTTTAGTTGGTCTTCATAATGCCTTGAAGTATTTTGGACAGGTAACAGGTGAAACTACATCGGAGGATGTTCTTTCAAGAGTATTTGCGACTTTTTGTATTGGGAAGTGAAGGCGTAAGGACCTTGGTTTTCGGCATTGGGCTTTGGCTTTTGCATTTTCAGGACAGAGCGGACTGAGTTACGTCTCGCCTCGGACATGGATTCGTACATGATTGAAGGCCAGAGATACGGCGCAAAGAGGCCGGTTCAACAGGCAGGGACGAGACGAAGTGGTCAAAAAATCAGAGAAGTGAAAGACAGAGCCAAAGGCCCAAAACCAAAGGCCGAAGGCCGAAAATAAGATATGTGTTTTGATGAAGTCTTCGATGTGATCGTCATCGGTGCTGGTCACGCCGGATGCGAGGCAGCCTCAGCGTCTGCGCGCCTGGGCGCCGAGACGGCGTTAGTGACGCTTAACCTGGATCTGATAGCGCAGATGTCGTGCAACCCTGCTATCGGTGGCATAGCTAAGGGACACCTTGTGAGAGAGATCGATGCTCTCGGAGGAATAATGGGGCGCGTAATTGATCGCACGGGGATCCAGTTCAGACTTCTAAATCGGTCAAGAGGGCCCGCCGTTCAATCGCCTCGAGCCCAGGCGGACAGATCACTCTACCGCAGGGAGATGCGGGCGATGCTTGAGGGGACGCCCAATCTACAGCTACGCCAAGGTATGGTGGTTGACCTGATTATTAAGGGTGAAAGAGTAGCTGGTGTCGAAATGCAAGACACCCGGCGCCTGGGGGCACCGGCGGTGATCATTGCGACTGGCACATTTCTAAATGGACTGATTCATACTGGACGGCGCACATACACGGCCGGCAGAGCCGGTGAGCCGGCGTCGATTGAACTTGCTGAGGCACTTAAGAGGATTGGTTTTCCGGTCGGTAGACTGAAGACAGGTACACCACCACGATTGGATGGTCGCACTATCGACTGGTCGGCATTCGAGGCACAACCGCCTGATGAGCATCCAGTTCCGTTTTCATTTGCCACCGAGAGCATCGAACAGTCACAGATAACCTGTTATATAGGTTACACGACTAACAATCTGCATGACGCTATCCGGAACAACCTCCATGAATCACCACTGTATTCTGGCAAGATAAAAGGTGTGGGACCACGGTATTGTCCGTCAATCGAGGACAAGGTGGTGAAATTCAGCGAAAAGAATCGCCACCAGCTTTTTTTGGAACCTGAAGGGCACGATACAAATGAAGTCTACCTGAATGGGTTTTCGACATCGTTGCCGGCGGAGCTTCAACAAGAATTGATTAGGATGATTCCTGGCTTGGAGGAGTCTCGCATCATTCGACCTGGGTACGCTATTGAATACGACTTCGTTGATCCCCGAGAGTTGCACTCAGATTTACAGTCCAGTCGTATTGAGGGGCTATTTCATGCCGGGCAAATAAACGGCACGACTGGCTACGAGGAGGCCGCTTGCCAGGGTTTAGTTGCAGGAATCAATGCGGCGCGCTTTGTGAGGGGCCAGGGCGCGATTAAGCTAAGCCGTGAAGAGTCTTATATAGGTGTGTTGCTGGATGATCTGATTAGCAACGGGGTCGACGAACCTTACCGCATGTTCACCTCGCGGGCGGAGAATAGATTGGAACTCCGCCATGACAATGCTGACGTGAGACTTCGCCCCTTAGGTCGGGAATTTGGGTTGGTTGGTGACAAGGAGTGGGAGACTTTCAATTCCAGACTCGATCGTATCGCAAAAGTGCGAGCAGCCTTGGGTGTACGCTTGAGGCGGTCGGATCCTGCGTATCAAGCCCTAAGTATCTCGCTTGGAACTAACCTTGGCGATTCAATTGCGATTGGACAATTGGCCCAGAGGCCAGGGATGACCGCAGAAGTGGTGGAAGCGTTGATTAAGGCTCAACTTGGCACCGATATTTCCACGCGGGATCTGGAATGTGCCCTCGCAGACTCATTGTACGCTGGGTACATCGAGTCTCAGCGGGCAACTTCGCGTCGACTTTATCAGCATGATGGTTTGAGAGTGCCAACGGACCTGAAGTTTGGAGAAATTAGCGGACTGTCGCATGAGATGGTTGAGAGGCTTGAGCGAGCCCGGCCGCTGACGTTTGGGCAGGCGCGGCGCATTAGTGGCGTGACCGCGGCTGCGCTTTCGACTCTTCTGGTGCATCTCACGATTCGCCAAAAGGCAGCATAGATTCTGTGTCGTGGACTATACGGGGCGACGCTTCTGCCTCCAATGTTTCACGTGTCCCATTCCATAGAAGGCCGATTCCAAGACATAAAACCCTGCAATTCAGCAGTGTCTATGGCGGAGTTTCCTGCCTTGTGGTAGTTTAGCGCCCAAACCACGTGAGAGGGTTGGTTCCCCCTGAGGAATGGTAAAAATTATAGCGGTAGCTAACCAGAAGGGCGGAGTTGGCAAGACGACCACGGCTGTCAACCTCGCTGCAGTGATTGCTAGCGCCGAAATCCCTGTGCTTCTGATTGACGCAGATCCCCAGGGTAATGCCACGTCCGGTGTGGGAATCCAGCGGGGAACCTTCCGGAGAACTCTTTACCATTCTTTGGTGCTGGATGAGCCTCTTCAACCCTCGATACTGTCAACTTCTATTCCGTTTCTCCAAGCGATACCCTCAAATAAAGACCTCGCTGGTGCCGAGGTAGAGTTAGTCGAGATTGAGAGGCGTGAATTTAGGCTTCGGAATGCTCTGGCGGCCCTAGAGCCCAACTATGAATTTATCTTTATCGATTGTCCGCCCTCCCTAGGCCTGCTCACGCTCAACGCTTTGACTGCCGCCCATTCCTTGTTGGTTCCTATTCAATGTGAATACTACGCACTCGAAGGCGTCACTGAGTTGTTTGATACCCTTGCAAGAATTCGGCGTTTGCACAACCCGATGTTATCAATCGAGGGGCTATTGCTCACGATGTACGATGAGAGGACCAACTTATCAGCAGCAGTGGCCTCTGATCTGCGAGATTTCTATGGTCAACAAGTGTTCGAAACTGCTATCCCGAGAAACGTCAGATTGGCTGAAGCTCCTAGTCACGGAAAGCCCATCATTCTTTACGATATTCATTCAAAAGGGGCGGAGGCCTACTTTCAGCTAGCGAAGGAGATTCTTGCACATGACACGAAGAGTGCTGGGTCGCGGGTTGGGCGCACTGCTGTCGGCTGAGAGCGGTAGTGGCAACGCCGACGAGTCTTACGAGATCGAAATCGAATTAATTGATCGAAGTCCGTTGCAGCCGCGGACCCACTTTGACGAGGCAAAACTCGCTGAGTTAGCTTCTTCCATCAAGGCGAATGGCGTAGTACAGCCCCTGATTGTCAGAAAAAAGGGACTAAGGTTTGAACTTGTGGCTGGCGAACGACGCTGGCGCGCCGCCCAGCTAGCTGGCCTTATAAAAATCCCGGCGATAGTACGTAATATTCCCGACGAGAAGGTGCTTGAGTTAGCACTTATAGAAAATATCCAGCGCGAGGACCTCAACCCGATTGAAGAGGCACAGGCTTACAAGAAACTCATCGAGTCAGTCGGATTAACCCAGGAGTCGCTAGCGGAGCGGGTTGGTAGAGACCGGTCGTACATCACAAACTACCTGCGGCTTCTTCGTTTGCCTGGCGATATTCAGCAACTCCTTCAGGAGGGAAAACTCTCAACAGGTCATGCGCGCACCCTTTTGGGCCTAGACGAGGATGGATTACGTAGGCGGCTCTGTCGACAAATTATTGATAGGGGCCTTTCAGTTCGCCAGGCCGAGCAAATGGTGCGGCGTATCGCAGACAAGGATAAGCAGTTTTCAAGAGACCGAACGCCGCATAGTGAAAAGGACGCCAATGTGAAAGCGGCCGAGCAAAAGCTGCGGCGTGCTTTGGGAACAAAGGTTGAAATCACAAAAGGCGCTACAGGCGCTGGTAAGATTGTTATCGAGTACTACAATGCCGGAGATCTTGACCGGCTGTACGACTTGCTGCTGCATCGTGCGCAGGCGGCGATTG
>CAZNPP010000007.1:0-29738 GCA_964574785.1 uncultured Chloracidobacterium sp. | reverse complement strand
CTGTGATGGTAAACGCATGAAAGCAAAGTACTAAGAGTGGGGCGTCGCTTGATTCTGCATTTAGAGGATGCTAGACTCCGCTCCTTTTGAGATCAGTTCGCTTCACTTCATTGTAAGAGCCATTGGGCTCGATGAGCTCACACTGGCAGGGAAGGAGTCGCCTTCTAGGCAGCTATGATTCTGCTCGCTCTGGCGGAAAATACTATTCAATTGGTGCCTGATGGGACGCTGCTGTTGCACATCGCTCTAATAGCAGTAATGGTTGGAGTGCTCAACCTAACCCTTTTCAAGCCCATCAATCAAATTCTTGAGGAACGGGAAAGTCGGACACGTGGCCGTTTGGTTCAAGCTAAGAAGATGATGGCGGCTGTTGAGGAGAAGTTGACCCAATATGAACAGAAGCTCAGAGAGGCGCGAACAGAGAGTTATCGAATGCTCGAGCAGGAGAGGGCGCGTGCCCTCCAGGATAGAGAGGCAAAGTTGAAAGCGCTCCGAGCAGAAATCAGTTCGTGGGTGTCGGACCAGAAGTTGGAAATAGACCGACAGGCTGAAGAAGCGCGTGGGGTTCTGGAGAATGAATCGAGACGGTTAGCGATAGAAATAAGCTCGCGACTACTCCAACGTCCGCTTAAAGACAACACCCAAGTAACAACCTAAGATAGCCAAAATAAATGCCCGTGAGTTCGTGTATGCTTTTTTACTTTCTTACTTTCGCAGCGGAGGAAATAGCTGCACCGTGGTGGAACTATCCGGGGCTTGAAATCTGGAAAGTTATCAATCTGTGTATCTTTGTGGGCGCCATGGTCTATCTCCTTCGCCGGCCTCTCAACGACGCGTTAAGGAGCCGACGTGAAGGTATAAAAAGGGAGTTGATAAGGGCACAGGCCGAAAGAGACGCAGCCCATGCGAAGCTCGCGGAAATTGAAGCTCGACTCGAAAGGCTAGATGCTGAAGCGGCTGCGATTCACAAGCAGGCATTGACTGAAGCCGCGGCAGAACGCGAGAGAATCGCGGCCGCCACTCAGACTGATATCGGAAAGCTTCGAACGCAGGCTCAGCGTGAGATTGAGAGCACTGGCAAAACAGTTAAACATGAACTGCGGAAGTTTGTTGCTGAGCAGAGTGTTCGTCTGGCGGAGGAAGTAGTTCGTCGCGAACTCCGGCCGGAAGACGACGCGCGTCTGATTCGGTTGAATGTCGAAGAGCTTGGAAGGAGCAGGAATTGAGTTCTCAAACCGTTGCCCGCCGTTATGCAACAGCACTAGCTGATGTTGTTACGAAGGTTGGAGAAGCGCGCGTCATCCAGGAAGAACTTAACGGTTGGGAGGCTATCATCACTTCCCATCCTGAACTTCAGGAGGCGCTCGGCAATCCAACGGTTCCTTACGAGCAGAAGCGGAGACTCCTTGAGGAATTAATAAAGCGGACCAACGTAAACCCAATCACCGCCAATTTCCTGCGAGTACTTCTGAAGAACCAGCGTATAACGGAACTCCGTGAGATCAACGAACGCTTTGCTCGAGTGCTCGATGAGCGAGCTGGAGTTGTAGCAGCGGAGGTCACTACTGCCAGACCAGTGTCGGAAGAATCGAAGCGAACCCTATCTGAAAAACTGAAAACGGTGATTGGGAAGGAAATACGTTTGACCTATAGAACCGATGAAGCTGTTATCGGCGGAATTGTTACAAGGATCGGTTCAACTGTTTATGATGGGTCAGTTAGAACGCAGTTGGACCAGATCAAAGAGAGATTGGCCGGGGCTTGATTTACCGTTGTGGGTTGGGTAAGGAGAAGAAAAGAGAGTTATGGAACCAATCAGAGCAGACGAGATTAACGAGATCCTACGAAGACAAATTGAGAACTTCGAGACAGGTGTAACCGTGATGGAGGTTGGCACTGTCATAAAAGTCGGAGACGGCATCGCCGAAATTCACGGTCTCGAAAAGGTGATGGCTGGGGAGCTACTGGAGTTTCCTCACGAAGTTCGAGGTCTTGCGCTGAACCTGGAAGAGGACAAGGTTGGAGCCGTACTCTTTGGAGAATTTCAGGCGATAAAAGAGGGTGATCTTGTAAAGCGCACGGGCCGAATTATGCAGGTTCCTGTCGGTGAGGCGCTCGTCGGCCGCGTCGTCGATGCGCTTGGAAATCCGATTGATGATGGTGGTCCAATTCTGACGGAACATTACAATTCGATCGAAAGAATCGCTCCCGGGGTAGTCGATCGGCAGCCTGTTAAGGAACCATTGCAAACAGGACTCAAGGCAATTGATGCAATGGTGCCAATTGGAAGAGGTCAGCGCGAACTGATCATCGGCGATCGACAAACAGGTAAAACAGCCGTTGCAGTTGACACTATCATCAACCAACGGGGTAAGGATGTCATCTGCATCTATGTTGCCATCGGTCAAAAGGCTTCGACTGTAGCCCAAGTGGTTAAAACGCTAACTGATTTTGGCGCAATGGACTATACGATTGTGGTGAAGGCTACGGCGTCAGATCCGGCAGCGATGCAGTTTCTTGCGCCTTATTCCGGAGCCGCGATGGGCGAGTACTTTCGCGATCGGGGCCGCCACGCGCTTACGATCTATGACGATCTATCAAAGCAAGCTGCGGCCTATCGCGAGATTTCATTGTTGCTGCGCCGTCCTCCTGGTCGTGAAGCCTATCCAGGCGATGTTTTCTATCTCCACTCGAGGTTACTTGAGCGTGCAGCTAAAGTATCTGACGCTAAGGGAGGAGGCTCACTAACGAGCCTTCCAGTTATCGAAACGCAGGCGGGCGATATTTCAGCATACATTCCTACTAACGTGATCTCAATTACTGACGGACAGATATTCTTGGAAGCGGATCTTTTCAATAGTGGAATTCGCCCTGCGATCAACGTGGGGAACAGTGTTTCGCGTGTAGGTGGCGCGGCGCAGATCAAAGCTATGAAGCAAGTGGCAGGTACTTTGAGAATAGACTTAGCTCAATTTCGCGAACTGCAGGCCTTTGCTCAGTTTGGTTCTGATCTGGATAAAGCTACTCAAGCCCAGCTTGCACGGGGCCAGCGATTAGTCGAAATCTTGAAACAGCCTCAATATCAGCCGATGGATATTGAGAAACAGGTCCTCGTCATCTGGGCGGCTACAAATGGCTACACGGATGACATACCCGTCGAAGAAGTGCGACAGTTCGAAGCCGAGTTGCTCAGATTTGTGGAGAATTCGAGGCCGGGATTATTGCAGAGCATTCGCGAGAAGCAGAGTTTAACGGACGAGATCAAAGCCGAGATGCACCAAGCTCTGAAGGACATAAAAGCAGTTTGGACTGAGAAGGTAACTGTCTAGCCAACCCGGTTATGCCTAATCTATTAGATATTCGCCGCCGCATTAAGTCGGTCAAGAACACACAGCAGATTACGAAAGCCATGAAAATGGTTTCGGCGGCGAAGCTTAAGCGGGCCCAGGATCGCGTAATAACAGCGCGCCCGTTTGCCAACAAGATGATTGAAGTGCTTGGTGAGTTAGCAGCCCGAACTGACGAGAGCTTCCGTCATCCACTGTTGGATGTGCGTGGTGATGAGAGATACCTGGTGGTGCTTATCACAGCCGATAAAGGGTTGTGTGGAGCCTTCAATACCAACCTTATAAAAGCTGCTAACACTTTCCTTAACGAGAATTCGACAAAGCAGATCGAGTTTGTGACAGTGGGGCGAAAGGGGAGGGATCACTTTCGTCGCCGACACGCCGGGATCACCAGCGAATACATTGGGTTGACTGGTAAGGGCCGGGTGGAGTTTTCTGAGGCTTTAGAAGTCGCGCGCGATGTTATTAAGCAGTTCACAGAAACGAAGGAGTTAGATAAGGTCTTTCTCATCTATAACGAATTCAAATCAGTCTTACAGCAGCGAGTGGTGATCGAGCAACTCCTGCCTGTAGGAAAAGGTGGCCCTTATGCCGCGGAAGGCGCGGCGATTCAGCCTGTGAGTGTTGTCGACTATATATATGAACAACCCCCTGCTGAGATTTTCAGCAAACTCCTGCCGCGACTCGTTGAAACGCAACTGTTTCGAGCTCTTCTCGAATCTGTTGCTTCGGAACATGGCGCGCGTATGACCGCCATGGACTCTGCCTCAAAGAACGCTAGCGAACTTATTGAAACGCTGACACTGAACATGAACCGAGTTCGGCAAGCGGCGATTACGAATGAGATTATAGAAGTTGTTTCTGGCGCGGCAGCTCAATAGCCAACGAACCGACTAGCATCGGGTGACGTCTTATCGAATTACCATACATAACGGGAAGTCGGCCCAGCGCCGCTTCCCGTTGTACTTTGTATATTGGGAATGCAAGCAGAACTGGCAACTTTGAGCCTGGGAAGGCGTTTATGGCGATATGCTCCATTAATCGCGTGGATTCTCGTGATCTTCTTTGCATCCTCTGAGAATCTCTCTGCTTCAAGCACCTCTCGGTTTGTGCGCCCCGTGATCCTCTGGTTCTTTCCTAACATCAGTGAATCTGGCTTAATGCAAATCCATTTTCTCGTGCGGAAGTCGGCACATTTTTTAGAGTTTACCGTTCTAGGGCTGCTGGCAGCTCGGGCATTCGAAAGCTCAACCCACTACTGGTTGCGCCAATCGTGGGCGTTTTGGGCGATGTCACTGGTGGTGGTCTGTGCGTTTCTTGATGAGTATCGGCAAAGCTTCATTCCCATCCGCTCTGCGTCGGTATGGGACAGCCTCATTGATATTGCAAGTGGGGTTACAGCTTTGGTGATATTCGCCTGTTGGCGCCGGCGCCGGAGTTATCAACGAAATGTGCTTAACCTAAGGTAAGGCTTCGAGTAGCTGGTCGATCTCAGTGTAAGTATTGTAGAAATGAGGCGAAATCCGCAGCCGGTCTCCTCTTGGAGCTGTAATTATGTTCTTGCGTTTCAACTGACCATAGAGATCTGAGGCGGTCAGACCTTCCAGATGTTGAATACACACTATTTGAGACCTTTCGCTCTTCTCGCGAGAGCTGACGATTCGATATCGGCTACGGTACTCGGCGCTTCTCAGGCGTTCACAAAGGTATTCTGTGACCTCTTCGAGATATAAGGCGATTCTGGCAACGCCAGTGTTCAATAAGAGGCGCAAACTGGCTTCCATGCCGTAGATTAGTGCTGCTGGTCCTGTCCCTGTCTCCCAAGCCAGGGCGCCTCGATTCCATTCTTGTTGAAAGTTACTGTACTCTTCGGGCTGAGGAACACTGACCCAACCCACCAGTGTAGGTTCAATTCGCTCACGAGCGCGGTCAGACAAATACAGAAGACCTACTCCCTCGGGTGTCAAGAGCCACTTATGACCGGCGGCCGCTGCTACATCAACAAACTCTGTTTCCACGGGAAGTACTCCAAGAGCCTGTATGGCGTCGACGACAAACAAAGCATCGTTGGCTCGTGCCCGAGTAGCTCGGCCAACGCGCTCCAGATCCGAGCGAAAGCCCGACGCGTACTGCACGTGACTTAAAGCCACAATCCGAGTTCGTGAATCGACGAGGTTGATGAGTTCGGCCAGATCGATTCGTCCGTCGTGCTCTGGACACATGCGAAGCTCAACCGCTTGAGTGTCGCGAATTCGTAACCAGGGATAAACATTCGAAGGAAATTCATTGCGAAATGACACTATGTTGTCGCCAGCGCGCCATTTCAGACCGTTGGCAACTGTTGACAAGCTGTCGGATGTATTGCGCATCAGTGCAACTTGTTCCGGCCTCGCTCCTAACATCTCAGCCAAAAGTTGCCGGACGCGGCCCTTCGTTGCTATCCAATCGCGAAAGTTGAGAGAGCCATTCTGAGTTACGTCTTCTAATTGGAGTTTCACCGCCTCAATTGTGGCTTTAGGGGGAGCCGAGACAGCGGCGTGGTTTAAGTAGACGGCGTGCTCTGTTATTGGGAACAGCGATCGCACTTCGTCATTCATATCTTTGTCCCGTTTTAGATTCTGTATGGCTGACCATAGAACTCTTTATAGAGCCAACCAAGTATACGGGCCTCCGCAGTGCAGAGTGCTTCGATCCAGCAGTTAATTAAGAAATCCGTACGAGCGCGATTTGAGGGGATCTTCTCTGCTTCTTGAATGATCGATGTGTCGCTTTGAAGATCTAGTTTGTAGGTTTCCGCAATTACTTCGTTCGATTTCGCGGCTGTATCAAGAGCATTCAAGAGCTGGCTTATCCACGAATGGAGTTCAGGTTGAGTGGTGTTCTCTGCCAATGACTGAATTATCCCTATTGCGAATCGGTCTTCAGCTCGATTGAAAGAAAAAATATCCTCACCAGCAGCTCGACTCTGTTCTTGTTTCCACTGGAAGACTTCCTCAACTCTCGGATGTCTGATAATGGCAACCCTATCGTCATAGTTGAGAAACCATTCAATAACGTCCGGAACCGAATCGACATCAACTCTGCCCCACTCGTCCCGTCGCAGTGGCGGCTGCATCGTTATGTTGCTTTCAGTATCATTCTCACGTGTCACTGAGCAAGTCTCTTGTTCTTGGTAACTCAAAGGCCGGTTGAACTGTTCCTACGCTTTCTCCGTTATGATTACGAATGTCAAAGGTGGCGTAACGACAGAGAGCTTTCAAGGATTCATTCCTTATGATACCAAGCTGACGTAGACACTCAATGACGACAGTCGGTCGAGCACGATGATCGTCGCCATCTTCGATCTTAATCGCCAAGCCAAGAGCTCGCGGCCGCTCAGCATTTGGTAAGACTCCCAACGTATACACTCCTTCAGCCCCAACCTTCGACACAAGTTCACCGTTTCCAGCCCGCATAATTTCTGTATCTAGCCGGTCTTTTGAGCCACCGATTAATTCAGGATTGACAGTCATAGCCAAAACTACTCGCTCACAAGCATCGCGAGTGGCTTTGTCAAATTCAGGAGGAGGTTCAACCAGCTTTGCATACATCGATGCCATTGTATTTACTGGGATGCCGAAAACTGGGACTCCGCAGCCATCAACAGCAGTAACGATCTTATCCATTGGGACGCCGGAGAACTCACAAATAATCTCCTTTATGGCAAGCTGAACAGGATGATCTGGACTGTCATAAGTCTCAATAGGTGCGCCCAAATGTCTTGCCAGCGCCAGCATCGCAGCGTGCTTGCCTGAGCAGTTATTTTGAAGCACGTTTGGAGCTTCGCCCGTTTTCCTTAGTCTCTGAGTCGCTTCGGGACTGAAAGGTTCATGAGTCCCACACTTCAAAGCGCCGGGAGAAAGGTCTATCTTCTCCAGCATTGACGTCACAATCTCTGTATGAATAGGTTCGCCACTATGTGACGCACAGGCCAGAGCAATTTCAGTTTGCGTAAAAGCAAAGTGATCGGCCGCACCCGATATGATTAGCGGGAGAGCCTGATGAGGTTTGGCTGAAGAACGCAAAAATGTAATTGTCTTAGGATTGCCTAGGTAAGTAATTATGTTCCCGTCCGGAGTAACTACAACAATGTGTCCGCGATGGCGGGATTCAACGAGGCTGCCACGGGTGACCTCGACCAAAGATTCCGGCTGGGGAATAGGCTGGTCTTGTATGTCTAGTTGAGACAAGACTGACATGAACTCGTTCTGACTTTATTGAAGCCGCGCGCATATTAGCATGCCCCAAAGCAAACACTCATGGCAAAGCAAAGCGGGCAAAGTATCTGGACTTTGCCCGCGGTCTATTAACGAGGTTGTTCGAGCGGTTAATCTAATCGTTGTTTTTTTGCCGCGCGTTTTGGACCCCAACTCAGCACCGTAAGTTTGATTTTTCTGCGACCGAACCTCATTGCTTCTCTCGTGCTCGGCGTCCAGATGTCAATCTTCTTCCCTTTCACTGCACCACCCGTATCAGCGACTAGATATTCACCGCTGTAGGCGCCGGCCTCGAGCCGCACCTTTGAACCAAGCGGCAGAACCTTGGGATCAGCAGCAATGATTCCTTTTCGGACCGGTGTTCCACTAGCAGTCCTACCGCGAAGACTATAAGCTGTTGCGATATAAGGGGTTGGCGCCGTTAAGCCAACTTCCTCCTCCACAGCAGTGTCCGCAGTCTCCGGGTTGGGTTTTGCTGAATTTTCTTCAGCTTCTGTCGTCGTGGCTTTTTCGATCGTGCTTTGAATCTGGGAAAGAAGAGTTTTGGCGTCCAGTGAACGCGGCGGAATGAGGAAACTTATGAGAAGCGCCACGGCAAGAAACGCGCTTCCATTCAAAAGAATTTTCACTATTTTCGGTTCTCCTGTCCGATGTTTTGCTTTTCGCAACCGGTATACGAGTCAAAAACGACCAATCGACTCGACCTCCAGCTCAAGGAGCCTGCATGTCAGCTGGAGTCAAAAACCTTATTTTGTCCTTAGAAACCGGTGCGAAAAGCACCCCCGTGCTCGTAAAGGCAAGTCAAAACATCTCAGAAGTGCGGGTTTCGTCCGTTGTTTTGCACTTGTTAAATAGGGAGGCTAGCACAGGCTGCTGAGGGGTGTCCAGCCGCCCGTAGGGTAGGGGCCACCAGGAGGCTTAGGGTGTCATTCATAAGTTTGAACAGCTAAGACCGGAGGGAGTTAACGCCACATTCAACACGACTCATACGGGTGCCGTAGCCGTAAGATTTGGTGGTCACTTACAATAAGAAGCTTTTTTGTTTAAAGTCGGAGAAAATTCTGCAATATTTCTCGGCCGTGGGGATGCTCCACATTGAAAAGCTCAGGATGGAATTGAACGCCAAATATTGGGCTCTTTACATGTTGCATCGCCTGAATCGGGCAGCTCTCGTTGAACGCCGTACGGCGGAAGTCCTTCGGAAGTTCTTTGACTTCGTCACAGTGGGAATGCCAAACGACAAACCTATCTGGCAAGTTTTTGAAGAGTCCCGTTCCATCCGTTTCAACTTCGAAATATCCGCGTTCTCGACGCGCGCCTTCGTACCCTTCCCCTGGTTCTAGTCGTTCCATCAGGTCTACCGAGCCCCCATAAGCAAGGGCGATCTGCTGATGTCCTCCACACACGCCCAATATCGGCTGAGCCGCAAGCCGAATGACATCAAAAACCCCTTTTAGTTCCCTTGGTTCGTAACGATCCCAGGGATGGCTTTGTCCACTAAGCACGACATGCGTGGGTCGAAGATGATTGACTCGATCTAATGAAACTGAGCGAAACGGCTCGGTCAGGATCTCTTCTCCGTCAGCGAGTCGCCCCAATACTGCTCGCAACTCGCGTGGGCTCTCGCCTTTTCCATCAAGTGTGTTGTCGACCAGGTAGATCATCCAGATTTCAACGCCTATCCGAGGCAATATAGATTACCGTTAAAAGCTCCTATGTAGATGCGGCCATCCAGAATTGCAGGGGTCGAATTAACATTGTCACCAATTTTCAGCTCCCATAGACGACGTCCGTCGTCAGCGGAAAGCATATACATCCAGCCAGCCTTATCACCAAAAATCAAGCGACCATCAACCACCGGAGAAGTTCCCCATATTGGGGCTCGCACCAGGTGCTGCCAAACAACTTCACCTTTGTCCGTGGTCAGACAATACATGAAGCCATTGCTTGACCCGATGTACAGGCGATCCCCAACGACAATCGGGCTTGCCCAGAAGCCGCTTCGCTCCTTGAAATGGCGACTCAGACCACCAACCGCCTTGAACTTCCAGACTAACTCTCCATTATCTTGTCCAAAAGAATATACGTAGCCATTCTCGGCGGCGGTGAAAACAAACCCTCCGGATACGGCGGGAGTCGAATCGGAGTCAGCTCCTATTTTAGATTTCCACACTATCGAACCATCAGCCATCTCGAGGCAGAAAAGGTCACCCTGCTCGGTGCCTACATAGATACGTTCATCGTGCACAGAGAAACTGCCTTCAATAGATCCGAGCCGTTCTGTCTTATAGATGAGGGCACCGTCTTCGAAGTCGAGGCAGTAAAAGAAGCCATCCTCACTGCCGAAGTAGACTCGACCATCAATTACAGCAGCAGAGCAATCAACTTCGAATCCGGCCTTGAATTTCCAGATTAAAGAGCCATCTTCAGCGTTAATGCAGTAGACATAATGGTCGAGCCCACTGGCTATTATTCGGTCGCCCGCCAGCGTGGGCGACGCCTTAAGACTATCTTCAGTTTTAAAACCCCAGATCAAAGATCCGTCACGACTGTCAAGACAATACAGATAACTGTCCGCCGAGGGGAAATAGACACGGTGGCCATCAACGGTGGGTTGGCCTGGCCAACTTGTGCCGCCCCATGGGTCTGGATGAAGGCGACCCTTACTGAACTTTGTTTTAAAAGACCAAATAACTTCAAGTGGTCGATCCGGCCAAGGCCCAGTGCCGTAGAAAGTTCGCGAAGGATTCCCGAGCCAAGCCGGAAAACTAGTTGGAGGAGGCGGCTCCGGCGGCGCTGATGCAGACTCGCCGACGGCCTTGCTGCCGCAACTGACGTTTAACAGACTAGTTGAAAGAAGCGAAAGGCAGAGAAAAAATGCGGCGAAGACGGAAGATGTCGGGATAGGGGAACCCATTGGGGAAAGCCTTTGTCTTTAGTTATCTGAAAGCCAGTTGCCGCTATAAATTAACTCAGCGCTGCCAGTGATGACAATCTCGTCGTCGTCTCTCCAGTGGATGTTCACTTCGCCTCCTGGCATTAAGACTTTGACTTGGCGAGCAGTCTCGCCTTTTATCATCGAGGCAATGGCTGCTGCGCACGAGCAGGTTCCGGATGCTGTGGTCTCACCTACGCCACGTTCCCAGATTCTCAATTCAATCTGTGAAGGGTCGAGCACGCGAACAAAAACAACATTAGTACGTTCGGGAAAGTGATTGTGGTTTTCAAGAGAACGACCAATTCTTCGCCAGTCCAAAGAAAAATCTTCGACGAAAATACAGCAGTTGGGGTTACCTATCCTAAGGGCCGTGATCGTGAAGGATTCGCTATTAACCGGCACAACATAGTTAACAACTTGGTCAAATGGCTCAGGAGTCACAATTGGGATTGACGAGCTGTCAAACTGAGGTCGGCCTAGCTCCGATTCGAAGATATATTTGCCTACACCATACTGGGAGCGCAGGTAATAACGCTTAATTCCAGATCGAGTTGACAAACGCAGCACTTCTGCAGTCCAAAGGCCGCTGTGGTGTAAATAGGCCGCCGCACAACGGGTGCCATTTCCCGAGAGTCCAGCTTCACTGCCGTCGGGGTTGAAAATACGAACTCGGAAATCGGAGTCCGGCTCTTCAGTGAGACTTACTATGGCTATGCCATCTGCGCCGGCGCCGTAGTGACGATCGCAGATGCGGCGAGCGAAGTTGCCCAGATCCGAGTAAGAAGTTAACTGCTCCAACTCGATCACAATATAGTCGTTACCAAGACCGTGGAATTTGATAAACGATACGGTCATTTTTCGTGAGACGCTTTATGAGCGACCGGCAAAAGAAGCTAGTAAGACCGTGATAGGATCGATACAAAGAGATCGAGCGTCTGTTCCGCTAGGATAGTTATTCACCATTATTGAAAAGGCTAGCGGCTCTCCGGCAGCAGTGGCCAAAAAACCGGAAAGACTCGATGCGGAACTGAGAGTTCCTGTCTTAGCGCGAACATTCCCTTCGGCAGTAGTTCCTTTCATCCGGTTTCGCAGTGTGCCATCAACGCCTGCTATTGGAAGTGCCTCACGGAAAGCGCTGGCATAACGATGGCGGTTCATATGAATAAGCAATTGAACAGTGGCGTCGGCAGTTATCATGTCATTGCGTGACAAGCCCGACCCCCCTGTTAGGGTCAACCCTTGAGGTTCAACCCGGGCTTCCTTCAAAAAGTTTCTAACCACCTCGAGTCCGGCCTCTTCACTGGAACGAAAACGGTGGTTGTTTGTTTGTGGTGGAACAAGTTGTCCTAACGTGCGCAGTACAAGCTCTGTATAGAGATTTTGACTCGGCTTCAGTGTCTGCGCGGCAATGACACTCAATGGCGGCGACTCAAGAGTGGCAATCTCGACTGAAGAGGAGTAAGCAGCGCTGGTAAGTTTGATGCGAGCATCCGATGGCGCCGAAGTTGGTCCGCTCGTGACTGTGGCGGGAATTATTCTGGAGCGTCCTGTTATTGTCACGCCTCTTTGAGCAAGTGATGACCGAAGAAGATAAACAAACAGCAGTGCGGGGTGAGAAATGCCAATAGCGCCTGAATAGCCCCGGTCATCTATTGGCATCGTCCCAACAACTTCGATCACATCCTTCCCCAACCCCCTATGGATTGATAACTCTCTTCTACCGCCTTTAGGAACCGTTGTTACTCGGTTGACGATGGTCAGCAAAGGATCAGGTGGTCCGGTGGTAATTAACGCAGGCGCTCCAACTCGCGGCCCCGGCTTTATGAAAAGGTCCAAGGCGTTATCATTAATGCTTAATGCGCTAACTTCAGCGCCATACCACCATTGCAAGTCTTCCCAAGTCCAGCCGGAGCCATATTGAGGTCCAGTAAGAAATGTCTCATCGCCAACGAGGTCCCCTTCAATACGTTTCACGCCCGCAGCCACAATCCGCGTAGCAAGATCGTTTATGCCCTTGAAGTAGTCGCCATCGTTGAATCTAGCAGCAATGGAAGGATCGCCGCGGCCATAGACAGTGAGATCACCGCGTAGGATTCCAGCAGCGTCTGGTCTATTAGCGGCATACACTGAAGTTCTGAATCGGAAATCTGGTGAAAGTCGATCTAAGGCAGCGGCCACGCTATAGAGCTTCATGTTTGACGCCGGTCTCAGCAATTTGCCGGCGTTATGTTCGATCAGCACCCGACCGCTTTCCAGGGAAACAACCTTGAGACCAACAATGGCTGGAGAAAGTTCGGGGCGTTGTAAGATACCGGAGATTCGTGCCTGTAACTCAGAGAGGGTTCGTGAAGTTGATGCCGTTGGCGCCGGGCTTAGAGCTACAGTTTGCTCAGACTGATCTGAGACGCGGCGATCACGTTGCGACGTCTGCTGAGCTTTAAGCGGTATTGACCAAAAATTTAGTACCAGCAGGAGAGCAAGGATGGTTGCTAGAAACGTTTGGTAGCTGTATTTCATATGCAACTTATGAGAGCTTATTTTGATGCATGAACCCGGGTCATCAGTTCGGCAAATCTGGAGTCATTTCGCAACTCAGCCCAAATCGGATCATTTTCAAAGCACGGGCGATTGTCGTTTCCCAGTTTAATTGAGCGTTCGAGCCATTTGAACGCCTCTTCACGCATATCCTCAAGCGCGTACACCGAAGCGAGTGAATAGGCGATATCAGGATCAACTTCGGCATTTCGTTTTACATCCTCGGTCAAATGCATAAGCGCTTCGTCATGTTTGCCTTGAGCGCTCAGGAACATCGCCAGGAACGGACGAATCCCATATATATTTGGATGGCGTTTCACCACCTGTTGCATCGATTCGGCAGCATTGTCAAGCTGTCCGGTGTAGTAAAGGGTGAGTGCGCGGAAGGTACCAACCAGAGGGTTGTCAGGCTCTCCGGCATTCTCCAATTGGCGTTTTGCTTCGTCAAACTGGCCCAGGTACATGTACACGGTGGCTCGATTGTAACTGGCGACTACATGGGCGGCGGGATCCAAACGCGCGAGTCGATCATAACTGCGCAAAGCATGACCATATTCACCGTCTAACCTGTGCAGAGTGGCTTTTACAAAATGGACAACGGCTTCGTTAGGAAATTCCTGACGCGCGCGTGCGACCTCCTCCCGGGCTTTTTGCTTCTCACCGCGCCACAAAAGCACGAAGACCATTAACATTCTCGCTTCGATGATTTGTGGATCCAGAGACAAGGCCTTATTGAATGCGACTTCGGCTCGCTCGTAGTCCTCGGCGCCACCGAAACCTTTGAATACTCGATTAACGTAAGCTGCCCCAACCCCATCGTAGGCAAGCGCAAAATTCGAATCTAGTTCGATAGCCCGTTCAAAATGCTCAATGGCAGCGCTGCAGTCTTCAGGAGCTACAGTGCGAAAAATAAAACGAGCAAAGAGATCTCGACCGCGCAGATATTGCTCGTATGCTGCGGCGTTGTGAGTAGCAACTTTTGAGATTCCCGCCTGCTCGGCGGTGCTCAATTCGAGCCGCAGTCCATCAACAATACGTTGGGCAATGGTGTCTTGCACGGCGATGATATCCGCCGCTGAAGTGTCAATGCGATCACTCCAGAGGATCTCACCAGACTCGACATCGAGGAGTTGGGTGGTTACTCGAAACCGTTCGCCGGCATGTATGAAACCCGCAGTAAGGACCGCATTTACATTCAGTTCATGACCGACATCACGAGGGTCAACCTGCTGACCTTGAAAACGAGCGATCACTGATGATGGCCTAACAATAAGAGATCGGACACGAGCTAACTCGGTGATTACCGCATCCGCCAGTGAGAACTCATAGAAGCTCGAAGCCGCATCATTGCTTAAATTGCGAAATGGCAAGATTGCGAGCGTTTTCTTCTCCTGGTCAGCGATGGTTGTGAACGGTGTCTCGTGAACTCCCTGCCGGGTTGGGCTTGCGGCATTGGGTGAGGTGGTCGGAGGCTCTGATTTGGTGATAGCTTTCAGCCACTTCATTGCACGTAGGACTGGATTTGCTCCGGAAACATGGCGCGGCGGTTCCGGCCTGATGCCCCCATATGTATCAGCCGCCACGGCGCCAGCGGAGATCTCATTCAAGACTGCTCGCAGTTCATCTCGTAGATCTTCCATCTTCTGATATCGATCCCGTGGTTCCTTAGACAAGGCGCGATCGAGAATCTGCTGAATCCGCGGTGGGACGGGATCGGATCTCATCTCCGCAATGGGGGTAGGTGCGCTATGTAACACGGCGTGTCGCACGTCGATGCTGGTTCGCCCGCGAAAAGGCCAGGTTCCCGTGAGCATCTCGTAGAGGAGCACCCCTGTCGAAAAGATATCGGCTCGCCTATCAACACGGTCTCCGCGTGCTTGTTCGGGCGCAGCATAAGTGGCAGTGCCATAAGGAACACCAACTTCGGTTAGTTCGGTGCGGTGAATGCCGGCCGCGCTTGTTTCAGTGTCATCCAATAACTTAGCAAGGCCGAAGTCCAGGACCTTCACCTGGCCCGCAGGGGTCACCATGACGTTGCCTGATTTAATGTCGCGGTGAACAATTCCCCGGGCGTGAGCGGCTGCCAGGGCATCAGCAACTTGAATGGCAATCAGCAACGCACTTTTCAACTCGAGGGGGCGGCCACCAACCAGTTGGCGCACATTACGGCCTTCCACGTATTGCATGGCAATAAAGTGAACCCCTTCGACTTCATCGAGATCGAAGATGGTACAGATGTTAGGGTGGTCCAGCGCTGAAGCCAGGCGGGCCTCGCGCTCGAAGCGCTTAAGGTTGGCTTCACGAGCAGTTAGTTCAGGAGGTAGTACTTTTATTACTACAGTGCGGCCCAGCTTCGTGTCGGTGGCTTTATAGACAGCTCCCTGCCCGCCCGCGCCGAGCTTTTCCAGGACTTGGTAGTTACGTAGAGTCTTGCCGATCACATTCGTAGCGCTCAATCGGCCTACTGGGCAGCGAATGATGCCAGTAGTTCATTGGCTGTCGCTGTTGCCGTACCCACTTTTCCAACAACAATTCCAGCAGCATGGTTTGCGAGTACTGCTGCTTCGATCAGTGAAGCGCCGCTCGCGAGACTGGCCGCAAGCGTCGCGATTACGGTATCCCCGGCGCCAGTAACGTCGTAAACCTCTCGTGCGGCGGTTTTGACGAACACAGGATCTCCCTTACGTTCTAAGAGCATCATGCCGCGATCACCTCGTGTAATCAGCACGGCGTCGCAGTCAAGAGTTTCCCTAATAAAAATCGCAGCGCGTTCTAACTCCCCATCCGAGTCTTCTTCGAGATTGGACATGCGCAGGGCCTCATGATGATTAGGTGTTACCAAGGTTGCAGGTTGATATGAACGCAGATTACGGAGCTTGGGATCTATAAGAACTGGAATACGTCCGTACGCAAAGGGGAGAATCTCTGAAAGAATCCGTGGTGTAACCACGCCCTTGTCATAATCAGATATCACAAGGCCGTCCGCACCTTCGAGCGCGAGTCTTACAGCGGATATCAATTTTGCTTCTGTTGAGCTGTCCACAGGAGTCCGGAGTTCTCGGTCAGCGCGAACAACCAATTGGCTGTGAGCTATGATTCGCGTCTTAATTGTTGAAGGTCGTTTTTCATCAATAAGGAGGTAATCAGGATCCTGGTGAGAACTTGCCTTGCTCACGCTGGCCCTTAACCGCTCACCGGCGCTATCGTTTCCAACTACTCCGACCACGCATGCTTTCGCGCCAAGCGCAGCCAGATTCGCGAGAACATTTGCAGCACCGCCGAGGTGGACCGACTCCCGCCGTATATCGACTACAGGTACCGGAGCCTCTGGGGAAATCCTTGTGACATCGCCCCAAACAAATTCGTCCAACATAACGTCGCCGAGGACGACTATTCGTCGTTCACGGAAGAGACGGGTGATTTCGACTGCACGGTTTTCAGCTAAGTGTTGCACGTCGTGATTTTTCTTCAAAAACAATGATGAGGAGATCTAAGTGACGACATTTAATAGTCGCTCAACGGCAGCAACTACCCGTTCGACCGGTACTCTCTTAATACATTCTGGAGCACTAAACTTCTCGCAAAAGTATCCGTGACAAGGCTGGCATTCCATCTCTTCCCTTACTACTTCTGCGGGCGCTTTGGACCAGGGGCGCCAGTGGGCTACATTTGAAGAACCAAAGATCACAACAGATGGAACTGCCATTGCTGCGGCAATATGCGCGATCCCACTGTCATTACCAACAAAAAGCCGGGCTCGAGAAGCAAGAGCCGTGACTTCTGGTAATGAGAGATCCGTGAAAGCAATAACAGGGACAGATGAACTCTTCGTTAATGCGACAACAGTATCTTGCTCGTTATGCGCTGCGATCGCAACGACGGGAAGATCACAACCCGCCAAAAACGAGATTACATCCGCAAACTTGTTAGGAGCCCACTGTTTCGTATCAAAAGCGGCGGTAGGATGCAACAACGCGAACGGCTCCTGCTCCTCTAATCCGACTGCTTGAAGGCGCTTCGAGACACTCTCTCTGGCTTCAGCAGTCACTGCCAGCTGGGTTGGTGGCCGATCCGTAACTGGAATTCCCGTCCCACCTAATAAAGCCAACTGCTGTTCAACTGAGTGTGTTTTATCCTGTCCCCAAAGGCTTGAAGCTGGTGGGAGAAGGTGATTATGTAAGCGGCTGTATTGATAGGCGGAATAACCGACGCGATGGAATGCACCCGATGCCCGAGTCAGCAATGTTGCAGTTGTGCC
This sequence comes from uncultured Chloracidobacterium sp., assembly GCA_964574785.1. Taxonomy (GTDB): domain Bacteria; phylum Acidobacteriota; class Blastocatellia; order Pyrinomonadales; family Pyrinomonadaceae; genus PSRF01. The sequence continues at coordinate 12,404 of CAZNPP010000007.1, read as the reverse complement.
GCCATGAAGGTTGTAAACGACGTCATAGCGAGATTGCCTGAGCTTGTGCGCCACTCGCGCGCGCGCAGGCGTACTGCCTTGTTGAATCGTAATAATGTTGTCTACGTGTTCAAAACCTGCGAGTAATGGTGCAACCCAATCTTCGAGTAGAATGTCTACATCAGCGTGGGGTAGAAATCGTTTTAAAGCGAAGAGCGACGGTGTCGCAAGAACGGTATCGCCAATTGAGCGTAGACGGATAAGAAGGACCCGATGCACAGTCTTCCAGTCCCATCGCGCGGGACCGAGAGATAGGGGTTCTTCTTTGCTGGTTGCGATATGCATATCCCCGCACAGATGAGAAGATGGTTCAGTTGTCCTTCGGAGGCTGATCATCTTCGATGGTAGCTTCATCAATGAGCATGACGGGAATATCGTCTCGAATCGGATAAACTCGTTTACACTCGATGCATTTAAGCCCGCTATTGTCTGGTTTCAATTCAACCTTAGCTTTACAGGCGGGGCAGGCAAGGATCTCTAATAGGTCTTGACTGAGTGGCATGATTTGTCCGTTGTCCGTTGTCCGTAGTCCGTTGCCAATAGTTTATAGTAAGTTGTTAGTTGTCCGTAATCCGTTGTCAGTAGTCCGTAGTCAGTTGTTCATTGGTCCTTAGTGTGGCTCTCACATTCTATAGTCCGGGTCCGTTGTATGGGTGCTCACATTCTATGTGAACAACTGAACGACAACAACCGAAACAACAGAGAATGAAAACTGACAACTGACTACGGTCAACGGACAACTGACCACGAACAACCGACTACTCACCAATGTCACTTGAATTCGCAGTACTGTTTCAATGTCCGCTTCGGGCGAATTACTCTGAAAAGCACCTACGTGAGTGGGGGCGCCTCAGTAATATTCATGCGCGGCTGACTACAGGTGATAGTAGCGCGCCATCCGCAGCTAAACTTGAGTGGGTTGAGAATGCTCGCGCCGGTATCGAGCAAATGCAGAATGAGACCGTGATTTGTCTTCAATGTCCCGCGAGACTACCACCCGAGGCAGCAGGTGAAGGGGAATCCGTAGGTTGTCTGGGTAGGATTACATATCCCATCGAGGCTCAGTTCGAAAAGTTTCTGGCAGATCGGCTTCAGCTTGTTCTCGACACTATCGATATAGATGATCACCCACGGCTTCTTCGAATACTGGTAGACGTTGAATCGCCTTTTGACGGAGAGGCGAGCAAAGAACTCAGGAGGGTCACCACGAGTGATGGTTTGAGGTTTTTTGAGCTTCGGCTTCCGATCAAACTTTCTCGAGAGGCGGCGCGAATCACAACAGATAATCTCTTTGATCTCTTAGCTGGCTTTCGTTCGAATGATTCAGACGCAACATCGTACACGCGGGAATTACCTTTCGCTGCTACAGCCGATTACTATGATTTCCTTGATCTTCTCTTGCGCAATGATCTCGCTCAATCCGAGCTTGCCAGGCTCACTATTCGGAGTCGCAATTACAGTCAATTCCTTCGTCTCCTGGCCGCCCTCGAACGCGCCGAAGCCCTGAATACAAGAGTGTTGTTGGATTAACTTGTAGGGGCGACCGCCTGGTCGGCCCTCCTCATAAATGTGGTTACGATGAATTGGGGGCGCGGGCACCCTTTCTTTTCAAATGTGGTTGCGGGTTCAAACAGAAAATGGGGCACCCAGGGACGGGCGCTCTTACAAGAAAACCATTCCCTCACTTCGCTTGACAGCGCTCCGCCCACAGCATACATTCCCAAGCACAATCAGCGTCTCAAATAACTGTCACCCAAGTTACAGCGGTAAAAAACTTCAGAAATAGTTTTTCGTCTCCCCATAATCGCATTGGCTTGGTGCTTTAGAGCTCTTCTTTTATGAGTTAGGTGTGCCAATCTTTACCCATAAGGAGTTATCTATGAAAAGGGCCTCGAAGTTCTTTATTCTGTTATTCGTTTGCCTGGCACTGCTGGACGTGCAAGCGCAAACGGCTCGAAAAGTCCACGTCGATTATAAAGAGACGGTCTTGAAAAACGGACTGCGAGTAGTCACAGTTGAGGATCGCTCTGCTCCTGTGATTGCCATTTCAGTTACCTACAACGTCGGCTCACGCGATGAACGCAAAGGACGCACCGGCTTTGCTCACCTCTTCGAACACATGATGTTCAAAGGTTCAGAGAACGTCGGCTCGGGCGAGCACTTTGTATTGATTTTCAACAATGGCGGTACCATGAACGGAACCACCAATGAAGATCGCACCAACTACTTTGAAGCTCTACCTTCCAATCAATTAGACCTCGCCCTCTTCCTCGAAGCTGACCGCATGCGCAGCCTCGAAATTACAAAAGAAAATCTCGATAACCAACGGCATGCAGTTCAGGAAGAAAGACGTTTAGGCCTTGATAATCAGCCTTATGGCAAGAGTCAGGAACTCCACCAGGAGATGATCTACGACAACTTTGCTTATAAGCATTCCGTCATTGGCTCGATGGAAGATCTGAATGCTGCCAGCGTCGATGATGTGGCAGAGTTCTTCAAGACCTACTACGCGCCAAACAATGCAGTATTAGTTTTGGTAGGTGATTTCGATACCAAGGAGGCGTTAGACAAGATCAGAAAGAACTTCGAAAGTATTCCGCGCCGCCCCGCTCCACCATCTGTTGATATGACGGAACCAGAACAGAAAGCTGAACGACGCGCCTCCGTAGATGACGTGCTTGCTCGTGCTGCACGCGTTGACATTGCTTTCAAGGCAGTGCCTGGCAACACACCTGATTTCTATGCGCTGCAAGTCCTCTCGACCGCGCTCCAAAGCGGCCAAAGTTCACGACTTTATCAGAAGCTCGTAAAAGACAAAGAACTTGTCACGAACATCGGCGGGTTTATGAATGAGAAGCGTGGCCCGGGCGCTTTTTATACCTTTGCCACCGTAAAACCAGGCGTCAAGACAGAAGATGTCGAGGCAGCTATCTACGATGAGATCGAGCGGCTCAAGAAAGAACCAATTGAAGAGTGGGAGCTGCAAAAGGCTAAGAACTCTACTCGGCGCAACTTCATCAATGGCCTCCAAAGTTCACTATCGCGTGCTGTGGTTATGGGGCAGTATACGGTTTATTACGGCAGCCCAAGTGAGATAAACACCAGGCTCGATAAGGTTGCTGCTGTTACAAAAGAGGATGTGCAGCGAGTCGCAAATAAGTACTTGCGGGATACCAATCGCACGGTGGTAGTCACGATACCAAAGTCAAAGCCTCAAACCGCGGCAGCGGCGAGCGGACAGTAAAGGAGAGTTGAAATGAAAAACTATAAGAAAGACATAAAACTTTTTGCGCTGGCCGTGCTGCTTACGGTTTTCTCATGCGGGATGTTCTCCCCCACTATCATTAAAGGTCAGGGCGCTCCGCCAGCGGCTGACCAACAGTCAACTAAGGGCGCGGTTCTCAAAGGCAAGGCCCCAGTCAACAAGGAGATCCTGAGGGTTAAGCTTCCTAAGGCCCAGGAGACCACATTGCCAAATGGCCTCAGGGTGATCCTGCTCGAGGACCACAAGATCCCCACTTTCGCTATGCAGATGGTTGTATTAAGTGGTGGTCTAGCTGATCCTGATGACTACCGGGGATTAGCATCCTTCACCGCTTCGCTCCTCCGTGAAGGCACAGCAAAACGCTCGAGCAAGGATATCGCCGAACAGGTGGACGCTATCGGAGCGACTCTAGGCGCTAATTCAGGTCTCTCTAGCTTCACGAGTGTAGTCAGTACTTCAGGGCTGGTTGAAAACCTTGATGAAGCCTTTGATCTATTTGCAGATGTTACTAGAAATCCCACCTTTCCAAAGGATGAGGTTGAGAAATATAAGACGCGCACGCTTGCCCAACTCCAGTTGCAGAGGTCAAATCCCGGCTTTCTGGCCCAGGAGCAGTTCAGCAAAGCAATCTATGGCAATCATCCGGCGGGATTGATAATTGCTCCAGTAGATTCAGTGAAGAAAATGTCGAGCAAGGATCTCGCTGAGTTTCACGCCACTCACTATCGTCCTAACAATGCGATTCTCGCCATCGTTGGAGATGTGACGCTGAAAGGTGTATTGCCAAAGATTCAGAAAGCTTTTGGGGATTGGAAAAAGGGCGATGTGCCAGTGTCAAAGATTGCTGAAGCTCCGGCGCAATCGGCCTCCCGAATCTTTTTGATAGATCGTCCAGGTTCGGTGCAGACAGTTCTCCAACTCGGCACACTGGGTATTGAGCGAACCAGCCCGGACTACTTCCGGCTGCTGCTTGCAAACAGAATACTTGGTGGTGGGCCATCGGCGCGACTATTCATGAATTTGCGCGAAGACAAGGGCTACACTTATGGAGCTTACAGTAGCTTTGGGGGCTCAAAGTTCCGGGGGACATGGGTCTCCAGCTCACAAGTGAGAACTGAAGTCACCGAAGGCGCAATGAATGAGTTCATGTACGAGCTCAAACGATTGCGTGATGAGAAGGTCCCCGCCGAAGAATTAGAGAATGCGAAGCGGTCCATCATAGGAGGTTTTGCGCTTTCGCTGGAGCAGCCCCAAACTCTCCTGCAAAATATCATTCTCCAAAAGCTTTACGATCTTCCTGCAGATTACTGGGATACCTATCCACAAAAGGTATCTGCAGTCACGGCGGAGGACATTCAGGCTGTTACCCGAAAATACATGGATCTGGATCGCTTGCAGATAGTAGCCGTAGGTGATGCGAAGCAATCTCGCGATGTGCTTGCTAAGTTTGGCAGGGTTCAGGTCTTCGATGCTGAAGGGAATGTGATAATAGCGGACGCGAAAGAGAACTAGCGAAGTTGGTAAATGGTGAATGGTGAAATCGTGAATCGTGAATGTAAACTGAAAGTCACGAATTCACGATTCACTACCATTTACCATTAACCGCGTTTAAAGCGCTTTTGAGGTCACGGAATGCGTTCTCCAACGAAATTCAAATCCTTCTGGTCGTCATATAACCCCGGTAGCACCTTGTCCATTGGCTGAAAGGTATAACCTTCGAGCGATGGAATCAGGCGGTAGCTTCGCTGTGAAGCCTGAACCTTGAAGGAATAGTTACCTTCAGCGTCAGTAGTGGCGGCGATCACCGTACCTCGAGGACTAATCAGGACGACGGTTACGTTTGGAATCCCTACCCCCTGCGAGTCAACTACCTTACCAGCGACCTTTACAGTGCCACCCAATTTCGCGGCTGCGATCGGCAGAGAAGGATCCGAACCAGGATACGAATTCTGTCTAACTTTCTCCGGTTGCTCCGATTTCGATTTAGTCGGTGAGGGGCGAGACTCAGGGCTGGGAGATGCTTCAGGCGTTGCTGCAGGTTCTGTCGGGGGTGTTTCTGGCTTTTCAGACCGTTCAGAATCCTCCTCGGGCGACGTCGGAGATTCTCCCCCAGTCTCTACTGGTTTTTCAGCTACTTGTGCAACAGCAGCTCCGGCCACCATCCTATTCTCAAGTCCCTCGAGAGAACCATTCAACGTCTCATACAACCTTTCGATTACCGTGCGACGAACGGGATCCGGTTCACCCACGTTGTAGCTCTTGATGTAATTGGTGAGTGCTTCTTCCTTCTCGCCCGTTTGTTCAAGCACTACCCCCAATCGCCAAAGCGTCGTTCGCCATTGAGGAGTTCCCTCGGGAAGGATCTCAGCAGCTCGTCGTAAATGCTCTAACGCCTCTTCAGTTCTATCGAGGTTGAATAGTGCCCATCCAGACAAGTTTTCAATGCGACCCCTTAGTATGTTATCCAGAATGTCTTTAGGGGCTTCCTGAACATATGGAGTGATTCCGGAAGCCATGGCTTGGGCTCGAAGCCCGCGATATTCGTCCGCTTGTACCGCAACAGTAGCTGCAGAAGAATCCAAAGCTGCTTCAACACCATCCTTCGCTTGTACTGAAAGTTCATAGGCGGCGTCGATTGCAACTCCCTTAGTTAGGAGCCTGCTCGCCGCAAATATCTGACGAAAAGTTCGCATCGAGTCACGCCCGCTGGCAAACTCTCGTGCGGCAGCAAGAGCTGCGGCTTCATCCACCTTCCCGACAGCACCGGATTGATCCAGCGCAAATGCGAAACTTAAGAGTGCCTTCAACTGGCGAGCGTTTTCGTCGTTGTCGGCAGGTTGAGACTGAAATATTCCGGCTCTTCTTTCAGGGGCCAGGAGTTCAACAAAACTCGACGCTTGTGCCGGGATGTGTCCTGCCAAGCGAGTTTCGATCTCTCCATCTCTTATCGTAAATGACTGCAACAGTACTTCAGCCGCCTCCTCGTACAATCCTGACGCCGCCAGTACAGTGGCAAGTTCATACTCCAGAGTTGCAAACCTTCCGTATTGCTTTGCAAATCGTATAGCCCGTTCAGCATCGATGAGTCGCTCCTCCCCAATCAAGGCTCGCGACAACGCAATCTGAGTCCAAGTGTAGCGCGGCTCTATCTCCGCAGCCTTTGTGGCGAGTTCTAGTCCTCGCTTGCTGTCATTTCGAGCTACGAACCAGTAAGCAGCACCAGTTAGTAGGGCCAGGTTCCGAGGATCCTCTTGCAGAGCCTTTTCAAGTTCGGCATTACCTTCCTCGTTACGGCCGAGATCGAAAAGACTCAGTACTACGCCGGTCCGCGCTCCTTTATCGCTCGGATCAAAGCCCAGTTGTTCCTGATAGAGTGCGAGTGCCTCTTCAGTTTTCCCTATAGCTCGTTTCAGATCTGCCAAATTGCGTCGGGCTCCCTTTGAAGCTGGATCCAACGCCAAAGCCTCCTTGTATTCGGCCGCGGCTTCATCGAGACGAAGTGAGATATGTAGACTAAGGGCAAGCACTCGGTGCGCCTCTGCCATATCCGGCGCCAGCTTTACTGCTTGTTCAGCCAAGCGAACCGCCTCATCTCCGCGCTCCAGCCCCAGAAAAAATGCCGTCAGGGCAAGCAGTCGTGTGGGATTGTCACCATGCTTAGCTTCAATAGCGGCCGCAGCTTTGAGTGCCGCCTCATGCTCTCCACGGAGATACAGGTTCATTGGAATCTGTGAAATGACGCCTGAAAACAACTGATCAGAAATATCGCCTGCCCCTTCGTGCAAAGCAAGCATCAGGTGCTCAACACCCGCGGCATTATCGCCAGCCTTAAGCTTCTGATCCCCGAGTGTTGCATGAGCGCTAACTAGCAATTCGATTGCCCGCGCCTTGGAGTTTGAATCGGGTTTTGTTCGAAGAAACTCCTTTAAAGCATCGATGCGTTCTGATAACGGAAGCGTTAGGGTTAGCTCTACCTCTTCTGATTCATCTTCGTCTTGCTCTGGTGTTGTAACCTTTGGAGGAGGACTCGGATCGGTGCGTCTCGATATGCGCCTGGATCTGCGTGCCTCTGGTGGAGTCTCAGCAGCAATCGTTACGGTGGGAACTTCAGTTTCTGGCTCGACTGTTGGAGATGGTGAGGGTAATGCTTCCACGGCCGGCTCCGCTGCAGCTACAACTTGTGAGGGAGTTTCCATTTCCTCAAGATTGAATCCCACTTTCCTGGATAGTGCTGTCAGAAAATGATTTAAGCTACTCATCAGGCTTTCATTGAAATCATTGGCACCAACATGAGGACGTAACCGACGTGCCATTTCACCAATGATTCCTTCAGGTAGACTTGGCTGAACAGATCTGCTGAATTGCGTGAATAGATCCTGCTCCTGCACAGAGATTACGAGCAACAGACTTTTGCGAGTCGTAGCTCTGGAGCCAAGGTTCCATTCGCGCGCCAGCTGCCGTGAGTAATCAAATATATCGACGCCGCCGGTCGTATCAACTGTTGCAATGGCAAAGTCGATACCGCTCTGTTGTTTTACGCTTTCCAGCATTCTTTCCAGTTGTAACTTGGTTCGTTCTTCAATAATTCCGGCGAAGTCATTTATATGGCCAACGGGCTCAGGTAACTGCCGGCCATTTTGAGCTCGTTGGTTAATGCCAACACCAAAGAAAAGAGTTGATGCAGCTAAAAATGGCAACAGCAATCGGAGATTTTTAAAATCTAGTTTCATGCTTGACTCGTTTATTATTAGAAACTGTTAGCACGGGAAGGCTCATAAATACGGAGAGTCTCTCGGTCATTGAAAGAGGGTCTTCGCAGAATGATACGTCCTTGGCCATGAAGCCGCTTACGCCTCATCAAAAAGGGGGAGGATTTCGCACGGCATGATAACATCGCTCCACTTCACGCGGCGAGTTATCTTGTAGGATAAAGTATGAGCGAACTTGATGAAGTCTGGGCTTTTGCTCTTTCCGAAGCTGAGAAACGGGCGCGCAATGGCGGTCGCACTGACGTGGCTGACTATCTTGCATTGCGTACTTCGAATGACTTGGCGCGAAGCACTGGTATTGATTGGCTAACAAAGACTGTGATCGAGCTTGCGGGTGTGGCAAATAGGTCGGGCGCTAGCATTCAAGTAACAAATGAGGACGACCACCGCTTCCCAGTCGGAGCCGCCACAATGGTTGGGCGCTCGTTAAGACTCGTATCTGGTGTGCGCGTGTTAACGGTTGAAGCTGGATGGCCACGCACACCGCGCGATGGGTTTATTCGAGGCGGAGCACTTGCTTGTGGAAATCTGAAACATCTCGGGATTAAGAGTGCAAGCGAAGAACTTCGACTAAGACGTTTGCAGAATGGCGTGCCCTGCTGGTTTGCACTTTTAATAGACGGTAGCGAGGTTCGTACTGATGAGACAAGACTAAAAAACCATCTTACTATTTTGCTGGACCTATAATCGGGCCAACCATTTCGGCAAGCGCCTGCACCTTTTGGCAAGCACTTCTCAAGAGACAATTCTAATCTCACGTCTAAAGTACCACCATTTAAGCCTTTAAGACTCTCCGAACTGCTTCACATCTGACGGCACACAGCTTGCCCAAGTGCGGTTGGGTGACGATTGCTCCACAAATCTCCCAGTAGCAACGTCCCACGGCGGGCAGACCAAAACTCATCAGAATCGAGGATGGTCGGCTCAAGAAAGGAAGATTTTGATGAGGAGATCACCAATTATGTTTAGTTTACGAAAGCTTAGTTTTTCGATGATGGCGATTGCATTGTTCGCCTTGTGTGTGCCCGTACTGGCGTCTGCTCAGGGACGGTTTCCTGATTACGGAAGGGACCGCGGTTATGGGCGCTACGACGAACGTCAGCTCAGAGATTCAGTTCATCGTTTGGATCGTTTGAGCAAGGACTTCGAGAAGAATCTGGATCGTGCACTCGATCGCAGTCGCATGAATAACTCGCGTCGCGAGGATCGTATTAATGCAGAAGCGAAAGAGTTTCGACGTCTTGTGGGTCGATTGAAGTCGCGCCTTGGCAACGCTCGCGATTTGAGCCGCAGTTCTAATGAAGCCTATGCGGTGCTACAGCAAGCTCAGCAGCTTGAGAGAGTTGCTCGCCCACGTTGGTTCGATGGCCGCCTTGCTTCACAGTGGTCGCAAATCCGACAAGAGCTTCGGATCATAAGTGACGCGTATGGCACATCTGGCCGGCGCATGCCAGGAAACGATCCCTGGTATCGACGCATGCCACAACCGTACTAACCCCAGCAAACCCAAACTAAAAGCCTCGCTTCACCTAATAGGGAAAGCGAGGCTTTTGCGAATGGTGAATGGTGAATGATATTAAGGACTGTGCGCTCTTCACTGTGCACCGTTCACCATTTAACCATTCACCATTTACGATTCACCATTACTCGTCACTCATTTTGTTCGTTCTTTTCAGCAGAAAGTCGACGGTAAGCCTCCGCGCGGGAGATTCCCAGCTCCCGCGCCGCTTTCTTTAAGGCCTGACGAAAATCGGCTCCATCTGCCTCGAAACGTGCCACAAGAGAGCTCAACCTTTCCAATGGAATTGGTTCTTCGGCGCCAATTGCAACTCTTCTGTCGATGATCAATACCATCTCGCCACGCGCTCTATCGGCTTCGGAGAAATGAGTAACTAACTGGCTCAATCTTCCATGAAGAATCTCCTCATGGAGCTTTGTTAACTCACGAGCCACGACAGCCGTTCTGTCACCGAGTACTTCCAACGCGTCTTTCAGAGAGGCGGCGATGCGGTGCGGTGCTTCATAAAAGATCAACGTTGAAGGAAGAGCAGCAACCTGGGCCAAACGAGCCCTTCTTGCAGCGGAGCGCGCTGGCAAGAATCCGCCAAAGAAGAATTCATCAGTTGGTAAACCGGAGACAACGAGTGCGGTAAGTAGAGCTGCTGGTCCGGGTACAGGAACGATGGTGATACCCTCAGCCACTGCGAGCTGGACAAGCCTATATCCGGGATCGCTTACTCCCGGAGTTCCTGCGTCGGAGACCAGCGCTATTTCGGATCCCGCTTTCAGCAGCTCGATCAACTCGTGTGCTCGTTGTTCTTCGTTGTGTTCGTGATAACTGATAGTTCGTGTGGTTATGCCATAGTGGCTTAGGAGCTTGCGGGTATGACGAGTATCTTCGCACGCGACAACACCAACGCTGCCAAGTACGCGAATAGCTCGGTAAGTAATGTCTTCCAGATTTCCGATCGGAGTTGAAACTACATAGAGTTTTCCCGCCATGCCACTCATCACTCATCACTCATTATCACTCATTACTCATCACTAGCTAACGCCTTAACTGTGCTGGCAACTGCTTATCAACGACTGGACGCGCCGGTCTATTGGCGAGTTCAAGAACTGTTAGATAGACGGTTCTTGAGACTCTCTCCATCTTCTGGTAGTCGAGTTTGTCTGGGGTATCGCCAGGACGATGGTAATCCTCATGCTCACCATCAAAAAAGAAGACTATAGGGATTCCTTTACGAGCATAGTTGTAGTGGTCGCTGCGGAAGAAGAATCTATTTGGATCGTTAGGATCGTCATAGCGGTAGTTATACGTGAGATTCAAATAGCCTTGATTAACCTTCGCTGTTAACTCTCCTAATTCCGTACTCATCATGTTTGACCCGATGACGTAAATCTCGTTTGGTCCTGAAAGTTCTCGGTTGCGTGGATTTGTATCTCCCTCCTTCTTACTGCGCCCTATCATATCCAGATTTATATGAGCGACTATTTGCTCCAATTGGAGAGTTGGGTACTCAGTAAAGTAGCGTGAGCCCCACAAGCCTTTTTCCTCACCCGTGTGCCAGACGAAGAGTATTGAACGTTTAGGACGAACGGGCGATCTTGCCAATGCTTCCGCTATCGCCAGGAGGGCTGCCGTGCCTGAGGCATTATCATCCGCACCGTTATAGATTGGATCTCCATCAACAGGGGTTCCTATACCGACGTGATCGTAATGAGCACCCAAAGCCACATACTCGTTCTTGAGAACAGGATCACTCCCCTCGAAAACTCCGATCACATTTTGGGTCGAGAGTGTCTCAACTTTGGTAGTAACTTCGATATTCAGAGTCTTTGCTGGGTTCAACTCAAAGGGCGCCAACCACGTTCCTCCATAAACTGCGTCGTAAAGTGAACTCGCGTTCTGTCTTTCTCCTTGAAATAGCAGAGTTGCGAGCCGCGGCGAGGCTACGATGCCAGGTAACTGCGGATTACTGGTCGTCTGAAACTTCTCGACTACGAGCGTGCCACGTTCGCTAACGCGCTGCCGGTTTCGGTTCCAGTTTGCAAGAAACTGAAAGTCTGGAACAACAACCACTCCCGTAGCGCCCTGTTTCAGCGCGTACTCGCCCGGAGACATCCAATCAACCCCTGCTTGACCAGCTAAATCGGCACGGTTGATTCCTCTTGGAAGTCCACCGAGACTTGAAAAGATAACGGCTACTTTCCCTTTTGGATCGATATCCTTGTAGGCATCAACGTCTTTGGATTTGATTAGCCAACCATTACCGGCAAAGACCAGCGGCCCATTGACCTTCCCCGCCCGAGAGATTGGAATATAGTCTTCTCCAAATGTCAGATTCTGATGATTCAATTGGACCTGGGTTTGGGTCTCATCGATGCCGTCGCGGCGTAATGCAATCTTCTGAAAATAAGTACCCTCGTCGCCGGCTGGTCTTAATCCGAACCGTGATAGATGCATTGCCAGAAAATTAGCGGTGATATCAAGCCCGCGCGACGGTGTGTCACGACCGTCCATCTGGTCCGACGCCATAAAATAGACATAGTCCCTTAACTGAGCAGCTGTAATCTGTTCTGCGCTGCGTTGAAAAGCAACTGATGTTGGGGCTGGTTTTCTTGTGCGCTGCTGTTGCCCCGAAGTAACCGGGAATGGCAGTACCAGGAGGAGTGAAAGTAAAAAAGTAATTAGTATTCTTGGCATGAAGTCTCCATTAGATGAGTAGGAGTCAGAAGTCAGGAGTCAGGACTCAGAAGTCAGGAGTCAGGAGTGAGAAGTCAGCGTTAGACCACCTGAAGGTGGTTGCGAGAACCAGAAACTCTCGGCA
>CAZNPP010000006.1:69460-71499 GCA_964574785.1 uncultured Chloracidobacterium sp. | reverse complement strand
CATTTTGCATTTTTCATTGCTCCGGCTTCTCAGCAGTTTGATTCGAAATCTGGGTTCAATCGAGGGCCCACTTGAAACTGCATGATTTTAATGTGGACAGACAAATGAAAAATGGAAAATGGGAAATGAAAAATGGTAAATAGCTTCACCCTTCATCCTTATCACCTCACTCCCTGCCGCCGTGGGCCTCGATCAACTCCAACGCTGGCTCGCTCACAAAAACCTTCGCATGAAAGCGCCGCCCCCAGGAGAGCGGAGTAACATTCCGATACTCATACATCTTTTCAATGTCATATTTTGGCCCATAGCCAGGATGAAGTTGCTTTCGTAGGGAAGCACTTACATTCGGATCTGCATTGTGTTTCAACAGCAACTCTGTAAACGGCGCAACAGGTGTCTTCTTCTGATAGTTCATCCAGAAGTTCGGTTGCGACACGACTGTGGAGAATAACGGTGTGTGACCACCAAAACCTTCATTATCGACCGCAGCTTTTACGTCAGGGTCCATCCCTTGCTCAAGTAACCACCGCGCTATGTCCAGTTCGTCATAGTCGATGCACATATGCAGTAACGTCGCGCCGGCCAGCGGGGTTCCATGAGTTGCCAGTACTTCGTCTTGACAGCCAAGGTCTGGAGGGTAGATCTCGTCGTGTGTAAACGTTCGCTTCAAAAGATCCGGATCTCGCCTTAAATGATTCTTTTGCACGAGTTCACGAACAGCTTCAACATCATCGCGCCATATCGCATCGATGAGTTTGCACGCTTGAACCAGGCGAGGCCAACTCGGTGCTTGATAACTACGCGCCAGCGCAAGCTGTGCCTCCGCTAGTCTGACAGAGTCTGCCGTGGTGGGGCTGGGATGATATGTATTGAATTCCTCAATTGCAGATGGATCTCCACGCCGGATTCTGCTGAGCAGATCCTTCGCCTGATGCTTTAGTTGGTCGAGGTTTGGACGAACAGGAAGATGACGTTCAGACATACGAGCCTCCTTTTCGGTTATGCCCGCTGTCCGCTTGCTCGGGCGCAAGGAGATTCGTAAACGAACCTTGTAATCAGGAAGCAAAATCAGGTGGACTCAGTCCTGCCCGCGGACGGGTGGCGCCCTGCACGCCGGCGAGAGCTTAGCGCCGCATTCGAATATGGGTCAAGGCTCTGAGAAATTCATCAATGTTTTTCGCCCATCTGCGTTATGTATCACACCATTTGGGGAACAGTTGATTATCGTTAAGCTGTTAAGAGCCCTAAAAGGTAAATGGAATAACGCTTGCGGAACTGTGCAACAAACTTCAGTTTGTCGAACGATGCACTAAATAGTGTTTGAGTAAATCGACAAACTGAAGTTTGTCGGACATTGCAGAGTGTCTCATCTTTAAATAAGGGAGGTTAATTAATGAGTAGAAAACTCAGCAGCGCATTCCTTGCTCTGGCTGTTGGTTTGGGGATAGCCGTGATCGGCAGCTCCACAGTTCAGGCACAGGGTCGCTATGATCGTGACGGTCGCTACGACCGCGACGAGCGAAATCGTGACTGGCGACGCGATCGAAATCGTAACCGGCGAAATGATCGCCGCAACGAGCGTGGGCGTGGCGGTTATAACAACGCCCATAGAATCGATTTTAACCGCGGATACCAGCAAGGGCTGGAAACCGGTTCAAGTGATGCGCGGCGGCGACAGAGCTACAGGCCGGAGCGATCACGTCACTACAGAAACGCCCGTTCGCGAGCTTTCCTTGACGGCTTTGTGCGGGGGTATGATCAGGGGTATCGCCAATACGCCTATCGCAACCGTGGTTACGGTAGAAACTCTGGAGTTTTTGGTCGGATTCTCGGACGTCCTTAAAAGGACGCATTAGAATTACGAGTATCGACACAAAACGACAAACTGATGAAGTTTGTCGGACTTCAACCAACCTGCCGCGACTTCCCCGCGGCATTTTTCTTTTCCTGTAGAATTACGAGTATTGACACAGACGACAAACTAAAGTTTGTCGGACTTCAACCAACCTGCCGCGACTTCCCCGCGGCATTTTTCTTTT
>CAZNPP010000006.1:51917-69360 GCA_964574785.1 uncultured Chloracidobacterium sp. | reverse complement strand
ACGACAAACTGAAGTTTGTCGGACTTGCCATTAGTAGTCATCAAATAGTTGAGTTGGTTCGAAATAAGCACTATGCTTGACACTCAAACAACACACGACTGATAGAAAGTGATTTGTCATGACTAGCCGTGCTCAGCTTAGTGCCGCTGAAGGGGCCAAGGGTGGGCATACACCCTTGATGAGGGCTGCTCTCTCCGGGAATACCAACACTGTTAGGTCCCTAATCGCCGATGGAGCCAACGTAAACGCGAAAGATCACGAAGGTCGAACAGCTCTGATTTTTGCAACTATCAATTGTCACTCAGAGACCGTACAGGCCCTGCTCGAAGCCGATGCGGATGTTAACGCACAACCGGCTGATGGAGGGACCGCGTTGGCACTCGCAGTAACAACCGGTGATGCTGAAATCGTCCGAATGCTACTGGAAAAGGGGGCTGATCCCAACCTCGGCTACGTCTCAGGCAAGACAATTAGGACCTTAGCCGCAGAGAGAGGTTACGCAACAATTCTCGAATTGCTAAACAGTGCAACAGCTCGGAAGGATCTAGCCAGCAAAAAGCGAGAAAAGAAGAAGTCTTCTAATACCACTGCCAAACGGTAACAGTTGAAACCCACGAGCAGCTACGACGCAATCGTAATTGGCTCCGGTCCAAACGGACTCGCTGCAGCGATCTTTCTGGCAACTAAAGGGTATTCCGTCGTCATTTATGAAGCTAACGAAACCGTTGGGGGCGGCGCCCGTTCGGCAGAGTTGACGTTACCTGGATTCACTCACGATCTCTGCTCTGCCGTGCATCCACTTGCAGCGGGATCACCTTTCTTCAGAACACTCCCTCTCAAAGAACACGGATTAGAATTCATTCATTCACCAGCTCCACTGGCACATCCCATGGATGACAACCGAGCTGTAGTACTCGAACGCTCACTTGAAGAGACTGGTAGGTCATTGGGACAAGATGCCGAGAGTTACGCCAGTTTAATGGATCCTTTCATTCGCAACTGGAGCTCGCTTGGCTCCTTCCTACTTGCCCCACTTCAATTTCCTCGGCATCCACTGTCGCTTTCTCGCTTTGGAATTAAAGCATTGCGGTCAGCACAAGGCTTATCGAACACCCATTTCAGTTGCAAACCTGCTCGAGCTTTGTTCGCAGGACTGTCTGCGCACTCGACATTGCCACTCGAGTGGATACCAAGTGCAGCCTTCGGTTTGGTTCTGGGAATAACCGGGCACGCTGTGGGTTGGCCTATCCCACGCGGAGGTGCACAAAAAATATCAGATTCGCTGGCCTCCTACTTTCGTTCGCTTGGTGGTGAGATCAAGACGGGTACTTCCGTTGATAACGTCGATCAGCTTCCAAGAGCGCGGGTAGTTCTTTGCGACGTCACTCCTCGACAACTCCTGCAGATCGCAGGCCATCGCTTTCCAAACTCTTACCGCAAAAGGCTCAGTCGCTTTATCTACGGCCCAGGTGCTTACAAAGTGGACTGGGCACTCGAGGCGCCTATTCCCTGGAAAGCGAAGGAATGTACTCGAGCTGCAACTGTGCATATCGGCGGAACCTTGGCAGAGATAGCCGCGTCTGAACGAGCTGCCTGGTCGGGTCAACATTCAGAAAAACCTTTTGTCCTCTTGGCGCAGCCAAGCCTGTTCGATCCAACTCGCGCACCTGCTGGTATGCACACTGCCTGGGCATACTGTCACGTACCCAACGGGTCGAGATTTAACATGACTGAACGAGTAGAAGCCCAAATTGAAAGGTTTGCCCCAGGTTTCCGAGATCTGATATTAGCGCGCAGTGTCCTACCACCAGCCGAAATGGAAAGGAAGAACCCTAACTTGATTGGCGGAGACATTTCTGGTGGCGCCCAGACCCTGCGTCAGCTTTTAATACGGCCAACACTACAAGCCTATAAAACCCCGTTAAGAGGGTTGTACCTGTGTTCATCATCCACACCTCCGGGAGGTGGCGTTCATGGAATGTGCGGTTTTGAGGCGGCTCGAAGGGCGCTACGTGAGGTGTAATTCCCTAGTCCGTTGTCAGTTGTTCGTTGTTTGTCAGTTGTTCGTTATGGCTACCTGCTACCTCGGCAAACTAAATACAACTGAGAACTCAAAATTGACACTGACAAATTCGGGGTTTACTTTTAGCGAGCTAGGTATAATAGTGTATTGTTTCGTTCCCCCGGTTTAAGGCCCTTACCCCATTGAGGGCAGGTCAAGATAATCCCCATTCTTAACGTCTAACTGGACGTGATGGCATCTTGTCATCAATTCCCGACGGCTCTCCCGTATTGCAACTGGAAAAGAAATCATGCCTACACAAACTCCGACAACCGACTGCCTCGATACAAGACTGCTCCTAAAGACCCTGATGGCGTTTAAAAAGGGCGATTTTTCCACAAGGCTACCCGACGACTGGACCGGCGAAGCTGGCCGAATAGCTGAAACCTTGAATGAAATTATCGAACTCAATGAAAGAACTACTAAAGAGCTGCAGAGGGTTAGCCGGGTCGTGAGAAAAGAGGGCAAGCTCCTTCAACGAGCGACTCTGCCAGCAGCGGGCGGTTCCTGGGCGAAGCTACTGGACAGCGCGAATCTTTTGATAGGTGACATGGCCCGACCGACAAGCGAGATGGTTCGTGTTATCGGCGCGGTGGCTAATGGAGATCTCTCGCAAAGAATGGCGCTCGAAGTGGAAGGCAGGCCCTTGAAAGGCGAGTTCTTGCGAACGGTCAAGATTGTCAACTCGATGGTAGATCAACTCGGCTCATTCGCTTCCGAGGTAACGCGCGTCGCGCGCGAGGTTGGTACTGAAGGTAAGCTAGGTGGCGAAGCCAAAGTGAAAGGCGTGGCCGGTACTTGGAAGGATCTAACCGACAGCGTGAATTCCATGGCCAGTAACCTCACCAGCCAGGTACGCAATATCGCTGAAGTAACTACGGCAGTGGCAAATGGCGATCTTTCGAAGAAGATCACAGTCGATGTCAAAGGAGAGATTCTGGAACTGAAAAACACCATCAATACCATGGTGGATCAGTTGAACTCATTCGCTTCCGAAGTTACTCGCGTGGCTCGCGAGGTAGGCACGGAAGGAAAACTGGGGGGCCAGGCTGATGTCCGCGGCGTCGCTGGTACCTGGAAAGACCTCACCGACAACGTGAACTCGATGGCCAGCAACCTCACAAATCAGGTGCGTAACATCGCCGAAGTCACGACCGCGGTCGCAAAAGGCGATCTGTCGAAGAAGATCACAGTCGATGTGAAAGGAGAGATCCTCGAACTGAAGGACACCATCAACACAATGGTGGACCAGTTGAACTCCTTCGCCTCAGAGGTCACACGCGTCGCGCGCGAAGTAGGTACGGAAGGAAAACTGGGTGGTCAAGCAGATGTTCGTGGTGTGGCTGGTACGTGGAAGGATCTCACTGACAATGTGAATTCCATGGCCAGCAATCTAACCGACCAGGTACGTAACATAGCTGAGGTAACAACCGCAGTTGCTAATGGAAACCTCTCCAAGAAGATCACAGTCGACGTAAAAGGTGAGATCCTCGAACTAAAAGACACCATAAATACCATGGTGGATCAGCTCAACGGATTTGCGTCGGAAGTAACGCGTGTGGCTCGTGAGGTTGGTTCTGAAGGCAAACTCGGCGGTCAGGCAGAGGTGAAAGGCGTGGCCGGAACCTGGAAAGACTTGACGGACAGCGTCAATCTGATGGCCGGCAACTTGACTGGGCAGGTACGCAACATTGCCGAAGTAACTACGGCAGTTGCAAAAGGCGATCTCTCGAAGAAGATCACCGTAGATGTCAGAGGTGAGATTCTCGCACTAAAAGACACCATTAATACGATGGTGGACCAGCTTAACGGATTTGCGTCGGAAGTAACTCGCGTCGCACGCGAAGTGGGAACGGAAGGTAAGCTAGGGGGCCAGGCTACAGTGAAAGGTGTCGCGGGGACCTGGAAAGACCTTACCGATAGCGTAAACTCGATGGCCAGCAATCTGACAAGCCAGGTCAGAAATATCGCAGAAGTCACCACCGCCGTAGCTAACGGTAATCTCTCAAAGAAGATTACCGTCGACGTAAAGGGAGAGATACTCGAGTTAAAGAACACCATCAACACGATGGTGGATCAACTTGGCTCATTCGCTTCCGAGGTGACGCGCGTCGCGCGCGAGGTCGGTACTGAAGGTAAATTGGGCGGCCAGGCTCAGGTAACCGGAGTTGCCGGCACTTGGAAAGACTTAACCGATAATGTGAATTCCATGGCCAGTAACCTTACTAGCCAGGTGCGTAACATTGCTGAAGTAACCACAGCAGTAGCAAACGGAAATCTCTCGAAGAAAATTACAGTAGACGTCAAAGGAGAGATTCTGGAACTGAAAAACACCATCAATACCATGGTGGATCAGTTGAACTCATTCGCTTCCGAAGTTACTCGCGTGGCTCGCGAGGTAGGCACGGAAGGAAAACTGGGGGGCCAGGCTGATGTCCGCGGCGTCGCTGGTACCTGGAAAGACCTCACCGACAACGTGAACTCGATGGCCAGCAACCTCACAAATCAGGTGCGTAACATCGCCGAAGTCACGACCGCGGTCGCAAAAGGCGATCTGTCGAAGAAGATCACAGTCGATGTGAAAGGAGAGATCCTCGAACTGAAGGACACCATCAACACAATGGTGGACCAGTTGAACTCCTTCGCCTCAGAGGTCACACGCGTCGCGCGCGAAGTAGGTACGGAAGGAAAACTGGGTGGTCAAGCAGATGTTCGTGGTGTGGCTGGTACGTGGAAGGATCTCACTGACAATGTGAATTCCATGGCCAGCAATCTAACTGACCAGGTCCGCGGTATTGCACACGTTGTAACCGCAGTCGCAAATGGTGACCTCCAACGAAAGCTGATCGTGGAAGCAAAAGGTGAGATCGCAGAGCTCGCAAACACCATCAACAACATGACGGACACGCTTGCGACGTTTGCAGCCCAGGTAACTTCAGTCGCCCGTGAAGTCGGCGTGGAAGGCAAGCTTGGCGGCCAAGCCTATGTTCCCGGCGCTGCCGGCACATGGCGTGATCTTACAGACAATGTAAATGGACTCGCGGCAAACCTGACGACTCAGGTGCGAGCCATTGCCGAGGTATCAACTGCCGTTACGAAAGGTGATCTGACTCGTTCGATTAGTGTTGAGGCTCAGGGCGAAGTTGCGGCTCTGAAGGACAACATCAATGAGATGATCCTAAATCTCAAGAACACTACGCAAAAGAATATGGAGCAGGACTGGCTTAAGACTAACCTCGCTCGCTTCACCAGAATGCTCCAGGGCCAGCGGGACATGAAAACCGTTGCCCAATTGGTCTTATCGGAATTGGCTCCCCTTGTCCAAGCTCAGCAAGGCGTGTTCTTTGTCAATCAGGCCAAGGACGGTGAACCGGTAATGAAACTGCTCGGGGCGTACGCATACTCGATTCCTAAGAAGAAGGCGATAGAGTTTCGCCCGGGAGAAGGTTTGATTGGCCAATGCATGCTCGAAAGAGAGCGGATACTCTTAAACAAAGTCCCAAACAGCTACACACGCATTGCATCGGGTTTGGGCCAGGCAGAGCCGCTGAATATTGTCGTGCTCCCAGTGTTATTTGAAGATGAGGTCAAGGCTGTGATTGAGCTTTCAAGCTTCAATACATTCAGCGATACGCACCTTACCTTCCTCGATCAACTTACTGAGAGTATAGGAATAGTTTTGAACAACATAGCGGCAAACACGCGAACTGAAGACCTGTTGTTGCAATCTCAATCACTTACCGCCGAGTTGCAATTACAGCAGGATGAACTCAAGAAAAAGAACGAACAACTCGAGAAACAGGCTGAATCACTGCGAGAGTCTGAAGAACTTCTGAAAAACCAGCAGGAAGAGCTACAGAAAACGAATGATGAACTGAAGGAGAAGGCTACTTTGCTGGCGCGCCAGAAAGCTGAAGTAGAAGCCAAGAACCGTGAGGTGGAAGAGGCACGCTGGGCAATGGAAGAGAAAGCGGAACAGCTGGCTTTAACGTCGAAATACAAATCCGAATTCCTTGCGAACATGTCGCACGAGTTGCGTACTCCTTTAAACAGTATGCTTATTCTCTCTCAGCAACTGGCAGAGAACGCAGATAGCAATCTCTCAACAAAACAAGTTCAGTTCGCTGAGACAATTCACTCCTCAGGTTCGGATCTACTGTCACTGATTAATGACATCCTGGACCTCTCGAAGATCGAGTCCGGCATGATGGGAATCAGCGTATCAGAAATAAGGTTAACTGATATCACTGGGCAGCTCGAGAGAAGCTTCTACCAACTGGCACAAGACAAGGGACTGGAGTTCCAGATCCGTGTCAGCAAAGCCCTCGCGCCTTCCATCTACACAGACGACAAACGACTGCAGCAGATACTTAACAACCTCCTCTCCAATGCTTTCAAGTTTACGGAAAAGGGACGCGTGGTTCTGCATCTAGAACCCGCCTCAACAAATGAGAGGTACCAGTTGGATTCTCTCAATCGAGCGAGTGACGTAATCGCGTTTTCAGTGAGTGACACGGGCATTGGCATTCCCCCGGAGAAGCAACGAATAATTTTCGAAGCGTTCCAACAGGCGGACGGAACAACAAGTCGAAAGTATGGTGGAACTGGCTTGGGGCTATCTATTAGCCGAGAGATCGCGCGCCTGCTGGGCGGGGAAATTCGTGTGGTAAGCAGCATCGAGGAGGGCAGTACTTTTACGCTGTATCTGCCCCGCGTTTACACGGCTGGTGGCCCACCGCTTATTGCTCGCGACGCTGCACGCGTATTGCAAAACATAGAACCTGCCTGGACAACTGCAGAGATCTTTGACAACCAAGCTCAGACCATTCTGCCAACCGAACCGGGATTAATTGAAGATGACCGTTATCATATTGATGACGGTAATCGCGTTCTTCTGATCGCTGACAGTGACGCTGGGTTTGCTAGCACACTTCTCAATTTTGCTCGCGAAGAAGACTTTAAGGGACTCGTTGCAAACACTGGAAGTATGGCGTTGGGACTCGCACGGAAATACAAACCTGACGCAATAACACTGGACCTTAAGCTTCCGGATCGTGATGGATGGACAGTACTGGACCGTCTAAAACACGACCCAGAAACAAGGCACATTCCTGTATACGTAATTTCCACTGAAGGGAATCGCCGGCGCGCCCTTGATCAAGGAGCAGTTACCCTCCTTCAAAAACCTACGGGTCCGGAGAGACTAGCCGCGCTGTTCCGGGATATTTCCGAGTACGTCGAAAAACGGGTTAAGAAATTGCTCGTCGTTGAGGACGATGAGGCGCAACGGCTGAGCCTGGTGGAATTGATCGGCAACGGCGACGTCGCAACTAAAGCCGTTGGCACCGGTAGGGAAGCCCTGCATGCACTCGAGGAAGATAACTTCGACTGCATGGTGGTGGATTTAAAGCTCCCCGACATGACCAGCTTTGAATTAATCGAGAGCATTAAAAAGAATCATCAACCGCAGCTTCCGGTAATCGTCTATACAGGCAAAAACCTGTCGCGCACCGAAGAAAAACAGCTTAGGCAAGTAGCTGGGACCATTGTGGTCAAGGAAGCAAACTCTCCCGAACGTCTCCTGGCCGAGACTGCTCTGGTGCTGCACCGTCAGGCAGCCAGCTTGCCAGAACCAAAACGGCACATACTCGAGCAGTTTCACCGCAAGGACCCGATGTTGGCGGGGCGCACCGTCCTGATCGTAGATGATGACGTGCGCAATATCTTTGCGCTCACAAGCGTTTTGGAAGCCCGAAAGATGGAGGTACTGCATGCCGAGAACGGCCAAAAAGGGATCGAACTCTTGAAGGCAGTGCCAGGAATTGACGCCGTGTTAATGGATATTATGATGCCGGAAATGGACGGTTACGAAGCCATTAGCGCAATAAGGCACATAGAAGCGTTCCGCAACCTCCCAATCATTGCTCTCACTGCGAAAGCGATGAAGGGGGACCGGGACCGCTGCCTTGAAGTGGGAGCTTCAGATTACATCTCTAAGCCACTCGATGTTGAGCAGTTGTTCTCGTTATTGCGTGTCTGGCTCTATCGCCATGACGAGGCCTCATCTGAGTAAGCACGTCAGAGATCGACTCGAAGATGACGGTAGAAGAGAAAATCAATATTCTGCTGGTTGATGACAGCCCTTCGAATCTGTTGGCGCTCGAAGCCATCTTGCAAGCACCGGATCGCATTTTAATCCGGGCAGCCTCAGGTGACGATGCCCTGCGCTGTTTACTCGATTTCGAGGTTGCTGTCATCCTGCTTGATGTTTACATGCCAGGTATTGATGGTCTTCAAACCGCCGAACTCATCCGCGGTCGTGAAAAGTTGCGGGAAGTACCCATCATTTTTCTCACCGCCGACAGCACCGGTTACCGGCACCTTAGTCGTGGCTATTCTCTTGGCGCCGTTGATTACATTGTCAAACCGGTCGAACCAGAGATTCTAAGGTCTAAGGTGGCAATCTTCGTTGAATTATTTAAAAGAAGACAAGAAATCAAACATCAAGCAGAACTACTGCACGAAAAGAACCTCCAGCTTGAAGAATCAAACCTCGCTCGGCTGAAGATGCTGATCGAATTGGGCCAAACGCTGGCTTCTGAACACGAACCCGACCAGGTTTTGCAAAAGTTCTGTAACGCTGCGCGCGAAATCCTGTCAGCTGAATATGCCGCTGCCGGAATGATCGATCCAGACGATGCCAAGTCTAAGTACCTTGTTGCGTCGCACGAGAACGAGGCTGCTGGAACTGACTCGCTTGCATCATGTATTCCCCAATCCGTACTTCGAGCTCTCCTTAAGAACGGTCGACCTCTTCGTTCGGGTGATGTCGATGATATTTTATCGAATCGCGCAGCCAGCATAAGGTCTTTCTTAGGGACCCCGATTCTCACGTCCACAAGAGGTCTGGGTTGGGTCTATCTAATCAACAAAGCAGACCGGGACGATTTCGATGAGGCGGACGAGCGCCTGATAGAAACAATGGCCACCCAGGTAGCGATCGCTTACGAGAACGCGACTCTTTATTCTGAAGCCCAAATGCATGCAAACGAATTACAGCTTGAAATTGCTGAGCGCAAGCATGCCGAAGAAGAAAGGGCACAACTTCTAATTCGCGAGCGTATTGCACGGTCAGATGCTGAACGAGCAAATCGTACAAAAGACGAGTTCCTTTCAACTCTCTCCCACGAACTGCGGACGCCCCTTACAGCAATTCTGGGATGGTCTCAATTGGTACGCCGGAGTGAATTTGATGTTTCAGTGCTAGAACGAGCGGTCGAGACGATTGAACGTAACGCACGCTCACAAGCACAGTTGATCGATGACCTGCTAGACGTTTCGCGAATAATTACAGGAAAACTCAGCATTGATTTACGTCCTGTTGATATATGGTCTGTCATTGAAAGCGGATTGGAAGCAGTGCGCCCAGCATTCGAAGCAAAGGGCATTCATGTTGAGACGGTTCAGGATCCCAGTACTTGTCAGGTGTTAGGAGATACTAACCGCTTACAACAGATCTTCTGGAACTTGTTCAACAATGCCGTTAAGTTCACTCCTGCCGGCGGCCATGTGAAGATAGAAGTACGAAGAAATGCGAGAAATGTCCAGGTGGCAGTGACTGACAGTGGAATTGGAGTGGATCCTCAATTCCTCCCTTACATTTTCGAACGTTTTCGCCAGGCTGATGGCAGCACAACCCGGAGACACGGTGGTTTGGGACTAGGGTTGGCGATTGTGCGACATCTAGTCGAAATGCATAACGGAACAATCGAAGCTCACAGTGAGGGAAAGGATCGGGGCACGACATTTACGATCAATCTCCCCTTAAATGTTGACACTGATCTGGCGGTTCTTAGTCCCCACACTTCGTCGGAGCCAGACGTGGCTATTGAAAGTGAATGTCCGCGCCCACTTGAGAGTCTGAGGATTCTAGTGGTCGATGACGAAGTAGACTCGCGAGAAGTAATTGCTGCAATGCTGACAAACTATGGAAGCGATGTTCAATGCTGTGAGTCAGTAGCAGCCGCAATTCAAAAACTTGAAGAATGGGATCCTGACCTGCTATTGAGTGACATCGGGATG
This sequence comes from uncultured Chloracidobacterium sp., assembly GCA_964574785.1. Classification (GTDB taxonomy): domain Bacteria; phylum Acidobacteriota; class Blastocatellia; order Pyrinomonadales; family Pyrinomonadaceae; genus PSRF01. Next base: position 59,216 of record CAZNPP010000006.1, on the reverse strand, counting down.
CCTGGAGAAGACGGGTACAGTTTGATCAAGAAGGTAAGGACAATTGAGTCAAACCGGAAACGAGTTACGCCCGCGATTGCAGTTTCTGCCTATGCTACCAGCGATGACCGGTTGCAGGCGCTCTCGGCTGGCTACCAGATGCATCTTACAAAGCCGATCGATCAGACTACTCTGCTCAAAACGATTACTGCCGCTCTGGGACGAAAGGCGTAATTCTTTTGTCAGCTATTTGTCAGCGGACGTCGTCGCCGCCACTACTTTCTGGATCGCCTGCCAAGCGCGCTCGGCTTCTGCTCCAAAGAGGATTATCTCGTTTTGCCTTTCATCCAAATCAACACCTAATCGAGCCTTCACATCTCCCTCGGCGGGCCGATAATGGGCACTCGTAATATGGTCAATGTGAATTATGAATCTGCCGCCTTCCGGGTGTGCTACTTCAATGAATTTCATGTTGGGTTTACCTCGAGGGAAGCTATCGACTTAACCTAGGAGAAGGATGACCAATGTGTATGTGCGGCCCGGTTGATACACGCGGCACAGGACCACGGAAGGCAATGAAAGGTATCCCTTCGCTACGTAAGAATTTCATTAATGCTCGACCCTCAGGACTATCAGGGTGTATAGGAACATCCATTCCGTTACGATGATCCAAGCCCCAGCGCGTATGCAGCTCGGATTGACCAAAGGCTCCAATTGGCAACCGACGCCCAAAAGTGGCAAGGAAGAAGCTCTCAACTTTTCCTGCATCGGAGATTTTCCACCTGCCTGAACCCCGTAGACTTTCGGCCTTCTCCGCGGGTTTAGCATCGGACTCGCGTTCTATTTTTTCCACCCTTGTCCGATCCAGGAACGTCGTAATGTTGCCTCGCTTATACCAGACACCATCTGGGCTTTCAGTTAACTCATCAACTTGTATCTTTCCTCCCCCGGTAAGGTGAATCCAGATTCGTGGTTCAGGTTCAAGAGTGCCTGCTTCCTCCGCTTCAGTTACAGAAGCTCCAGAAGCTCTTCTGTTTTGAGAATCCTGAGTTAACTCGGCTCTTGCCAATGAGTGAGCTGAAAGCACAGTCACGCTGACGATGAGCAAAACTAATAGATGCTTGGCGAGCAGTCTCATTGAGGTCAACAAAGTGTTAATAGAATAATCCGGCTCAGTTTGGGTAGGACGCATAATAGAACTAATTACCCTCGCGGGGCAACGTCGAGCAACTCCCAGTGGGAGAAGGAATGCGTTCAAGAATCAACAGTCAAGGTGTCCGCGCGGAGCCGCCAGACTCTTTCCTCGCCAACTTACAGAATACCCTCTACTTCAGCGGCTGTGTCAAAAATAAAGATCACCAACGGGCACGACGGTGGCACGGAGGCAGAGATTAAGAACGGATTGAAGTTGATTGAAGTAAGTAATTAATATTTTTAAGCCACATTGGGAAAGATTTGTAAAAATCAAGGGAATCTTTCTGGAAGCACAATTAGGCCGAAACTGAGACTCCCCAGGCTGAAAGCCCCTGGGGTATCTTTCTTTCGATGATTCATTTCTCAGAAAAACTACGCGTTATTAAATGCGGGGGGCAATTTAATCTGGTTCTTCAGGGGTGCATAGGAGGGGTGATGGCAGAAATAACCAACAAAACAGGACCGAACACGAATGGGTCGGTCCCCTTAGGGCGACGGGCAGGAATACTAGGGAGCTTATTCGGGTGCAAACACCGGGAGCTAGGCAGGCCCATGACGCGAAACGGCGAGACGTATCGCGCGTGCCTGAGCTGTGGCGCGCAGCGGTATTTCAACTTGATTACTTGGGAGGCAAGTGGACCTTACTACTACCGCGCCTCATCGTCCTTCGATCTCCACCAACTCGGAACGACAGCCGCTCAGCCAAAGCCACACCGGTTACGAGTTGTTAAAGCAGCGTAAATACTATTTTGCTTCGCTAATGATTAGCGCATCATTAGTTCGCAGGCCACGTGAGAGTACCAGCCGGCCATCTTCGGCAATGTCAAATGAATAGAAATGCTCTTGGGAGAAGTCAGATAATTGTCGAGGTGCACTACCGTCAACTGGTTTGAGTAATAAATTGGCTACACCCTCGCGAAAGTCAATGAACAATACGCCGGTACTATCTTTCGTCCAGTGAATGACACTGTTCGAGTTTGCGGGACTTTGCGGAATATCCAGAAGCTTTATGGGCTCGCCCCCATCCAGCGGGCTGATGGCAATTCGCCATGGAGCATTTGGAGCATCCTCTTTGTGCCAATAGGCAAGTAATTTACCATCGGGAGACACGGCGGGTCGCATGGAAAGCGATTTCGTAATCTGAACAGCTTCGCCTCCTTCAACGGGCAATTTCCAAATGCACGTAATGCCTGAAGTCACATGCTGGTAAACGATCCATTTTCCGTCCGGTGAGACATTTGGCCAATTACTCTCTTCTTTATCAGAAGTCATTTGCACTGAATTTGTGCCGTCTCGGTTCATTCTCCAAATCTGCCAGTTCCCCGAACGATTTGAGTGGAAGAAAATGTAGTTACCATTGGGAGACGTTACTGGAGCATAATTTCTACCTGCCCCAGCGGTGAGCTGTTTCTGATCACTGCCATTACCCTCCATCTCCCAAATATCTGCGGCTCCGCTTGCATCAGAGGCATAGAGAATCTTGCCGTCAGATGTCCAGGTCAGATCAAAATACCTACCGGCTCCAGATGTAATCTGCCTGGGGTTCTTGGCATCCTCATTTGGCGTCACCAAGATAGTGGTCAACGTTTGACGTTGGACAGTTAGAATCAAATCAGAGCTTGAAGGGAGACTAACGCCAAGATAGTCGCTAAGGTCATGTGTGATTCTACGTGGATCTCCCTTTGGGTAACTGACATACCAAACATGCTGGAATGCGGATGTTTCATCCTGAGCAGTTATGATCAGTCCGCTACCGTCACGAATCCAAGCTGTCTGCCCTATCTCAAGCCAGCGCTTGTTCGAAATCTGAGTCTCTGATCCATCCGAGAGCCTAATTTCAGAAAGTTTCATGTAAAAACCTTGCGAATCAGCTGTTTGTGTGACGCAGACAATTCTCCTCCCGTCCGGTGACCATGCCGGCGCAGTGTCAATTGAAAAGTGTTCAGGGAACTTTCTTGATGCGAGTTGTTGTTCTCCGGAACCATTGAGATCTGTAATCATCAACATTTCTTCGCCCTGCACAGGATTGCTTCGTATGAAAGCGAACTGCTTGCCATCAGGCGAAAAGCTTATGGGACTATCAACTCCCCGCTTAACTTCTGTAGATGATCCTCCAAGTGCCGGCACCCGTTGCAAACTGCCACTCTTCTCACCATCACGGATGTAATAGAGATAGCTGCCGTCGTTAGCGAAAGTTAAGCCACGAATCGACGCCTCACCAGCTGGAACAATCCGAATGCTGTTAGCTATTGAGATTTGTCGAACCCAGAGGCCCTGAGCACCAGCCTCGTCCATTACATATGCAACGTATTTACCGTCGGGTGATAAAGCTGCCTGAACAACATTCCCGCTGGTAGTCAGCTTCTCCACCCTTGTGTTCATAAAATGAGTAGCGGGTCGATTCAGCAGCCAATAGAGCCCAATTGTTGCAGCAACGATTACAACAATTACGGAAAGGACGGCGCCCACCATCAGTCCCCTATTGCGACGAGGCGAAATTCTTTCAGCTCGAGTTGCTGGATCCTGACGAAACTCCCCCGTGATACCGCCCTTCCTGGGTGGCGAATCTCCAGTTGCTGAAATCGATTGCGAACCACTTCGAGATTGTTCATCAGCATATGAGAGAGCCTTCCTGGCTTCATCGCCTTTAAGGCCTATCCTTTGAAGAAGGTCTTCAAAGCGCCAATCAGAACGGAGCTCATCTAGTTTGGGCTCAGTTCCAAGCCAGATCAGCCACTCGTCACGACTCGCAAAGGCCTTCTCGAGCCACTCGAAGGCTTTGTCTCGGTCACCCAGCCCGGTGTAAATCACGGCATAATAATATGGTGACACGTAGACCTTCTGCCCGAGCCTATCCAACTTGTCTATAACTTCGCGCGCCTCTTCCCGTCTTCCGGAGACAGCCAGAGTGAAGCCCAATGCCCACAACGGCATTATCGAGCCCTCCATCAATTCAAGAGCACGATGAATGGCTTCAATCGCATCTTCGTACCTGCCCATTCGCTCGTATACACAGCCTAAGTAGAGATGGCTGTTACCGAAATTAGGGTTTTGTTCTACAGTCCTTTGCAGTTCTTCAACTGCAAGCTCATATTGGCGCGCGTGATAGTGTGTCCAACCTGCGATTGACCTATCCATTAAAGAGAGTGGATCGATTTCCCGAGCCTTTTTAATCTCTGCAACTGCCTCTTCAAACCTGCCTTCTGTGGCCAGGAGATTCGAATACCATTGATGAGCAGGCGTGTAGTTTGGATTAAGTTCCAGCGCTCTCCTAAAGCCCAATTCGGCCGTCCGCCAATCCCAGTCGTAACAGAGCGTCGCGAACGCCAAGGCAGCGTGCGCTTCCGCCAAAGTATCTTCCAGTTCCAATGCTTTGGTGGCAGCGGCCTTTGCTTCAGGAAAGTATTCGTGCGGCGGTCCTATACCGTAGATAGCCGCCCAGGTGTAATAGTCAGCAATACCGACGTAAGCTTGAGCAAAGCCGGGGTCCAATTCTATTGCTCCGCGAAACTGCTCAAGTGCCTTGCTGAAGTTTTCAGGGGTGAATTTGTTCCAATAGTAGCGACCTTTAAGGTAGGCCTGATAAGCGTCTGCGTTCGCAGTTTCCCGGCGGAGCAGTAGCTCGCGTTCTTCACCAGTAAGGCGCGGCACAAGCGCCCTGGCTACTTGCTCAGATATCGAATCTTCGACGGCAAAAATATCGGTGAAGTGCTCATCAAACTTTGATGCCCACAGCGGAATTCCGTCACGTACTCTTACAAGCTGCACAGTGACTCGAATGCGATCCCCGGCTCGTTGGATACGGCCATCAAGCACATAGCCAACGTTAAGTTCGTGACCCGCAGCCAGTATATTGTGAGTACCATCATAGTATTTGGTTACTGAACTGGTTGGTCGAACCATAATTCGTTGGATATTGCTTAGCTTGGTGATGATCGCATCAGTCATTCCCATTCCGAGAAACTCGTCGCCTTTCTCTTCAAGGCGCAGCACATGAAAAGGCAGAATGGCGAGTGAGCGAGATCCCGAAGGTGATGCAGGAGTGTCAACCAAAACCTTGGTCGGTGAGGGGAAATAGGGAGTCGCCAAGACAGGATGACCTTCCAAATAACGGCGCAGATCATCGGAAAATTCTTGAACGGTTTTATAACGCTTTGCTGTGTCTTTGCTTAAGGCTTTCAGGATTATGTTATCAAGACCTCCAGCAAGTTCACGCCGCAATTTGTCAGGCGTGGTGCTGCGAGCTTGACTAACGGTCTCGGGAGTAATTTCAATTGGTTCATCAGTCTCCGACGGTAAGACTTCTATAAGATTTACAGCTACGCTCGGAGCCTCAGGTTCTTCCTCACAAATCACCCTTGCGAGTTCTAGTGGTGAATGGTCCTTCAACTGATAAGGGCGATGATCTGTAAGCAGTTCATAGAGCATCACACCCAAGCTGTACACATCGCTGGCAACGGTTACGATTTCACCTCGAACCTGTTCTGGACTTGCGTATTCGGGCGTCATCAATCGTATTGCCGCAGTTGTTGGATCGAGCGTCTGTGAGGCCATGTCAGGGTTCAAAAGCTTCGCAATCCCAAAGTCAAGAAGTTTTGGGACTCCTTCAGCCGTTAAGAGTATGTTGCTCGGCTTGAGGTCGCGATGAATGACAAAATTCTGGTGCGCGTAGTGAACTGCAGAACAGACCTTGCGAAACAGTTGCAGGCGTTCCACTAAAGACAGCCGATGTTCATCACAATAATGATAGAGCGGCTGGCCCTCGACGTACTCCATGACAAAATAGGGCAAGCCATCCTCAGTAGTTCCTCCATCCAGAAGTCGGGCAATGTTTGGATGATCTAAACTAGCAAGTATCTGACGCTCATTGCGAAAGCGACGAACTATGAAATCGGTGTCCATCCCCCGCTTAATCAATTTGATGGCCACCTGCTTGTGAAACTCGTCGTCGGCTCGAACTGCAAGATAGACCGATCCCATGCCACCTCGCCCAATTTCCCGAACGATGCGGTAAGCGCCAAGTCTCAATCCGATAACCGAAGTAGTTTGATCGACTAAAGTTTTGGAGAAAGCCGATCCAAGGGCAGGCACCTCCATAAAGCTACCAGCCTTTTCGTAGGAGAGAAGGAGGGTCTCAACCTGATTGCGGAGCGTCGGATCACCATCACACGCCCTCTCCAAAAAGGCTGCACGTTCGCTAGGAGGCCGTTGGACCGCGGACTCAAAAACTTCTTCGAGTTTTTTCCAGCGCTCCGGTGTCATACTTCCTTATTTAGCTGGTGGTATAGCCAAGCCTTAGCCATGCGCCATTGCCTGGTAACAGTTGCAGTTCCCAGTCCGAGAACGTCGGCGGTTTCTTCATTTGAAAGGCCGCCGAAGAATCTCAACTCAACAATTCGGCTCTTCTGAGGATCAATCTCGGCAAGTGCTTTCAACGCATCATCAAGGGCCAAAAGATCGGCCGCTTTCTCTTCAGAAAGGTTTAGTACTTCGTCAAGCGAAACCTTGATTCCCCCGCTTCCACGTTTTGCTGCCTGATGACTCCTTGCGTGGTCGATGAGAATTCTGCGCATCATCTCGGCTGCAACACCAAAGAAATGGGCACGATTTTGCCACGAGACTTTTTGATCGATGAGTCGCAGGTACGCTTCATGAACAAGTGCCGTAGCTTGGAGTGTGTGGTCAGAACGTTCGCGCCGGAGATAGCGGTCAGCTTGGCGGCGCAGTTCATTGTAGACGAGTGGCAGTAGCCTATTTAGCGCCTCCTGGTCGCCCTGTCGCGAAGCAAGGAGCAGCGAAGTTACGTCATTTAACTGCGGGGCCATATGAAGTTGAAAACAGGAACCGAACGCCTCTTTAAGAATGTGCGTTGAGGATAAGGCTCGAAAGCATGTCAGTCAAACTACTAGTGTCCGACAAACTTTAGTTTGTCAGACGCTCCCAAAACGATTTCCTCGAAGAGCCCCTTCAAACTCGGTGTGAAAAGGCTCTTTTCCAAAACCCAGTTCCTTAAGGGGTCTTTTTTGTCTCCAGATAGATGACAAACTGGGGAGTCTATCGCCGGGTTAGAGTTCTAATACGATCTTGCCGAAGTTTTTGTTTGCTTCCATCAATTCGTGAGCTTCG
>CAZNPP010000006.1:36196-51817 GCA_964574785.1 uncultured Chloracidobacterium sp. | reverse complement strand
TTCTAATACGATCTTGCCGAAGTTTTTGTTTGCTTCCATCAATTCGTGAGCTTCGCGAACCTTTTCAAGTGGATAAACGGATTCGATAATTGGTCGGACGGAACCTGACGCTAGCAGGGGAACAACATGCTCTGCAAACAATCGTGTCGCAGTTGCCTTCTCCTCCGCCGAGCGCGCACGCAAAACTGTCCCCTTGATGGTAATTCTGTTTCGCATTACCGCCCCGATATCAAAGGCGCTTTTTGAACCTGAAGTGGTTCCCACCAGCATCAAGCGCCCTAAAATCGCAAGCGATGAAATATTTGCTTCGAAGTAACGAGCACCAACCAAATCGAGTATGACGTTGACCCCTCGTCCGCCTGTCCAATCACGAACAGCATCAACAAAGACCGATGGCTCGTCTTGAATTACAAAGTAATTTTTAAGGCCATATTGTGCAGCCTGTTCAAGCTTTGACTTGGTGCGAGAAGTTCCGTATACAGTGGCCCCGGCTGCCCGCGCCAATTGAATCGCAGCGGTACCAACACCAGATCCCGCAGCGTGAACGAGCACTGCTTCGCCTAACTGTAAGCGAGCCTGCGCGAAGAGCGCGTCGTATGCCGTCATGAAGGCTTCGGGAACCGCGGCGGCATTGGCCCAATCCAGATTCGGAGGAACTCTTGCAAGATGATTTTCGAAGGCAACAACGTATTCAGCCTGAGCGCCTGCAGCAACAATCCCAAATACACGATCGCCTCGCGCCCAGGACCTTACGGCATCGCCTACTTCATCAACCTCGCCCGCAAACTCGAGACCGGGAATGTCCTGGCTATATCCGGGAGGCGCGGGATAACGGCCCATCCGCTGAAGGATGTCTGCCCGATTGAGACCGGCAGCACGAACGCGCACACGCACTCTGTCACTAGTCAACGACGGAATCTGGACTTCGCGAATCTCAAGTGCGTCCAAGCCACCCGGCGATACGATAGTTACAGCTCTCATGGGGTGAATGGTAAATGGTAAATGGTAGTGGTGAGTGTTAGAAGGAATGAGGCTAAAGCCAATTTACCATTTACCATTTGCCATTCACCATTTGCCATTTACCATTTTTCATCCTTCCGCCTTCATCCTTTCGATCTCGGCGACCTTCTCGAGCCGTCGCTGATGTCGCTCCTCGCGGGTGAATCTGGCTGCGACAAAGCTTCGCACGATTTCGAGCGCTAGCTCAGGTCCTGTAACTCGTGCTCCGAGGCATAATACATTGCAGTCATCGTGCTCCCGCGATTGATGCGCTGAGTAAGTGTCGCCACATAGCGCCGCACGAATACCGCGCATCTTGTTGGCGGCCACCGCGGCGCCTACACCGCTCCCACAGATCAGAATTCCGATCTCCACAGTGCCAGACTGAATAGCTTCTCCCACTTTTCGTGAATAGTCGGGATAGTCGCTTGGTATTGAGCCGTCATGAGTACCGAAGTCGGTAATCTCATTGCCCGCGACACGGAGTTCTTCAATTACCCGGATATTGAGAGGAAAACCACCATGATCTGCCCCTACTGCGATTCGCATAAAATCACACCATTAGACGTGCATGCTTCAGCACATTCTCGACATTGAAACCCAATTCGCGCAGCGCTACTTCCCCGGGCGCAGAACCGCCAAAGCGCTCAAGCGAAATCACGTCACCATTTGGTCCAACATAGCGATCCCATCCCTGCCGTACTCCTGCTTCAATTGCCAAACGTGCGCTTACAGAGGATGGTAGGACCTCCTCCCAATAATCTTCAGGCTGCTCCTCAAAAAGCTCCCAACATGGAAGTGAGACCACACGCACAGGGATGCCGTCGCCTTGCAGCGCCTCTCTTGCTTCAAGCGCAAGCGATACTTCTGAACCAGTCGCGATCAGAATTAGCCGAGGTTCGGCTTGTCCATCAGCATCTTCAGCGTCAGCCAAAACGTAGCCTCCACGCCTTAAGCCCTCAGCAGAAGCGTATCGCTGTCGATCGATAAGAGGCACTTTTTGCCGGGTCAGCGCGAGCGCCGTGGGAGAGTGACGCCGTAAAATGGCGAGCCGCCAAGCCTCACGCACCTCATGCGGGTCGGCTGGTCTAATTACGTGCAGGTGTGGTATCGCTCGCAAAGCGGCAAGATGCTCGACTGGTTGATGTGTTGGTCCATCTTCTCCGAGCCCAACTGAATCGTGCGTGAACACGTATATCACCTGAACCTCGGAAAGTGCCGCAAGTCGTATCGCCGGTCGCATGTAATCTGAAAAAGTAAGGAATGTTCCGCCGAATGGGATCAAGCCACCATTCAACGCCATTCCGGAAAGTGCGGCACCCATGGCATGCTCGCGAACTCCAAAGTGAATTATTCTCCCCTCGTACGATCCACCTGCGAAGCTGCCATTTCCTTTTATGTCTGTGTTGTTTGAAACACCCAGATCCGCTGAGCCGCCAATCAGCATTGGCAAATGCGGCGCTAGCGCGTTTATGACCTCTCCACTTGCAGCTCGAGTCGCCATAGGCTTGGCATTCTCAAATGAGGGCAGGTGTTTCTCCCATCCATTCGGCAGTTCTCCTTCCATCATTGACCGCCAGAGCCGGCCTGCCTCTGGATGCTTCTGGTGGTATTTCTCAACCAGTGCATTCCACTCGGCTTCCAGTTGAGCACCGCGCTCAATTGCTTTACGGAAATGCGGCAAGACTTCATCAGGAACGTAAAACTCTTTATCTTCGGGCCAGCCAAGATGCCGTTTAGTCTCGCGGACGGCCTCTTCCCCCGGCGGGTCGCTGTGGGCCTTATGAGTACCGGCCGTGGGCATGCCATAACCAATAACTGTTTTGACTGAGATTAGGGAAGGTTTTGTGCTTACCGACTGTGCATCACGAATAGCAGCCTCTATCGCACTAAGATCGTTGCCATCTTCAACAGTGGCCGTGTGCCAGCCATAAGCTTCAAAGCGTTGCGGAACACTTTCGCTGAAAGCGAGATCAGTGAAACCTTCAATGGTCACTCGATTGTCATCGTAGAGGTAGATCAATTTGCCGAGTTTAAGATGACCTGCAAGCGAAGCCGCTTCTGCCGCAACTCCCTCCATAAGATCGCCGTCCGAAACGATCGCGTAGACGTTATGGTCGATTAAGGGAAATTCATCTTCATTAAAGCGCGCCGCCAGGTGGGCCGCTCCCATTGCCATGCCGACCCCGTTGGCAAAGCCCTGGCCCAGCGGACCCGTAGTCACCTCAATACCTGGCGTCAAAACATTTTCCGGGTGGCCAGGAGTTTTTGAGCCCCACTGGCGGAAGTTCTTCAACTCATCAAGCTGCAGGTCATAGCCAGTGAGATATAGCAATGAGTATAGCAGCATTGAGCCATGCCCCGCCGAGAGCAAGAAACGATCCCTGTTCTCCCATCTAGGATTGCGCGGATTGTAACGGAGAAACTTTGTCCAAAGGACATATGCCATTGGCGCCGCACCTAGCGGTAACCCGGGGTGTCCAGACTTTGCCTTTTGAACAGCATCAATAGTCAGCGCTCGAATCGTATTGATGCAAAGTTGATCTAGTTCGCTAGTGGTATCTGTGTGCTTTTGTAGTGGTGCGCTCATTCATTTAGTGCCCTTCCGGCTTTTATTGATTTCCAGAACATCACGACAAATCAACTACTCACATTTTTGGCAATCACCTCATATTTCTGTTGCCGTTCAAGCGCAACTTTGTAACGAGCATGACGCGACATGTCAGGTTGATGAACTCTTTGAATCGGAATCTCAAAATGTTCGATATTTTCTATCCTGCCGGCCGCCTCCAAGGCAAGCAGTGCCGCACCCCTCGTTGAGGCTTCACCCAGATTCGAGAGTGTGACAGGTTTACCCAGAACATCCGTCAAAATCTGTGTCCAGGCCTGAGATGAATGAAGCGCATTACCGGAAGCTATGATGGCAGCATCAGGTGCGCAAGAGTCCAATGCCTTTGCAATCAACGCGAATCGGTAGGCTACAGCTTCCATCGCAGCTCGCATGATCTCTATTGGCCGCGTGTGAAGTGTTAGCCCTAAGACCGCTCCCTTCGCATCAGGACTCCAGCCAGTACTTCGTTCTCCTGTCCAGAACGGGAGTAGTGTCAGACCGTGTGCGTCGGGTTCCATATTCTGCAATTCATTTTCCAGCTCCTCATCGTCTTCGAGGAAAGCTAGAGAACCTCGCATCCAGGCATAAAGCCCGCCTCCGTCTGACAAAGCACCCCCAACTACAATGCGCTTCCGATCGGCTCGATAACACCAGAGGTCGAATGGAATTCTATCTGGCGGCTCAGCTTCGTAAAGAGTACGCATTGCGCCCGAGGTACCGACCATCAGTGCGACTCTTTCAGGCGTCACACACGCTGACCCTATGCTATTTGCGGCGCCATCTCCAATCGCTGGGCAAAGCACCGCATGTTGCAGTAGCGGCCAACGCTTTGCACCTCGATCATCGAGTCGATTGTGAGTGATTGTCTCGGCTGCGATTTCGGGAACAGTATCAAGAGCAATGCCCAACTCGCGAAGTAATTCCGCATCCCAGTCACACTTTCGTTGATCGAAAAGACCAGTTCCAGACGCCATTGAAACACTGGTAACAGTGGTATCAAACAATCTGAGACCTAAATACTCGCCAAATGACACCCACTTTCTTGTTCTGTCAAATACTGCAGATTGTTCAGCTTTAAGCCACAGCAACTTTGCAGGCCAGTAACTGGGGTGAAACCGGCATCCAGTGCGCCAGTGGAATTCTGCTTCGTCATAAGAGTAACGGAGCTTGTAGCTTGCCTGAGCCGCGGAAGTGTCGGCCCATGTCAGAACTGGAGTTGTTGGTCTACCATCTGAGTCGATTCCCAAAAGGCTATGCCAGAAGCAGGAGATCGCGACGAATTCGATTTGCGTATTTGTCGCTTGATAGCTCGCAAAGAGAGAATCCAAAGTCTCAACAACCAGATCAAATATCTCATCCGCATCGAGATTAGTCGCGGCGCCACCTTGGCTTAAGTGTGGTCGCCGCAAACTGGCGCTATGAATCTCACCACCGGTGCCATCGAACAGGGCGGCACGTACTCCGGAGGTCCCGATATCTAAGGCTAATAGCACGGCGGATGATGATCCTAACATCACCGAAACAAGCTCAGGTGACGGCTCAAAGTCCGCGACGACCTCATCCAGCACACTGTTCATCTGCGCAGAATTATTTGGAAACTTACCTGCTTCTTTTGGGCGTCAGCATCGCACAGCAGCAGCATGTAGTCCAGTTTATCTCTTGCTGATAGAATGCGACGGATGGGCGCAGAAACATTAAATTGCCCGATGTGCGGGGCGGCTACTGCAACTGATCAGCCAAGGTGTCAATATTGTCGTTCCAGACTAGCCACCGTTGCGTGTGGATCTTGCTTCGGCATGATGTTTATTGGCAGCCGTCATTGTCCTCGTTGCGGGGCGCGTGTTGCCAAACGCGCTGAGGGAGCCCTGCCAGTTCTCAGTTGTCCGAGGTGTCGAAGCGAAATGCCATCAATGATCATAGGATCCGAAGAGGTACGTGAATGCTCCAAGTGTTTAGGACTCTGGATCGATGTTTCGACCTTCGAAAGAATTTGTGCTAATCGCGAAGAGCAAGCTGTGGTACTCGGTAGCGCTTCGCCTGCTCCAACGAATGTAGTGCGTAAAAATACTAAAGTTACATACGCGCCATGTCCTGAATGCGGGCACTTGATGAATCGGATCAATTTTGCTCGCTGCTCAGGAGTAATAGTAGACGTTTGCAAGGGACACGGTACATGGTTCGACCGGGATGAACTCGCCCGCATCATCGAATTCATTCGCGCTGGTGGTCTCGAGGTTACACGCGCTAAAGAGAAAGCTGAGATTGAAGAGGAGCGTCGCCGTCTGCGAGCTGAACAAGTGGCATTGGACAGACGCCGCGCGTTAACGCACGGTTTAGATTCTGGCGAGGAGCGACTTCTGGGCATCGCCTCCGCCAGGAGCCTCTTGAAGCTGTTACTTAACTAGGTCTTTGCTCTTTGGCTTTTGGTCTTGGTTTTGTGCAAGGCGAGCGATTTCATAACCTGCTCACGGCGCAATCTCTTCCTCGTTCAAAAAGAAACGACTACATTCGAATGTATGACCGACCTGACTTTCACGCAACGAGTGCCACTGGCCCAAGATGCCGATGGTACTGTCCGCGTGTCCGGTACGCGCGTCAGATTGACGGACCCTGTCGCAATCTCTTCTAAAGCATGTTAACCTGCGACTAATTCAACACAATCAGTTCCGCTGAGCGCGTTATTATAAGAACGTATTTCTCGGGTTCCGAATCGGCTTTATCATCAGATCACGAGGAGCTTCCTTTATGAGAAAAGTTTCCCTGCTTACGCTGCTGTTTTGTTTCTGTATGCTTAGCACCACACAGGTGCAAGCGCAAGAGCATTGGACAGAAGGCCCAGTATGGGTAGTTAACTACTACCGCACGAAACCCGGCAAGTTTGACGACTACCTGAAGTTCTTACGCCGCAACTTCGCTAAGATATCCGCCGAGCAGAAAAAGGCGGGAATAATTCAAGATGCGAAGGTGCTGCTACAGACGAACATTAACAATCCAAACGATTGGGATATCGCTATTGCTTACCTCTATCCAAGCTTTGCTAAAGCATTGGATTTTAATCAGGCTGACTTTGATAAGGCTGAGGAGATCGCCGCCAAGCACTACGCGCAAACCGATAGAGAGAAAAGGGCGGCCGCAAACGACGCTGCACGTCTTCCCATTCGTGACTATATAGGAACCCGCCTTCTCCGAGAGGTAACCCTGAAGCCAATGCCCTAAGCGATGTTAAGCCACGGCTCCATTTGAAAAAGCCCTGACACCTTAGATGTGCGGGGCTTTTTGACGACGTGTATAATGGCGCCCTATTTCCGTAGAAAAGTCTAGCGCCTCAGACTATCGGGATAGAATGAGTCGGCCTTGTTGGCACCGCAGTCGGCCCCCCCTAATCAATTTCTCTACGTAAGGACGTAAACAACTCACTGGCAGCTTCGTCGCGTCCTGGTCCAGGCTATTGTTGCTATCGAAGATCGACGACTCTTCGGGTACAACGGTGTCGATATGAGGCATCGGCCGCGCCTTTATTAACTGGACCACGAGTGGGTCCTTAAAGTTTGGTCAGGGTGGTTCAACTATCACCCAGCAACGGGTCAAGAATACATACCTGACACCGGAAAAGACTCTGCGGCGCAAGTTAATGAAGTCTTGATCGCAGTGGCATTGGAGCAACGACTCTCCAAGCAGGACATTTCGCGCTCTACTGTAACGAAAGGAAAGTGTGAGCTTATTAATTTGAGCACGACCATCTGTTCGGATTGGAGGATTCTGTCATTCCTTCCTCAGTGCTTTCTCCTTTGTGTGCTGGCGCACAGACCGCCAATCTTTTGAGCCGTAAACTCTTTAATAGTTGTTCTTTAGACTGATCACTCTCGACACCGACCAGGCCATCGACCTCCTCTTGGGCCGTTTGTGTTGCAAGAGACGGCTGTAAGGCTGCTAACAGCAGATAGTAAGGGCGTCCGCGGCGTGAAATCAGTCGACAATAAGATTGTCGTTTCGGGCGAGTAAACAGTCAATAGGTGCGCTGCATCGAGGGGATGCCTATTCCAACGTTAGCAGATCGAGCCCATTCATTTCTGAGCCCTAACAACGGCTCGGACTTAAGAAAAGGAGATGGAGTAATGTTGTGGACAATACTGGTGATCCTGTTGGTCTTATGGTTACTGGGATTTGGCTTAGGGATCGGCGGCGGAACTAACCTGATTCATATCTTGCTGGTCGTGGCCGCGATCGTGTTGGTTTATAACCTGGTCTCTGGCCGACGCACCATCTAAACTAAAGCGCCACACTCGCAGCAAAGAGGTACCTGTGGGTTCCCGGCGACATTAAGACTATGGTAAGGGTGTAAAAAAGTTCGGCGCGCTGAGTGCTCTCTGGCGCGCAGGGAAGGCAGTTATGGAAGACTTTGAAATTGGCGATGTAGTTCAGCTCCGCTCTGGGGACCCAGGATGACAGTCCACGGTGTAGTTTCAGATGGCGATTTAGTTTGCCAGTGGTTTGAAAGCGACGAGGTCCACCAGGAGAATTTCCCGAACGAGGCGCTCAAGAAAGTTGAACAGGTTGGTGTTGGCGGCTGCAGACGGGAATACGGGGTATACATGATGAACTAACTGGCAGCGGTGCCAGTGGTTTCTTCATCGGAAAGATGGGTGAGGTTTGTCGGACAAAGAGAACTACAGCGTTCTACGGATGTAACTCACGAACTCGTCGATGTCTTCATACGTCGTGTCAAACGCAGTCATAAACCTCACCTCAGAAATCTCCTCATTCCAGACGTAAAAGAAATAACTCTTCTGTAAAACGGGGATATATTCGCGAGGCAAGATCGCAAATACTCCGTTTGCTTCTACTCTCTGCGTGATCTTGATCTCCGGAATTCGCTCTAATTCCGCCGCCAGCTTAGCAGCCATCTTGTTGGCATGGGCAGCATTCCCTTTCCACAGATCCTTTTCCAGAAGCGCTTGGAACTGCGCGGAAATGAATCTCATCTTTGATGCGAGATGAGTACCTTGTTTGCGAATGTACTTGAAGTCCTTAGCAAAGGACCGATTGAAGAAAACAACCGCTTCGCCATACATCATCCCATTCTTGGCGCCACCGAAGGACAGAATATCTACACCCGCTTCTTTAGTTATTGTCTTCAGCGGCACACCAAGACTGACAGCAGCATTTGCGATTCGCGCTCCATCCATGTGTAACAACATGCCGTGGCGATGAGCGAAACCAGACAGTGTCTTAAGTTCGCGGGGCGTGTAGACAGTTCCCATTTCCGTGGCTTGCGAGATAGAAATCACCCGTGGTTGAACGTGATGTTCAAATCCGACGTTATCCAAAAGAGGCTCTACCTGATTGGGCCGAATCTTGCCGTCGGTCGTCTGTAGCGGTAGTAGCTTGCAGCCGGTAAAGAACTCAGGGGCGCCACACTCATCAACATTGATGTGGGCCGTGGCTGCACAAACGACAGCGTGATAGGACTCACTAACCGCCTTAAGACCCAGAACGTTGGCGCCGGTTCCACCAAACACGAAGAAGACCTCAACATCTTTTCCAAAATGTTTTCTAAAGGTGTTTACAGCTTGCGCCGTGTATGGATCATCTCCATAAGCCACGAAATGGCCAACGTTTGCTGCCGTTATTGCCTCCATGATCCGGGGATGAACGCCGGCATTATTATCGCTGGCGAAGCTGCGAGTGATCTTTTGCTTCTTCATTTATTTGTCTTTTGCCAGAACAACTTACACTCGTTTAGCTCGGAAGTCTTTGATTATTTCGCGGCTTGCATTGAAGCCCGGACCACCGGTAATACCTCCCCCCGGATGTGTCCCAGCACCGCAGAGATAGAGTCCTTTGATCGGAGTTCGGTATTGCGCCCAACCAATGAGAGGACGGAAAGTGAAGAACTGATCGAGAGAATGCTCACCATGAAAGATCTGACCACCACTTAGACCATAGGTCTGCTCGAGATCGAACGGTGTAATAACCTGTCGCGCAATAATTAGATCTTTTAAGTTTGGGGCATAATGCGCTAGAAGATTAACAACGACGTCTCCAAGCTCCTGACGCCGCTCTGTCCAGTCACCATGCTTTAGAGCATAAGGCGCAAACTGAGCATAGATAGACATCACGTGCGCTCCCTCGGGAGCAAGTGAAGAGTCAGTCAACGTTGGAATCGTGATGTCTAAATATGGTTCTGGCGAATAGTCGCCATACTTCGCGGCATCAAAGGCGCGCTCGAGATAGTCGATATCGGGTCCAATGTGAATTCGTCCCGACAGTTTTGCGGCGGCATCGTCCGCCAAACCGGTAAACGAAGGCAGAGCTGAAAGAGCCAGGTTAACTTTCGCGGACACCCCGTAGCCCCTGAAATTCTGGACCTTCATAAGGAAATTAGGATCAAGCGCAGTAGGGTCAAGCAGCTTCAGAAAGGTTGTGCGTGGATCGGCATTTGAGACCACAGCGCGCGCAACAAGTTCCTCCCCATCGCTAAGTACCACCTTAACAACACGATCACCATTGCTTTCAATTCTAACCACGTCCGCACTTGTCCTGATCTCAGCGCCAGCATCAAGTGCAGCCTGAGAGAGCGCTTGCGTCAAGGCACCCAATCCCCCTTTGAAGAAGGAAGACGGGGCAATGGCTTGCCGATCAAAGGCTGCTTGCCACAAAAGACCCGCGCTGGTGCCGGCGGACCAGGGGCCCGCGAATGATCCAAAGATACCGCGTGCTGCTATTGTGGCTCGCAGCAACTCATTTTCAAACCACTCAGCGACAAGATCAGCAACCGCCATTGGTCCCCATCGCAGCAGTCGAAAGGCGTCTTTCTTGTCAAGACTGCGAAACTGGAGGCCAATTTTTCCAAGGTTCCACAGTTCAGACGGTGTTGTCTTTTCAACAGCAGGTGGCGTCATCGTCACAAGCGAGGACAGCACCTTACCAATACGCCCAAAGGTCTGGTGGAAAGCTGGGTAATTTCCAGCGTCAGCCGCAGATATCTCCTTGAGTTCTGTCGCAGTGCGTACGGGATCGTTATATAGAGCAACAGGCTGGCTATTGGGATGGAGCGCCAACACGCGAATGTCAGGTGTAATGGTCTGCAGTCCGAAGCGATCAAGTCTTAGATCCTTCTCTATCTGAGGAAGCAGTGGACCAGAGGCGTACGAAAGAGTAGAGCATTTGAAACCCGGATGAATCTCATCAGTTATTGCGGCGCCACCAACTATTGGACGCCTTTCAAGAACCAGAGGCTTCCAGCCTGCTTTTGCGAGGTACGTCGCTGCAACCAAGCCGTTGTGGCCAGCGCCAATGATTATGATGTCAGGTGTTGACGGCATGAAGGTTGTTACCTCTTAGATACCGTCAGCCAACATTTTCAATGCAGCATTGCGACCCGGAGCGCCCATCACACCTCCGCCGGGATGAGTCGCTGAACCACACATGTAGAGATTGCGTATCGGCGTGCGGTACTGGGCCCACCCGGGAACAGGCCTCAGGAAAAACAGTTGTTCGAGTGTCAACTCACCCTGGAAAATGTTTCCTTCTGAAAGACCATACTCACGTTCGAGATCCAGCGGTGTCAGTACCTGACGATGGAGAATTATGTCTTTGATGTTGGGGGCGTGCTCGGCAATTGTCTTAATTACCGTATCGCCAAACTCTTCTCGCTTATCGTCCCAGTTCCCTTCCTTCAGATTATAAGGAGCGTACTGCACAAAACATGACATTACGTGCTTCCCCGGCGGCGCCACTGAAGGGTCGGTGATACTAGGAATTACAATATCGATATAAGGGCGGCGAGAGAAACGCCCGTACTTCGCCTCGTCATAAGCCCGCTCCATATACTCAACGCTTGGTGAAATAGAGACTGCGCCACGCAGATGCGCGCCAACGCCGGGCAGAGCTTTGAAGTTTGGCAGACTGTCGAGGGCAAGATTAACCTTTCCAGATGAACCGCGGAATTTGTAGCGTGCAAGATCGTCGACGAAATCCTCAGGTAGAAGCTCGCTGCCCACCATTTTCATAAAGGTCAGGCGGGGATCGACGCTTGAAGCTACAACCGAGGCGTTCACCTCTTCGCCATTTGTAAGAACCAAGCCGGTGGCGCGTCCGTTCCTTATCAAAATCTTTTCTACTGCGGCTTCCGTGCGAATCTCTGCACCGGCTTGTCGCGCCGCGTCAGCAATAGCATTCGAGATTGCGCCAGTACCGCCTCGCGATAGTCCCCACGAACGAAAGGCGCCATCGATCTCTCCCATGTAGTGATGCAACAAAACATAGGCTGTCCCCGGTGAGCGAACACCGAGGAAGGTTCCGATTATGCCGGAGGCTGACATGGTGGCTTTGAGCACGTCGGTTTCAAACCATTGGTCCAGAAAATCAACTGCGCTCATCGTCATCAGTTGTACTTGATTGTACTTGTCCTCAGCCGGCAAGCGCTGGAACCTTCTTCCCAAGAACAACAGATCCTTAAGGCCCTTTAGATTAAGTGAGGTTGGATCTGGAGGGGTCATACTGAGAATTGGCTTTACGAAATGGGCCATGTCAATCATGGCCCGGCCGTATTCGTCATAAGCTTCGGCGTCAAGCTTGGAATGGCGGGCTATCTCGCGGCGCGTGCGGGCGTGATCGTTGACACGCCAGAGGTAGTCGCCGCTCAGCATGGGTGTAAACGTTCCATCAAGTGGAAGTATTTCGAGACCATGGCTGGGCAGGTCGAGTTCGCGAATGATCTCCGGTCTCAGAAGCGAAACTACATATGAGCAAACCGAGAACTTGAATCCGGGAAAAACTTCTTCAGTGACGGCGGCGCCACCAAGAACGTATCGCCGCTCGAGGACCAGCACTTTTTTTCCGGCGCGGGCCAAATAAGCGGCGTTGACCAGTCCATTATGGCCCCCGCCGATTACAGCGACGTCGTATTTATTCTTCTGCACTCAGTTGAACGAGATAGATCTTCAGCTTCTCGAAATGTTGTTTCACGGTGATTGAAAACTAAGATCTGACTTTTTGCAATTCGCCATGAAAGCCCAGGCCTGTTCCAGGTAACTTAATTCAGATGTTCTTCACAGCTTCGGTAGTTGGGGGTCTTCACTTTTGGATACATTCTCTGAAGCCAGAGGTATCTATGGATAACGTGAACTGCCCGCAATGGTGGAAGCTGGTCGAATAGCAGCGTATTATCTGTGGCGATGCTGAATGCCGAAATTTTAGCTGTCAAGGAGTTTGAATGGCGAGAGTTAGTTGAGCTTGAGATTACAGAGCCTACCGAGGAAGATGAGTTTACCTGACAATCTTCAAAACAACCTCTCTAATGCAATCGTCGAGGACCACAATGCCAGTTGGAACTGCACTTCACGAAAGAACCTTCGCTCTCTGCGAGAGCCTAAATTACCGCGAATGGTCAGGCTATTATGCTGTCAGTGCTTACGAAACTCATCACGAGCATGAATACAATGCCATACGTAACGCAGCTGCGCTTATTGATATCTCGCCGCTCTTCAAGTATCGCGTCACTGGAAAAGACGCTACCAGGCTTGTAGATCGAATAATAACCCGCGATATGCGCAAAGTGTCTGTGGGCCAGGTTATTTATACACCGTGGTGTGACGAACAAGGCAAGACGATTGATGATGGTACTGTTTCCCGACTTGAAGATAACGTCTATCGGTGGACCGCTGCGGATCCAAGCCTTCGTTGGTTTACTTTGAATGCTGCAGGGCTGGACGTTCAGATCGAAGACATTTCGGAGAGCGTAGCAGCACTGGCGCTGCAAGGTCCTACCTCGGGCCAATTACTCAGAAGCGTTGTCGAGGGTCCGGATCTCGATAATTTGAAGTACTTCCGAGTTACACAAGGGCGCATAGCCAGTATACCGATTGAAGTTTCGCGCACTGGCTATACGGGTGATCTTGGCTATGAACTGTGGGTACCAGCCGATGAAGCGCTAAAAGTTTGGGACACTTTGATGGAGCAGGGACGTCCTTTTGATATTCATCCGGCCGGTATGTTGGCTTTGGACGTGGCTCGAATCGAAGCGGGGCTGCTTTTGATCGACATTGACTTCAATAGTAGTAAGAAGGCGCTGATCGAAGCACAGAAGTACTCCCCATTCGAGATGGGGTTAGGTCGTCTGGTGCATCTGGATAAGAATCGGTTTGTGGGCCAAACTGCTTTGATTGCTGAGCACAGCCGTGGTCCAGAACGGCAGATTGTTGGCCTTGAAATTGATTGGACTCAGGTAGAGCAACTTTACGAAGCGGTTGGCCTGCCTCCGGCGGTCTCTCCAATCGCATCGAGAGTCGCCGTACCAATCTTTAGTGACGGTATTCAGGTTGGCAAAGCAACTTCCAGTACGTGGTCCCCTGTGTTAAAGAAGATGATTGCCCTTGCTACGATCAGATCTGACTACGCTAAAGAAGGAACGCGTTTGGACTTTGAGGTGACAGTGGAGGCAGTTCGTCACCAAGTTGGCGCCACCGTGGTAAAAACTCCGTTCTTCAGCCCTAAGCGAAAAACAACAACACCGATAAAGTAACGACCTTGGACGTTGGACTTTGGACTTAAAAGATTTACTCGAACTTTACAACCCAAATGCCCCACTCAATGAGGCTTGGACCATCCCGGCCCCGTGGTACGTTGATCAACGCATCGCTGAACTTGAAAAAAATACTGTTTTCTCGTCTTCATGGGAGGTCGTTGGCCGGACTAGCCAAGTATCTAAACCGGGGCAGTACATAACTTTCGAAGTAGCCGGCGAGCCCATTATCGTCGTACGCGGTAGCGACGACGTGCTCCGGGGTTTTTACAACGTATGTCGTCACCACGCCGCAGCCGTTATGGCTGAACCAGAAGGAAGCGCTCAAAGTCTTCGCTGTCCTTATCATGGTTGGACCTACACGCTTGCAGGTGAACTCAAAGGTACGCCAGATTTCAGCGGTGTTTCTGACTTCGATCGCTCTGCTAACGGGCTAATTGCTGTTCAAACAGCGGTTTGGGAGAAGTGGGTATTCGTAAAACTGGACGGCGCCGACACAACTATCGAATCATTCCTTACTCCAGAGTTAATTAATCAAATTAGTCTTCTCGATCTGAATAACCTACATTGGCTTGAGCGGCGTCACTACTCGTTTGACTGCAACTGGAAAGTCTTTGTCGATAATTATCTCGATGGGGGCTACCATGTTCCTCATCTTCATAAAGGCCTTGACAGCGTTCTAGACTATAGCAACTACATGATTGAGAACGGTGAACGCTTCTGCCTGCAGTGGAGTCCTATGGTAAGAGCTGGCGCCGAAGCTGAAACCGGGGCCGTAAGAACGGGTGAACGCGCGCTGTACTACTGGATTTATCCGAACTTCATGGTCAACTGGTACGACGGAGCGATGGATACAAATCTCGTGATTCCGCGAGGCGTGGATCGTACTGAGGTCATCTTCGATTTCTACTTTTCTGACATCAGCGAAGCCGCTGCGCAGCGCAACCAGGCAAGCATAGCCGTGGGGCAACGCATACAGGATGAAGATGTGGGTATTTGTCATTCGGTTCAAAGAGGGTTGAACTCGCGCGCCTATTTGGCTGGAAGGTTATCGGTGCGGCGCGAAGCGGGCGAGCATCTGTTTCACAGGCTGCTCTATGCAGATTTGAAGTCAGGACTACAGTAGTACGAACGCTTTGATATATCCGCTCGGCGTCAGCCAATGGAGTTCAAATCTCTTGTTTGCAGTTCTCGTGTATCAAATAGCTTGAGGCTCCATGCCCTTTATCAAAGAAATCGCCAACAAAACAGTTGTTTTGGCCAACATTTGGTCAATGACCAATACTTTATAGCGTGATATAAGTCGAACCAATCAAATCCTCATTACGTACTCAGTAGGGGCCATTATGGACGAGAAGAATACCAAGCCTACCATCGAAACTGTCCTTAACCGCATGTCTGCGATGGAAGAGCGCCTTAGTGTGCGCATGGACGAACGATTCGACGCGATGGAACAGCGCCTTTACACGCGCATGGACGAACGACT
>CAZNPP010000006.1:31232-36096 GCA_964574785.1 uncultured Chloracidobacterium sp. | reverse complement strand
TCGACGCGATGGAACAGCGCCTTTACACGCGCATGGACGAACGACTTTCCGGGATGGATCAACGCCTCAATAAACTGGATGAACGCATGATTCTGACGGAGCAGCGCATCAATCAACGGATGTCGAAGATGGAGGAGCGCCTCGACTCCAGACTGGATCGTATCGAAAGTGTTGCAAACACTACCCGAGGGGAGATGCTTGAATTAAGAGCGGATTTTCGTGATTTGCGCTCTCAAATAAGAGAACAGTTTAGTCTAAACTGAGTTTCACTCCAGGCGTGGGGATAGTAAGCAACTAACTCACAGGTCTCTCTGACCACCGGTTCACATTAGCTTGGATTTAAGCTTTGGCTAGTTAGCGCCTGATGCTTTCCGTTTCAACAATGCCCAGCCAGTAGGTAACACCGCCGCAGCCAGCAGAATCTTGATAATGTCGCCAATAATGAACTTTGAGACACCTGCGTGAAAGGCGACTGTTGGAGGCATAAACTGTAAGAGCCAGGCAAACCCTCCAAAAATAATCACTAAAGAACCCACTGCCATTGCCACCACTGCTGTCAAGTAGTGTCTGTCCCAGCCATGTTCAGCAAAAGCTCCTGTAACAAATGCTGCTGCGGGAAAGGCGATAAGATAGCCGCCTGTCGGTCCCATCAGGTGGTGGATTCCCCAATTGCCTCCATAGAAAAATGGCAATCCGCTTGCACCCTCAATGAGGTACAAAGTCATTGCAGCGGCGCCGAGTCGTGAACCAAGGAGAGCTCCGGTTAATAGCACCGCAAATGTTTGCCCAGTGATCGGTACTGGGCCAACTGGAATAACGATCTGAGCCGACAACGCCGTTAGCAAACTGAAAGCAACAACCAACGCCACAGAACGAGTCCAATCCAGCGGCGCTAACGCAACTCCAATTAATGTTTCAGGTCTGGCAAAGGAGGTATTCATTGTTCTTTCCTAGTCTGCTGCAATGTCCTCGCGCTGTACTTCGGCAGGTTCCGCTTGGATTGCGCCGATTCTCATTCCATAGAAAGATCGCCAGACAAAGAACATCGAGACGATCAGAAACACAGCCGCCAGGATATGGCTAATCATTGGTCCACTTGCACCAAAACGCCCTTGCGGACTCGCTATCGAGACTGCCAATTCTACCGCCAGTAGTCCAAACAGCGTCGTGAACTTAATTACAGGATTCATAGCAACTGAGGAAGTGTCTTTGAAGGGGTCGCCTACTGTATCGCCCACGACGGTAGCATCATGCAAAGGCGTCCCCTTCTGCTTTAGATCTACTTCAACAACCTTCTTCGCGTTGTCCCAAGCGCCCCCAGCATTTGCCATAAAGATTGCCTGGTAAAGACCGAAGAGCGCAATGGAGATTAGATATCCGATAAAGAAGAAGGGTTCTATAAAAGCGAATGCCAGCGAAGAGAAGAAGATAACCAAGAAGATATTGAACATGCCCTTTTGCGCATATTGGGTACAAATCTGGACCACCTTCTTACTGTCTTCAACTGAAGCTCTTACAACACCCTCGAGTTTGATGTTCGCTTTTATGAACTCGACGGCTCGATAAGCGCCGGTTGTTACGGCTTGAATTGAAGCGCCAGTAAACCAGTAGATCACGGCGCCCCCACTGATTAAACCCAGGAGAAAAGGCGCATGTAATAGAGACAACTTTTGCAGATCCTGCGTCAGACCTTCAGTCAAGACCATCATGGTAGAGAAGATAAGAGTAGTGGCACCCACTACAGCCGTTCCGATAAGCACCGGCTTTGCAGTGGCCTTGAACGTATTTCCAGCGCCGTCGTTCTCTTCCAATAGATGCTTGGCACGTCCAAAGTTCACATCGACGTTATATGTCTGCTTTACTTCGGCCTCGACATCCGGCACCTGCTCGATCAGGGACAGCTCGTAAACAGATTGAGCGTTGTCAGTTACCGGACCATACGAGTCGACCGCAATTGTTACCGGACCCATCCCGAGAAAACCAAACGCTACCAAACCGAAGGCAAATACTGGCTCGGCAACCATCAATTGGCCCAAACCCATCGTGCTAAAGTAGAAAGCAATAGACATCAGCGCAAGGATGCCCATACCGAGCCAATATGCTGAGAAGTTTCCTGCTACCAGACCGGAAAGGATATTGAGAGATGCCCCACCTTCCCTGGATGAGCTAACAACTTCTTTGACGTGGCTGGAACCCGTCGAGGTAAAGATCTTGACAAGTTCTGGGATGAGGGCGCCCGCTAACGTTCCGCATGAAATAATCGCCGAGAGCTTCCACCAAAGCGTCGGATCGCCGCCGAGCGTCGGGATAGTGATCCGAGAGATAACGAACGTAACCGTAATCGACACTATAGAAGTAATCCACACAAGCGAGGTCAAGGGAGCTTCAAAATCCATCTCGGACGATGTGCCATAGCGCGCTTTCGCAATCGCATTGTTTATGAAATAGGAGGCGCCGCTGGCAAGAATCATCATGATGCGCATCACGAAGATCCAGACTAACAACTGGACCTGAACTGTTGGATCAGCTACGCCCAAGAGGATAAATGTGATCAGCGCGACTCCGGTGACGCCATAGGTTTCAAAACCATCGGCGCTTGGTCCAACTGAGTCGCCGGCGTTGTCGCCGGTGCAATCGGCAATGACTCCCGGGTTGCGCGCATCGTCTTCCTTGATCTTGAAGACGATCTTCATCAGATCCGAACCAATATCCGCAATCTTCGTGAATATGCCACCAGCGATACGTAGTGCTGCAGCGCCGAGCGATTCACCTATGGCAAAGCCGATAAAACACGGACCAGCGTAATCGCCTGGTATAAACAACAGAATGCAGAGCATGATCAGCAACTCGACGCTAATTAGCATCATGCCGATGCTCATGCCTGCTCGCAGCGGAATCTCGAAAAGTGGAAATGGTTTACCTTGGAGACTGGCGAATGCGGTACGTGAATTCGCAAAGGTATTCACCCTGATACCGAACCAGGCGACAGCGTAACTGCCGCCAATGCCAACGAGGCTGAAGAACAGAATGATCAAGACCCGCGTGGCTTCGAATCCGAGAAGAACGCCAAAGTAGAGAATGATAATGACGGCAATAAAGGCTTCAAGAATTAGAAGGAACTTACCCTGAGTTATGAGGTAGGTTTTGCACGTTTCATATATTAGTTCCGAGATCTCCCGCATGGCTCGATGTACAGGAAGCTTCTTGAGGTTCATGTACATGGCGAGACCAAACAGGAGCCCGAGTACGCAAACCAAAATCCCCCACAACAAGAGTCGGTGCCCGTCAAGCCCCGCAAAGAACTCTACTTGGGTGAGGTCTGGGAGCACCAGACTGGCTTCTCCACCGTGATGTTGTTGAGCCAAAGCAGGCGTTGAGTAAAGGAACACAGCCGCGACTGCGGCGAGTATCATCATCAGACCTCGGTTAACGCGAGGAAAAGATGAGATGGTTTTAATACTCGGTTTAAGAATGAAAGCTGCCAAGCAAACTGAAAGCAGGCTGATAAATGAGATCAGCGATGGTTCCACGATTGGGTAATTCCTTTCTGGTTGTTAAATAGGCGGCGAGATAACTTGCCACGGCCGACTGCCAACACGGTTTACTTTACAAAAGCACCGACAAAACCGGTGCTCCTCAGGAGAACCGCGCAAGGGGTCGTATAGAAACGCGTATTATTCCCGATTAGTGGTCAAACTGTCCAGAAGAGTTGTAGTCAGTTTCGGCGTAGTGTCCGAGGTCTCGGTGGGAAATGCAGACCTGACAGCAACTGTCGAGTATCCACTCTACGTCTTTGACGCCCCACACGATGGACTGCCTTCCTCCCTCCAATCCCAATTCAGCTACCGTGTTGTTCTACTTTAAACGTCCCAAGTCAACTTTACCGCGCGACTTGCCTTGGTCCCATAGGCGGCGTCTTGGCTTGAAGGTCCCGCGCAGGAATATTGTTGAGTAAGTAAAGTGGACTCGATGCTTGTAAAACCTAGCTTGGGGATTCTTAACTAAGACTCATTTTCACTGCAACTTCCGGGTCTGTCCCAGCATAACAGGAGAAAATTCATGAGCGGAATCTTCTTGTCGGCGGCTGTTATCAGACTCACAATGTTTTCAACCTATGGTCAGACACAAAGTCCAAAGCCAAGCAACTCAGCTTGTAGTCTCACTGTTGCCAAGTCGCCCGCGATTCGCGGGGTGAAGCTGGGAATGAAGCTCGAAGATGTCCTCGCAATGTTTCCCGGTAGCACCGAGAACAAACAAATCAAGGCGCGTATTGAAGAAGCTGACCGGTTTCCAAACTTTGGAGTAGTGAGGATTTCCATCCGCCCGGCAGAGTACGTAACCAAAGACCGATTCAGTGGAATTTATAGCTACAGCTTTGTGGCGCTCGACGGTCGAATCACATCGTATCAGGTTAACTATCGTTCATCACCGTATGGACCCACGTGGCATCGCGTAGACGACTTCATCGACAAACTGGGAGAGTCCTTGAACCTGCCACCGGCGACGGCATGGGCCGTACACCGAAACCTTTCGTCTCAAAAGATCTTACGGTGTGATGGTTTCCAGTTGGAAGCACTGATCTTGAATTCAAATGGATTACTGACGGTATCAACCATTGATTTGCCCTACAAGACGCAACAACAGCGCCGCGAAGCTTTCAAAGAGAAGCTCAGGCGAGAATTCAAACCGTGACGAATAATGTCATGAATCCATACACGGTGTGGCGCATCCTGTTAGGTTGCGTTCCGGAGGGTACAGAGATCTCGAAGTAGACCACTCCAGTTCAGGTTCAGTGATCTTTTCCGCCTGAACCATTGGTGTTCCGGTTTGAGTAAGACTCCAGTTCCGGTTAAGAGATCCTTTC
>CAZNPP010000006.1:0-31132 GCA_964574785.1 uncultured Chloracidobacterium sp. | reverse complement strand
AGTTCCGGTTAAGAGATCCTTTCCTCCCTGAACGCAAGCTGACAGCATGCGCCACATCGCATGCGCCACATCCATTACTCCAGACTTGTTGCTGGATGAGGGGTGACGAGGCTTTCCCGCTGGCGATCGCTTCGTATCTTCAAGAACGCAAGGATACAGAGATAAAGAGCCAAACCCACAAGCGCTGCAGCGGCTACGGCGTTTACAAGTTCTATATCGAATTGACCGGCCGCTATCTGCGTTGTCGCCAAGTTTCCAATAACCAGCTTCACGAGTGCCCAAAGCGTTATAACCAGCACGAAGATCATCGGTAGTAACGTGAACGCAATTCTCTGACGAGCCTGATAAAGCCACACAGTCACAGCCAACAATGTCAACGCGGCAAGTAGTTGATTTGAAGCCCCAAATAAAATCCAGAACTTCGCCCAAGAATTTGCGGGCGCAAAGCTTATGAAGTAAAACGGAATGACGATTGTTAATCCCGTCCCTATCAACGCCCCCAACTTGCCCGGCCACGAAAACAGTTCCTGCACAATGTAACGTCCCAATCGGGTGCAGACATCAAGCGTGTCAAACACGAAAGTCGAAAAAGCCATCGCACCAAATGTTACGGCAAACGCCAGCTTGTCCTGTCCAATTATCAGAGTAAGAAATTGGCCAATTCCATTCCCATAGATTGTCCCAGGAGCTCTTCCAGTCAGAGCTTCCTGAGCAACAATCATCACAGTCACAAGTGCAATAAGAGCTACAAATCCCTCAGCGAGCATGCCGCCGTAGCCGATAGGTCGAGTGTGAGACTCGCGGTCGATCTGTTTGGAAGTGGTTCCCGAGCAAACCAGACCGTGAAACCCAGAGCAAGCTCCGCAAGCGATAGTGACAAACAAGAATGGAAACAGCGCCCCAGTCATGCCACCTACATCGAAAGATTTAAAAGCAGGCTGCCTGATTTCATAACCACCAAACAAGATTCCAAAAACTCCCAAGGCGAGGGCGGAGTAAAGAATGAAGCCGCCCAGGTAACCACGAGGCTGCAAGAGAGCCCAGACAGGAACAACAGAGGCCACACAGCAGTAAAGGAGAATTAGCAATCCCCAGGTTTTGTGATCGAGAACAAAAAGGTTTGAAGTCATGGTCCCGAGCCATGACATTCCAAAGGCGGCCGGTACGAAGATCGCAGTGGTTAACCAGAGTGGTGGTTTCAAAAAACGCTGTACTAGTCCCAACAAAACGGAAAGCAGGAGATAGAAGATACTGGCCGCGGCTACGGCCCCACCCGGATTGAAGTCGACTGTTGTAGCTTTCAGTTCCTCCGAGCCACCCACAAAAGTTCCAGCGGTAATATCAGCGAACGCAACGATGACATAGAGAAGAGCAATCCAGATGAACGCCATCATTGCGTGTCCTGCTCGCCTACCAAGATGTTCGCGAGCTATTTCAGCTATAGAAGTTGCCCCGTGTCGTACAGAAGCTACCAAGCTCGAGAAATCGTGGACGGCGCCGATTAGCACCACCCCTAACCCGATCCAAAGTAAGCACGGAAGCCAGCCGAAAGCCTGGCAAGCCAGGATTGGTCCAGCAATCGGGCCAGCAGCAGCTATCGCGGCAAAGTGTTGACCAAAGAGGTAGAAGGGTTTAGTGGGAACAAAGTCGATATTGTCATTGATCTCATGCGCGGGGGTTTTCCGGCCGTCGTTTAGTTGGAACTGGCGTGCGACCCAGCGCCCGTAAAAGGAGTAACCGCTGATTAATAGCAGCAGAAAACCAAGAGCAAGTAGTGTCAGGCTCATTCGTTTACGCTCTTGTTACCGGTCGCCAGCGCCTTTCGAGATATTCAGCGACGCGCGTCAACGGAAACGTCAGTAAAAGATAGAAGATAGCAACAACTGGCCAGATCGTTAGTGGCGCAGCATAACGACTCGCGAGTTCTTGTCCCGTGCGAGCCAACTCCGTTAATCCAATGATTGAAACGAGCGACGAATCCTTTAGAAGCGCGATGCCTTCATTTGTCAGGGGCGGCACTACCCGTCGAAAGGTCTGCGGGAGGATGATGCTCCGCATCGCTTGAGGATACGACATGCCCAACGCTCGGGCAGCTTCCATCTGACCCGCATCTATTGAAAGAATTCCAGCGCGGAAGATCTCGGCGATATACGCAGCGCTATTCAGAGTCAATGCGATTACGCCACTAGTAAAAGCTGGAAGATAGATCCCAAAGTATGGCAGCACAAAATAGATAAACAGAATCTGTACCAGCAGGGGAGTGCCGCGCATTACCTCCACATAAACGGCCGCAGGAGCTTTGATTATGCGCGACGATTGCACGCGCATGAGGGCCAGCAACAGACCAATGGGAAGTCCGAATGCTAAGCCCAGCAATGCCAGTTGAGCGGTCAACCAAACTCCGCGCAAGAATATCGGAATCGTATTTCGGATCAACCTCAGGTCGAATATCCTGGGGGCGGTTTGTAACGCCTGTTCGCTTGCCGCTCGTTCCGCCGCTTCCCCGAACCACTTTTCATGGATTCGATCATATTCTCCTGTCTCTCGAATCTTCTTTAGCGCGCGATTAATCTCCTGGCGTAAGTCATCATTGCCTGGAGCTAGAGCGATGCCGAATTTCTCATCTGTAAACCGCTCACCAACAGTCTTCAGTTCACGAAAGCTTTGGAAGATCATGTACTTCAGCACCGGTGCATCAGAGACGACAGCATCGATCCGCTGGTTGCGGAGGTCTAACAGAGCCAAATCGATGGTGTTGTACTTGGCAATGTCGACCCCTTCTTTCGTCTCCAATTCGAACTGTGCCGTAGTGTTGATCTGAACTCCCACGCGTTTGTTCTTCAGGTCAGCAGGGCTGGAGATACCCTCCCGGTCTTGATTTACGGCGATTAACTGACCCGAGTCGTAGTAAGGATCCGAGAAGAGCATTGAGGCGCTGCGTTCTGGTGTAATCGTGACTGAGGACATCACGACATCAAAGTTCCCTACCTGAAGGGCCGGAAAGATACCGTCGAAGCTGGCATTAATAAACCGCGCCTGTACCCCAAGTTCTCGAGCAATTGAGTTTGCGAGATCAATATCGAATCCGGTAAAAACGCCGCCCTCCGCACTTTCAAATGGTGGGTAGGTGGCGTCAGTTCCAACGCGCAACTCGCCACTCTTACGAACTCGCTCGAGCCCTGTTTGGGCCAGGGCGGGTGTTTGAAGAATTAGGAGTAGAAGAACGGCAGTGCTAAGTCGGAGTATTTGATTCATCTCTCATCACTCATATCACTGTGAATAGTGAATAGTGAATCGTGAATAGTGAATCGATGAAATCGTTTATTGCACCTATCGCTTCACGATTCACGATTCACGATTCACTATTCACATCCTCAAGATGGTGTTCGTCGTGAAAACTCTGCATGAAGGCCCGAGTCTCTGGTTTCCGTGGGTTGCCTAACACCTCCTGAACACTACCTGTCTCAACCGCATGGCCACCTTCGAAATAGATCACTTGATCTGATATGCGACGCGCGAAGTTCAAATCGTGCGAGACAACAACAAGTGTCTTTCCCAATTTATCAAGAGCGCGAAGCATCCGAGCAACTCCTTGAATCAACTGCGGATCAAGAGCCGACGTCGGTTCGTCGAAAAGTATGACTTCGGGTTCCATCGTAAGAGCGCGGGCGATTGCAACACGCTGTTGTTGACCTCCTGAAAGTTGTGCAGGATAGAAATCAACCTTATCAGTCAACTCCACTTTTTCCAGATAATGGCGAGCAACTTCTTCCGCGGACTGGCGATTAGTTCGTTTAACGATCATTGGTGCTTGCATGCAGTTGCCTAGTACAGTCAAGTGGGGAAAGAGATTAAAGCTCTGGAAGACGATCCCCACCCGTTCGCGCAACCTGCGTGTCAAATCCTTTTCCTCGCTGGCAGAAAGGTGTTTCTCTTCTGTGCCAACAACCTCGACGTCACCAATGCGGAGTCGACCTCGATCGAAACGTTCGAGTCGATTCATACAGCGCAGCATAGTGGATTTACCGCATCCAGAAGGACCAAGAATGGTTGTGAGTTGGCCCTCCTGAATCTGAAAGGTTGCTTCATTAAGCACGGTATTTTTCCCGTACCGTTTTACGATTCCGGATACCTCGATCATCTTTAACTCCGTGGGAGACAGCCACTCTAGAACAGAGATTTCGGTTGTGTATCAGGAGTTTTGCACGAATCGCGCATTCCCGCCAAGAAGAAAAACGATAAGACTCTGAAAAATATTACGTGTTGAGGGCCAGAATATAGCTTTGTGTTCTGCTCTAACAAGTAGGGAGCAGTTACAGTAACTGCGGTTTTGCCTTTTTTGTTTTGCCTTGCTAGACTCCGCGACACGCACTCATTGGAATATACTGGGTCGGAAAGCTGCAAAATCCTGGTTACGCTTTGACTCTCAGCAGGTGATCCAAACTCGCAACCTTGTGAACTCTTATGTATCCATTCCGGAACATCCTTTTTCCCACAGATTTTACGCCACATGCGCGGGCAGCTCTTAAATACGCAGCGGCATTTGCACGAAACGGTAATGGTCGAGTAGTCCTCTTTAGTGTTCAAGGCGCCACCGTTCCTGCAAATCTGCTGACGTTACCTGAGCACGTCTTTGATGAGCAGGAGAACCGTTGGCTACTTCAACTAAGAACCGAGTTTAGAGACCTGCTTGGAGATCCCCTGTTCGATGGACTTGAAGTCGAGCCGGTCATTGTCGAAGGTGAACCTGCCGCTGAGATCGCGCGTGCTGTGCGCGAATATGAGATCGATCTCGTCACTGTGGTAACGCATGGTCGGAAAGGTCTTTCCCGCGCACTCTGGGGCTCAACTGCCGAAGAAATTATTGCGGAAGCTCCCTGTCCGGTGCTTACGATCCGTCCACCTCAACATGACTTTGTCGAGCACCGGGGAAGTCATACGGACATTCGACTGAATCGTGTGCTTCTGGCAACGAACTTTCGCCCATCCTCTGCTGCTGCAACCCAAGTGGCGCGCCAGCTTGCTGATCGAACGGGCGCTGAGCTTCATGCTCTTTACGTGATTGGTGACTACATCGAGCAGATCTCCATTATGTTTCCGGAAGGTGGCTTGACGGCTCTATCTCGCCTACGAAGTTACGTAAAAGAAAGAATGGCGCAGCTTGCACGCGATGATGGAGCCCGGGCTATCACTCACATAGCGGAGGGACGGCCTTATGAAGAGATAGTGAGGTTAGCCGCAGAAAGAGACGCCGATCTAATCGTCATTGGCACGAGTGTGCATGCTTCGTTATTCGGAGGTACACCTGTCCTGGGCTCAGAGATTGAGCGCGTTGTAAGGAATTCTCCCTGCCCAGTGCTTTGTGTTCCAGCCAGTAAGGTGTTGACGCCGCTTCCAGCTTTTGTAACTCAGCCTGTCCCGCAGACGTAAGTCCAAAGTCCAAAGTCCAAGGTCCAAAGTCCAAGGTCCAAAGTCCAAGATCTTGTAATTCTGACGAAAGACATTTGGACTTTGGACTTTGGACCTTGGACTTTGGACCTTGGACTTTGGACCTATTTGCTCGTTTCGATTGGGAGGCCAGCGTCGCGCCATGCCTCGTAACCACCGAGCAGGGCTGCTGTCTTGTCGATGCCTTTTGTTTTGAGGGTGACCGCCGCACCGGCGCTCGTTTGCTCAGCCGGTCAAGAACAGTAAGTGACTATTGTTTTATCACGAGGGAGCTCGTCCGCGCGCTTAAGAACCTCATTCGTCGGGATTAGCTTTGCTCCTTTGATGTGACCCTGTTTGTAAGCAGGCTCATTGCGAACGTCGACGATAAACGCCTCCCCCCGATCCACTAACGTCCGCAACTCAGCAACTGTTATTCGACGAATGCCGTCTTTGTGAGTTGTTGCCTTGATTGGTGATGTTTGTGCAACAGGCGGGTTATTTGAAGTTGTATTCTCGGTCGAATTGCAGGCGCCAACTAGCATGCTCGTGAGGACAACCAGCACGCACAGCAGAATTTGTCGCATCAAAACCTCCGGTCTAGTGTGCTTAGCAAAGTGTGCCTAATTTCTAACGGACTCCGATTTGTCAATCGCAATGACCAAACCGAACACTGCTCGCCGCGAACTATTTACCAGTAACTTCCTCAAAGCCGGCATCCAAAAGTGCGTGATAACCACCAAGAACTGCTGCCGCATTTTTGATTCCCTTTTCGTTTAATGTCTGTACCGCACCGGCACTAGTCTGTTCAGCCGGTCAAGCACAATACGTTGCTATTAATTTATTTTTGGGTAGCTCATCGATGCGATTGCCAATCTCATCAACTGGTATATTGATAGCTCCCTTAATATGACCGCCTCGGTATGCACGTTGGCTTCTTACGTCTACCAAGACCGCCTTTCCATTTCTAAGAGCCTGCCGCAACTCTGTGGGCTTGATGCGACGCACGCCATCGCTGGTCTCATTTGACGACAGTTGGGACGTGTTCTCGTTAGCGACAGCCAACACAGATGCCATAGTTAATAGAATCAGTGTGATACAAAACGCGACGACCTTCATTCCTAGTTCTCCGCCTCTATTCAAGTTAGTACTTATCTTCCAATATTTTTGTCGTTAGCGCAAAAGCCCGCAAGCTGACAGCATGCGTTACGAGCCAGTCATGATATAGTTCTTATCTTCTAAAACCACAAAATCAAAAGGAACTCGGCATGATCGAGCAGCCTGATACCCGTAAAACACAGTGGGCCAAGGTCATTGATCACACCCGCTGCATCGGCTGCCACGCTTGCACAACTGCTTGCAAGTCAGAGAATCTTGTTCCACTCTCAGTCACTCGAACTTACGTGAAGCACGTTGACGTTGGCGTTTTCCCCCAAACTCGCCGCGCTCATCAAGTCACGCGTTGCAACCAGTGCGCTCACGCTCCTTGCGTCACGGCTTGTCCGACAACCGCGATGTTCAAAAGGCCGGACGGTATTGTGGACTTTGATAAGTCGATTTGCATCGGATGCAAGGCTTGCATGGCTGCTTGTCCTTACGATGCGATCTTTATCAACCCGCAAGATCACTCTGCTGAAAAGTGTAATTTTTGTGTCCACCGAATTGATGTAGGCCTTGAGCCAGCCTGCGTGGTGGTTTGTCCTACTCAGGCCATTCTTGTGGGTGATCTCAACGATCCTACGTCTTACGTCGCTCAGATCGTAAATCGGGAAGCTGTCACCGTACGCCGTCCTGAGAAGGAAACTCTTCCCAAACTCTTTTATAAAGGTGTTCATCAGGCCACCATCGATCCGCTCGCAGCTGGTCGCCCTGAAGCGGGACTGTTCATGTGGAGCGAGCAGCAGGAAGATAGCGAGCATATTGTTTCCGGCAATCCAAACTACAACAATACCTCGGCTGCAGCGCTGCTCTCCTATGATGTGGCTCATGCGATTCCGTGGGATTGGAAAGTCAGCCTTTACACTTGGACCAAGGGTATCGCCGCGGGCGCCTATTTCGTGCCGCTTCTGCTTGTCTTGTTAGGTTTCCTTGAACCACATAGTAGGGTTTGGCTTTGGGTTGCACCTGTATTGGCGGGCTTCTTTCTCGCTCTGACTGGGGCACTCCTGATTTTGGACCTCGAACACCCCGAGCGCTTTCATCTGATCTTCACAAGACCTCAATGGCGTAGCTGGTTGGTCAAAGGCGCATTTATCATTGCAGGTTACACTTTGGTTCTACTGCTACATTTCATCGGCACATGGGCGGGTTCAGTCTCACTGCAACAGTGGTTGATGATTCCCGGGCTTCCGCTTTCGATACTCACAGCAGTCTACACAGCGTATTTATTTGCCCAGGCGAAGGCTCGAGACTTGTGGCAGAACCCTTTACTACCACCGCATCTCTTCATTCAGGCGGTGCTAGTTGGATCAGCCGCGCTACTTCCATTTGCGTTGAGACTGGAACCGGTGATTGTTTTGCCGCTCTTGTGGATCGTCGCCGCATCGAGCCTCGTTCATCTTCTAATGATTTGGGGAGAAATATCGCTCACACATGCCACAGCACATGCACGATTGGCTATTTGGGAGATGGTTCGTGGACGTTACAAGAGCGACTTTTGGATTGGCATCGCCCTTTCGGTGCTCGGTGGAGCAATCTCGTGGCTGGCCGCTTTTGAAATGATAAGTATTTCATTTGGTGTTGGCGCGGCTCCCCTTGCGCTCATCGGTCTGATGCTTTACGAGAACGCGTATGTGCAAGCTGGACAATCTGTCCCCTTAGCGTGAATTTAAGTAAAATATTTCATTAGCTATGAGTTCAAAAACAGAAGCAACAATCGACGACCTCTACCGCGTCCCGGAACACGGCAAGGCCGAAATCATAAATGGAGAACTAGTACTCATGTCCCCCACCGGAGGA
This sequence comes from uncultured Chloracidobacterium sp., assembly GCA_964574785.1. Lineage (GTDB taxonomy): Bacteria > Acidobacteriota > Blastocatellia > Pyrinomonadales > Pyrinomonadaceae > PSRF01. Next base: position 22,747 of record CAZNPP010000006.1, on the reverse strand, counting down.
GTACCCGGCCGCGCTGCCGGAGAGATCTATCTCAGCCTACGCAGTTACGAACGAGCCGTCGGAGGTGGTTATGCCTTTCCCGACAATGTTGGCTTCATCGTAGACCTTCCCAACCGTCGATCCTTTAGTCCTGACGCCGCTTTTTATATGGGCGAGCTAAGAGGCGGGTTGTTCTTAGAAGGTGCTCCAGTATTCGCCGTCGAAGTTCGCAGCATCGACGATTACGGAGCTGCCGCGGAAAGACGAATGGCTCAAAAACGTGCTGACTACTTTGCGGCAGGCACTTTAGTTGTATGGGACGTAGACGTTCTACGCGAAAGAGTTGTGCGCCTCTATCGCAATAACGACCCGGAGAACCCTACCGTCTATCGTGACGGGGAAGTTGCGGAAGCTGAACCGGCGGTACCGGGTTGGACCATGGCGGTTGCTGAGATCATGATTGATCAACTTTGAACCTCGCGCCGAACAGGAGTTAAGTGACGAGCTCATGAAGTCCGCCGAGTCAAACGAAATCCGAAGCGCGTCTCGCGAGGATACAGAGGCCCGAGGCGAAACCTTCTACCCTGGACCAAGCCGGGTTCACCTTGCTGCGTTTCCGCCAAAGGAACGCTGGGATAACTGGACTGAACTCGATCCATTGGCTTGGCCCCAACGCAAAGAACGTCACTACCAGCTTGTTCCCACCACCTGCTTTAACTGTGAATCAGCGTGCGGATTGCTTGCTTACATCGACAAAGTCACTGGTGAAATTCAGAAGTTCGAAGGAAATCCTGAGCATCCGGGCTCGCGTGGGCGTAACTGCGCTAAAGGGCCAGCCACACTTAATCAAATCACCGATCCTGATCGCATCCTCCACCCGCTCAAACGTTCTGGTAAACGAGGCGAGGGCAAGTGGGTGCAAGTTAGTTGGAATGAGGTCCTCGATGAACTTGCATTCCGTATTCGTAAGGCAATAGTCGAGGACCGGCGTCAAGAGATCATGTATCACGTAGGGCGACCCGGTGAAGATGGGTTCACCGAACGAATTCTAGCTGCCTGGGGTATCGATGGTCATAACTCACACACAAACATCTGCTCTTCGAGCAGTCGCGAAGGTTACCAGCTTTGGATGGGGCTCGACCGCCCTAGCCCCGATCATGCCAACGCCAAAGTAATCTTATTGATTAGTGCTCACCTCGAATCTGGCCACTACTTTAACCCTCACGCTCAACGCGTGATTGATGGCAAAACCAATGGCGCCAAGTTGATCGTCTTTGACACACGGCTTTCAAACACAGCGACACATGCCGATCACTGGCTGTCTCCTTTTCCTGGTTCGGAAGCCGCGATTCTACTGGCAATCGCCAACTACTTAATCCAGCACGATCTCTACAACCGCGAGTTTGTTCGCCGCTGGTGGAATTGGGAAGAATTCCTGACCCTCCAATACCCAGATGCCCAACATTCCTTTGAGAATTTTGAGGTCGTTCTGAAAGATCTCTACAAGTCGTATACCTTCGAATTCGCCGCGCTCGAAGCACGAGTGGATGCTGCTCAAATTGAGGCGATAGCGAAAGTCGTAGCTACGGCCGGCACAAGATTAAGTACTCATAACTGGCGCAGCGCTTCCTCTGGCAACAGAGGCGGTTGGCAGGTCGCGCGCACACTTTTCATGCTTAATGCACTGATGGGCGCAATCGCTACTGAAGGAGGTGTATTCCCGAACGCCTGGAACAAGTTTGTGCCCCGGCCGATTTACACACCACCGCACCCGCGGATGTGGAATGAGACCACCTGGCCCAAAGAGTATCCACTTTCAATGCATGAGCTTTCGTTTCTCTTACCGCACTTGCTGAAGGAAGGACGCAGCAAGTTGGATGTCTATTTTACTCGAGTGTACAACCCAGTTTGGACCAATCCTGACGGCTTCTCGTGGATCGAAGTGCTCACCAATGAGGATCTAGTAGGTCTGCACGTAGCTCTCACACCGTTTTGGAGCGAGACTGCTTACTTCGCCGATTACATTTTGCCGATGGGGCTTGGTTCGGAACGCCATGATCTCCACTCTTATGAGACGCACGACTCGCAATGGTTAGGTTTCCGCCAACCGGTGTTAAGAGCGGCTCGCAGTCGCGCTGGGGAGGATGTCAAAGACACTCGTGAAGTGAATCCAGGGGAAGTTTGGGAAGAGAATGAGTTTTGGATGGAACTAACCTGGCGAATCGATCCAGATGGTAGCCTCGGAATCAGGCAATATGTCGAGTCCAGGAAGAGCCCAGGTACTCGTCTGAGTGTCACCGAATACTACGAATGGATTTTTGAGAACTCAGTCCCGGGATTACCTGACCGAGCAACAGCAGAGAATCTTAGTCCTTTGGAGTTCATGCAACGTTATGGCGCCTTTGAGGTTCAGAGAAAGATTGGCCCTCTCTATGAAGAACCTATTCCAAAAGAAGAGATTTTAGATGCGCGTCAGGATGAGTTCGACCGGGTCTACACGAAGGCCCCTAAAGCTGCCTCACCTAATATTGTGCCTATGCCGACGATTGATCCAGATCCAGAAGGACGCAGATTTCTCGGCGTTAACATCGATGGAGTCTTGAGGCGCGGCTTTCAGACACCAAGCGGTCGGCTGGAATTCTACTCACGCACACTTGCCGAATGGGGCTGGTCGGAGCTGGCGATACCCACCTACATCAAAAGCCATGTCCATCCTGACAATCTGGCTTCAGATCAGACGATTCTGATCTCGACCTTCCGGCTCGCGATGCAGATTCATACCCGCAGCGCAAACGCAAAGTGGCTAAACGAGATTGCACATACCAATCCTCTCTGGATACATCCATCGTTTGCAGCGCGTATCGATGTAAGAATGGGTGAATTGGTAAGAGTAGAGACCGAGATCGGGCATTTTGTGGTGCGCGCCTGGGTAACTGAAGGTATTCGCCCCGATGTAGTTGCTTGTAGCCATCACATGGGTCGTTGGCGAACCCAGGAGCAGGGCGCTCGCCAAATGATGGCTACAGTAACGTTGGATCACTCGGGAGCAGACTGGGGCCTGAGTAGAGAAAAAGGAGTCGAATCTTATGAATCAAGCGATCCCGACACTATGCGTATTTGGTGGACGGACGTTGGAGTACACCAGAACCTTACCTTTCCGGTGCACCCAGATCCAATCTCAGGAATGCACTGTTGGCACCAGGCTGTGCGAGTAAAGAAAGCGGCTCCAGAGGATCGATACGGCGATATTTCCGTCGATACTGAGTTGGCCCACGCAGTTTTCAAAAAGTGGTTAACATTAACTCGTCCTGCCGACAAATATTCACCTGATGGAACCCGCCGTCCCTACTGGATGCTGAGACCATTAAAGCCTGCCAGAGAGGCCTACGGCCTTCCGGACGAGGAACAGCAAAAAGACTACTCTTCATAAACTCCATAATCATAATCCCACTGAGGACGTTGTACGAGTTTAAACTCTTCTGCGACTCCCTTACCACAATCAAGTCGAGTAGTTGCTCAAATTCTCGGAAAAGATTCGTCATTGACCCTTTCAAAGCAATGCAACAAAAAAGGAAAGGCGTCTGGTGGACTGCTAGTTCGGCCAGCTCGCTTCTCTCACAGGCCGTCAAATAAGAGTAACAAATCTGGCTCGACCGCACAGAAAAGGAGTCCTAGGAATGTCTCAGTTAATCAACCTCCGCAAACTCGCCGTCACGCTTGCAATGTTGGCTGTGATTACCATTGGCAACGGCATCGCTAAAGCTGATTCGGTCGTTGTATTGGGAGGCAATGAACTCACCGGATCAGGATCGGGTAGTCTTGGTCCAGTATTGACTATCACTGCTGTCACTACTGCAACCGGAACCCAGTTCACGATTGCAATGGCTGCCCCCACAGGTGGAAACTATACGGCCAGCGCTCACGTCACAAATATTGTCTTCAACGTCAACGGCATCCCAACAGTAATCGGAACGCGTACCGTTGCCAACGGCGGAATAGATCCTTGCTCCGATTGCGGATCGATTTCGAGCGATAATCTTTCCGTAATGATCGGTAGCAACAACCAGAGTCAACCGCCGTTTTCGGGGTTCGATGGCATGATCGATCTCCCACCCCCTCCGGGCGGCGCAGCGGTGCTTAGTGCTGGTGAGAGCATCACTTTTACAGTGGTTGCTCTGTCTAATGTAGATTTCAATGCCTTAACTGCCGGTGGATTCTCAGTCATCGCTCACATCCAGGGCTTGGGTGAGAATGGTACGGAGAGCGGCCGATACACTACTACTACTGTTCCCGAACCAGCCTCTATGATTCTCCTGGGTACGGGGCTCATTAGTATTGCTGGTGGGCTCCGACGTCGCCGTCAGCAGCAGCGAAGTCTTTGAGTCTCCTGAAATTTTTAACATTTCTGAAGTGGAGCCTTTTGAATGTGCACGCAGCCAATGATCTTCCCGTTTGACTTCTACGGTAGGATTTATGTTCTTCAGGATGAAAACGGCAACACCATAGGAACCGGCTCGAGGGAAGTTTGTGGTTTGCTTCTGTACCTGATCAAGAAAGCTGCTTCGCCATTTGATCCAGAAATTTCTTATGGAGAAGGTTCGCAAACAAACATTCACGCAGCAATGACAATCTGATCTCAAAGAAACTTTGGCAGGTTAGCTTCTCGAGTCGGAGGGAGTTTGCTCTTCTTCCGGCTCTTTTTTTGTGCCGCAGCACTGCTCTTTGCTTATTTGTTTATTTGCGGCACTTGCGGTTTTGAGCGATGATTAGGAAATCCATAAATCAAATAATGGAGGTGAGGGTCATGTATTTTAAGCAATTCTACCTGGGTTGCCTTGCTCATGCTTCTTACATGATTGGTTCCGAAGGCGAGGCCGTGGTCGTTGATCCTCAGCGCGACGTGGACCAGTACCTTCTTGAAGCCGAAGAACGGAGCTTGAAAATAAAATATGTAATCGAGACTCACTTGCATGCCGACTTTGTTAGCGGCCATCGCGAACTTGCGGCTCGCACTGGCGCTGAAATCGTCTTTGGCGAGAAGGCGGGCGCCACATTTCCTCACCGGGCTGTTCAGGAAGGTGACGAAATTAGAATTGGAAAAATAGTGTTGCGTTTTATCGAGACTCCGGGGCACACCCCAGAGGGCATCTGTGTCCTTGTGATCGACACGGAGGTCTCTAATCAGCCTCAAAAAGTTCTCACCGGTGATACGCTCTTTATCGGTGATGTTGGTCGTCCGGACCTGGCAGGCTCCAGAGGTTACACATCTGAAATGATGGCGGCGATGCTCTATGACAGTCTCCACACAAAGCTTCTTCCGCTTGCTGACGACGTCGAGGTTTATCCAGCCCACGGGGCAGGCTCTATGTGTGGACGAAACATTTCGAAGGAGACTTCCTCGACAATTGGCGAACAGAGGAAGTTCAATTACGCCTTAAAGCCAATGTCGAAGGAAGAGTTCGTTCGCTTAATGACTGCCAATCTCTCTGATCCTCCTCCTTACTTTTCGAAGGACGCAGAGATTAATAGGAGTGGCGCCTTACCGCTCGAGAGCCTGCCCCGTCCGGCTGCGTTATCACCTGCAGAGGTGAAACGGCTTAGTGAAACAGACCATGTAATCCTTGATGTTAGATCGGCAGCAGAATTCGGCGCCGGACACATTCCCGGAGCAATCAACATCGGTCTAGGAGGACAATTCGCGATGTGGGCTGGGTCGCTGATATCCCTGAAGACGCCACTGATTATCGTGGCTGAATCTGAGGAGAAAGTTGACGAAGCAGTTATGCGGCTCGCGCGAGTGGGAATCGAGAACGTCAAAGGTTACCTTGCAGATGGAATTGCAGCGTGGGATAAAGCTGGGTTTGAATTAGCCACAGTTCCTCAAATAACTGTTTGGGAGCTTCAGAACTTGCTTCACGGTGAAGGTGGACTTCAGGTGTTGGATGTGCGTCGCCCCTCCGAGTATGAAAGTGGGCATGTGCCTCAGGCGATAACCGTACCTTTGTTGAAGCTTCGCGAAAGACTACCAGCCTTACAACTTAATCCATCACGGCAGACAGCGGTTGTGTGTGCCGGAGGATATCGATCGAGCGCAGCGACCAGTATTCTTAAGCAAAACGGTTTTAAGGACATTCTCAATGTGACGGGTGGAACGAGTGCCTGGATTAACGCCGGCTTTCCCGTTGAGATTCCCGCTGCACCTGATATTTAAATTAACCAGACAACGTCAAGTTCTCACAATTTCCGAGAGGCTCCATATTGAACCTTCTAACAACTTCCCGAACGCTCTTTCGAGACTAAAAACAGAGTCCAGGGACCACGACCAAAGATCGAGGACCGCCACCGAAACCAAAGGAGCCGGTTTGACGCCTTTTGTTTCTTGCGTTTAGCATCGCAACTGATTTTGGCTGGTTCATAAATGGCGAGGTAGCGGGCATCGATCCCTTAACCTTCAAAATACTCATCAGTCTCGCAATCATTGTCATCGCCACGGTCCATGGGTTTGGGGCTGCATGGCTGGCAATTTGGATGCTTTTCCATCCTTATCGTCCTGCTAAACTCTTCGGCATAACCGTATGGCCCCAGGGAATGATTCCACGTCACCGTGCAAGGCTGGCGGAATCGATCGGCAACGCGGTCGGCAACGAACTTGTTTCTCAGGAGACAGTCTTCAACGCCCTTTTCGAGACAAGTTTTTTTGAACGGAAAGTGGAAGAGTTTGTGGTTGCCTATACTGAGGACCTGCTGAGCAAATCCCATCCCTCGTTTATCGATGCTCTTCCGTCTGCTGTTCGCGGACCTATACTCGATGCAGTAACTGCCTTGCAACATCGATTGGCTGAATATATTGCCGCAACTCTTAAGAGTGAGAACACCAGGGAAGCTATCGCGAGGTTTGTAGATCGCCAAATAGATGATTTGTTGGCACGGCGAATTGATGACACGGTTAGCGAAGAGATATTTGATCAGGTCCTACGTTTCATCGAGGAACGCTTCGAACGTTTGGTAAAAGGTAAAGACTTTTCAAAGAAGGTTCATGAGTTTGTCTCAGCACGATTGGATGAATTGGCTGGAAGCAATGCAACTCTTGCCGATACTTTTACGCAAGAAACGGTTGCCTTTATCAAAGAGCGAATTGATCAGCAGGTGCCACCCATTGTTCACCATCTTGCCGATATTGCCACAAGTCCCAATACCAGAAAGCAGGTTGGCGCGCTAATTAAGAGAGAAGTGGATGACTATTATCAACAACTCTCGCTCATAAAGAAGATTTTCATTTCGCGGGAACGGATTCATCGAGAAGTTGATGAGCTGATGATTAAAACGTTACCGCAAAGGATCGAAGAGTACTTACGGGGTCCGGCGTTCGAACAGGAGGCTGAGGCTTTTCTGAACTCCACTATTGATAATGTGCTGGCGCGGCCATTGAATGAGATTATTGGCCAACTTGAACACGAGAAGTTTGAATTAATTAAAGGACAGATTTCGGACCGTATTCTCGAGTTAGCCCGGAGCCCGCAACTGAGTGCCTCAGTATCAGCATACGTTGCAGACGCGCTTGAGCAGATTCGCCCGCAAACTGTTGGGTCGAGTCTGGAACATCTGGGACTTGATTCTGCTGTGGGAGTGAAAACGTTCTTTACACGGAGCTTGTACGGAATTCTCGCGCGGGACGAAACAACACGCAGAATCAATCTCATCATGAGCTCGCAAATCGAGCGGCTGCTGGTGGCGCCAATTGGTACTCTTAGTGAGCACGTACCCGCGGAAAGCCTCGCCGGCGCACGAACTGCACTCGTCGAGCGCATCACCTTGGCGGCTCGCGAGCGTTTGCCTGCAACCATTGCTGAGTTCGACGTCGGTGGGCTCGTGCGGAAGAAAGTTTCAGATTATCCGATTGAAAAATTAGAAGCCTTAGTTTTATCCGTGGCCTCGCATCACCTGAAAACTATCGAGCTTTTCGGAGCAATCATCGGGTTTTTCATCGGGGTCGGTCAAGCAATATATTTCTGGTTGACGTATGATCCTTACCGCTGAACTCTTTAATCGTTCTGCGTTTGTTATGCTAGAAGTAACGTCCTATGATATTTCTGTTTCGTAAATTTCTGTTGACATTCCCAGCTTTACGGAATAATGATTTGCGCATTAGCGAAAGGAGCTTGCTTCCCCTATGACTTATGTCGTTGTGGAGTTATGCGTTGACTGTAAATACACCGACTGCGCTGCCGTTTGTCCTGTAGAGGCGTTTCATGAGTTACCTGACCGGTTATATATCAACGCTGACACTTGCATTGATTGTGATGCCTGTGTTCCAGAATGTCCGGTGGAAGCAATCTTCGCCGACACGAATGTGCCGGAACAATGGGCACATTGGACGCAAATCAATATCGATGAGGCTCCCAAGTACCCTGTCATTAGCCAGAAGATTCCCGCATTACATGGCCCAAGCTGTACTGGTCCCGAAGAATAGTACGACAAACTCAGTTTGTCGTTTCGATCGTTTTGATTCTCTGCTTAAGACCTCTCCGACAGACTTCACAGTTTGTCATGCAGGTGAATTTGTCGGCATTTCTGCTTAGTTTGGTTTGTCCCTCTGTTCAAGATCTCTCCGACAACTGAAGTTCCATCGTTTTTTCCGCAGAACTGAATCTTACAGCAAGCGCCAAAACTGAAGTTTGGCGGTCTTTGTAACAACGAAAGTTTGGAAACTGGTCGCCAGTTAACAATCGTTGCTACACTCACAACCTCCAAATCTCTAAATAAAGATCCTCGACAAATTCAAAATCTGCAATAGACCATCGCTCTCGATCAAGATCCGATGGTCCAGGTTCGCCATTACCAGGTAACTCGCGACACGTGATTGATCTCGGCACGTTCCTTGCGCAAACACACGAATGCCGGTGGAGCTATTTTCATTTCGCGATCCAGAAATTCGTGAACATGAAACGCCGGCATCAACATTCGATCAAAATGCAAGGAGTAAGAAGTATGCAGAAAATCGGAATTCAATTCATGATGGCGGTGGTTGTGCTGCTAGCACTTGTTGCCCCAGCAGTTACTCAAACCAGTAAAGGATTCGTCGTTGGAAATGTCGTCGATCAGAATGGGGCAAGCGTTGCTAACGCATCAATCAAGATCACCAATCTGCAAACAGGTGTTGTTCGCAATACCGTTGCAGATAGCGACGGTAATTTCCGGATCGATGCTGTTGACCCAGGCTTGTACGCGTTGGAAGCCGCAGGGCAGGGATTTAAAACAGCTAAGGTGGACCAAATTGATATTAAAGCGGCACAGACTGTAAATCTTCAGGTCCGACTTGAAGTAGGGATGCCGACTGAAGAGGTAATCATCACGGCAGGAACAGACTTGCTAATACAAGACTCTGACGGTTCTCGTGTGAACACTCTAAATGAACGAGAGATCCGGGATCTTCCAGTATTAGGACTAAATCCAGTCAACCTTGTGTTTACATTGCCCGGAGTCGCAGATGTAGGAGGGCAGAACGGACTTGCGGGAGGATTTGTGCAAGGGACAGAATTCTCAATCAATGGTCTTAGGCCCCGCAGTAACAATCAACTCGTCGATGGTCTGGATAACAATGACAACTCTATCACCGGCCAGTCTTACCAGCCTGGTGTGCGTGATGCCTACTCACAAGTAACCGTGCTTGGTGGAGATTATTCAGCAGAATTTGGGCGAGCTGGTGGAGCCGTTGTCAACGTAATCACACGGAGTGGCACGAACGAGTTTCATGGTTCCGTTTATGACATTATCCAGAACTCGGCTTTCGATGCCTTGACTCCCGGACAAAAAGCACAATCGGGGCTGACCAAGGTCCCGCAGTTCAGCCAGAACACATTTGGATTTTCGTTTGGTGGGCCAATACTGAAGAACAATCTATTTTTCTTCGGAACTTTCCAAGCCGATCTAGTACGAGCTGGTGCGGTAACAGGGCGGGCGATTGTACCGACTCAGGCAGGGTTCGATCAGTTGCGCGCGCTCTTTCCAGCAGGTACGAGTTCCAACCTCGATCGTTACTTGGGAATCGTTGGTGATCTGCGAGGAGTTACCAACGTGATTTCAGTGCCGCTCGGAGGAGGACGGCCTGACATCGAATTCGGGACGGCGACGCGGCAGAGTGCGCAACCGGTTAACACCTATGATTACCTCACCAGGATCGACTGGACTCCATCAACGACAAATAGTTTCTCATTTCGCTATTTGGCTACAAAACAACTGTTCAGCAATCAATTTCCAGATCCCTCAACGGGTGTAACTGGAAGTCAGTTTCCCGGGTTCGAAATTGATGTACCTTCTCTGACGCAAAACTTTTACGCAAGTCAAACGCACGTCTTCTCGCCACGAACTTTAAACGAGTTCCGGTTTGGCTACGGGCGGGTCAATCTGTTCTTTGGCCCTAGAGACTTAACTCTGGTTAGCAGTGGTCCACAATTTATCTTTTCAGGAACTCAGGTGTCGACCATAGGACTATCGCAAAGCTTCCCCCAGGGTCGTATCTTCAACAATTATCAGTTTCAAGACACAGTAACGCACACGACCGGCAACCACACGCTTCGTGCTGGTGTTGATATCCTGGTGCAGCGCGGGAAACAGTTTGTACCAATCAATACTCGCGGAACATTGACATTTGCCCCGGGCGGAGAGTTCCCTACTTTCGGAAACTTCGTTGATGGATTCTCGGGCGTCGGTTCAGGAGCTGCTGCTAAGGTTTTTGGCCCCGGCACATCCTTTCCTGATGTAACGCGTCAGGCTTATTTCATCAATGATATCTGGAAAGTACGACCGAACCTGACTCTGAATTTTGGACTACGCTACGAGGAGTTTGGCGCTGTTGCCAACAATGCTCCGTTCCCGGCTTTCACAGGCTTTGACGCCCCCCTGCAAACCCGCGTCGAGCAGCAGCGGGATAGAAACAATTGGGGGCCCCGGTTCAGTTTTGCCTACTCACCACAGTTTGAATCGGGAATTCTTGGATGGATTTCAGGGGAGAACCGAACCGTCATCAGAGGCGGCTTTGCCATAAACTATGACGTGTTCTTCAACAATATTCTCAGTAACATTCTGGCTACGTCGCCTAACTCTCTCGGTACGACATTGACAGGGGCCACGGTAGGAGGGCGCGGCATAGCCAACTTTACAGTTGACTCACTTCCAACAATGGTGGTTGCGAATCCTCAGGCAGCCCAAAACACCATTCCTCCTAACCTGAAGAATCCGCAGACCTACGTTTGGAATTTGGGAATTCAGAGCGAGCTTCCGTGGCACAACATAATGGACCTTGCCTATGTTGGCACCCGAGGAACTCGACTGTTCATAAATGAGCAACTAAACCCAGGAATAGCCGACAGTACAAATCCCAACAGACGAGCCTTTGCTTCGCGGGGGTCCGTTATTGCGCGAACCAATGCTGGCGATTCGGTCTACCATGGCTTGCAAGCGCGACTTGAACGCAGTTTCAGGAACAACTTCCTCTATCGAGCAACTTACACATTCTCGAAGACTATCGATAATACGAATAGCGAGGTGTTTGTTACCACGGGAGGTTCAAGTGTTGGTTCCGATCCCTTTAACCGGCGGGCAGATCGCGGCGTGGCTGACTTCGATGTACCTCACGTCTTTACGCTCTCTGGACTATGGAACATTCCCAGTTTCGGTTCGGGATTCTGGAGAGAAGTAACTGGAGGTTTTCTGCTTTCGGGAATCTGGCGCTATCAGTCAGGTAATGTTGCTTCACCCTTCGTGTTTGGATTGGATCTGAATAACGACCTGACTGGCACGAATGATCGCCCAGCGATCGCAAATCCGTTAGCGCCCGCAACTTCAGTTGGGTTTGGAAACGCGCTAGCGGGAGCGTTTGGCTGTGGCGCTTCTTCTACCGGATTCTTTGATCTGGACTGCAACGAGGTAAGCCTCAATGGGATTCGCTATGTTGTTGATCCGGCGATACGCACTGGTATTGCCGGGCGGAACACATTGCGTGCTCCTGGCTACAACACATTCGACATGGGTTTGCAGCGTTCGTTCAAAGTACCGTTCACACCTATGGAGCAAGATCGGTTTGAAATCAGATTTGAATACTTCAATGTATTCAATACTCCAATCTTTCGCTTTGAGGTGGGCGGCTTATCAGACAGCGATGTTACTAACCCGTTCTTTAATCAGCCGCACCTGAATTCCGGTGTATCGGTTGGATTTACGGGGGCACGCTCGGGAAGGTTGCAGCTAAGGTATGTATTTTGAGTGAGGTAGACTACTTTGTAGGTTAGACCTATTTGGGCGGCTTCAACGCCGCCCTATTTTTGTATTGGACCTCAAAAGCTCTTCAACGCAAAGGCGCAAAGAAGCAAAGGAAACCAAAGAGTAACAGGTGAGGTGTTGATCACCCTTCAGTTTCTTTGCGTCTTCTGCCCCTTGGCGGCTTTGCGCTAAAAAGCCTTTGAGGTTAATTAGACCTTACTCATTCACGGCAATCGGGGGCAGCGGACCTTTCAATTGCTTCATAAGCTCTGCTACGGCTGCTTCGAGCTGGCGATCGCGACCTGCAATATTGTCTTCAGGTGAATTGTCAACCAACATATCAGGCTGCACGCCGTAGTTCTCCATGTTCGTTCGTTTCGGATCTGCAAGATAAACACCGACCCCTGGAGTGCGCACAGTGGAGCCATCGATCAAACTATAGCTTCCCGTTCCTATAACTGCTCCCATAGTAGGCGTGCCTATTACCTTACCAAGACCTAAGGCGCGAAAACCGGCGGGAAACATTTCAGCGTTAGAGGCCGAGCGCCAGTTTTGCAGCACCACTTTTGGACCAAAAAATCCAGCAAAAGGCCGGCCCGCGGGTTCGGTTCCGCGCGGTTGCCAGACCTGATACTGTCGCTGGACCAAAATAGCCAACAGTTCCTGTTCAATGTTTCCGCCACCATTCCACCGCTGATCTATGACCAAAGCTTCTTTATTCCGATACTCGCGGATCTCCTTCTCAAATTTCCGCAGCGATGGCTGGTTCATTGCCTGAATGTGAAGGTAGCCAATCCGCCCACCAGACAGCTCATCGACTCGCTTACGTCGCTCCTTGACCCATCGGTCATAGCGTAGTTGGCTGTAGGCACCCTGGTTGATTGTTTCAATGCGGGCATTCCAGGCGCCTTCAGTTGTAGCCTTACTGTTAAAAGCGACTATCGCTTTACGATTGAGCCGATTATTGAGTAACTCCCAATAGTTATCACCCGCTCGTACCTCTTTACCATTGATCGAGATCAGATAATCGCCAACATTGACCTTGACCCAATCTTTATCGGCAGGACCGTCCTGGTAGATATGGGTGACGCGGTAACGACCTGCAGCATTGTCCGACTCAAACTCGAGACCGAGGTGTCCTGTCGAAACACCTCCGGCACGGAACCCTGGGGGTGGTGCAGCCCCGGTGTGCGAAGCGTTCAGCTCACCTATCATCTCGTTAATTACATTAAGTAATTCCTGACGATCGCCAACATACTCGACCAAGGGTTGGTATTTAGTCCGCATAGCATCCCAATTGAACCCGTGCATCTGGGGATCGTAGAAACGATATTTCATAGTCCGCCAGGCGTCGTCGAACATCTGAGCCCACTCGGCAGGGCGATCGACTCGAACACGCACGTTGAAATTGATGCGTCTTCGGGGGGAATCTCCTCGCGTTGCCGTAGCAGCCGCAGCCGCTGCTCCGGAAGGCCCAGCGGGAGTTGCAGGAATGGATACTGAATAGATGTTGTCGCGCTCGCGGAAAAATAGTGTGCGGCCGTCACTCGAGATCTTCAGTTGCGAAATACCACCGCCACCAAAGAAACCACCTCCAGGTCCTGGTCCACCTGCGCCGGTTGGCGGTTGTCCCGAGGTGATTCTGGTCAATCTCTTACCATCTTCTTGAATAGAATAGATAACTGGAACGTTCCCCATCCCTGCTGGTTCAGTAGTTACAAACACTACCGTGCGGCTGTCAGGCGCCACTCGGAAACTGAGAACAGGGAAAGGCATCCTGGTAACTTGGCGAGTGCGGCGTTTGAGACCAGCCCAATCAATCTTGACTTCACGAGGAGGTTGTCGCCGTTCAACTGCTGGACCTCGTCGCGGTGGCGGGGCGCCTTCTCCCTGTTCGGCCGCAGGTGTTTGTGTCGCATCAGCCTCTGCTCGTTCTTCTGGATCATCTGGATCCCGTTCCAGGCGTTCGAGGACCATTGAAAAAATCTGTACCGAAGTAGGAGCAATCCCACCACTTGCTTCGGCGCGCTGGAAAAAGAGCTTTCGTCCATCGGGGGCAAAGAATGGATTGACTTCGTTGCTGGAGTCGAAACTCACCTTGTGCACAGTCTTGTCTTCACCAGTTCCAACGAGATAGATCCCTATAGTCCGAGTTGCATCAGGCTTTGAATAAGCCAGCCACTTACCATCGGGAGACCAAACAGGAGGGCCAAAGTTGCCATACCGTGAAGAGTCAAGAACGACAACTTGCTTGGTTTCTACGGTTACTTTGCGAAGTTTATCGTCCGAAGAGGTGAATGCGATTTCTTTCGAATCTGGTGACCACGAATACGAGAACTTTAGTGTATCCAGATCCGTAATCTTCTGGGCTTCGCCAGCGCCGTCAACGGAAGTCACGTAGATCTCTTCGCGACCACTCTTGTCTGATGCAAATGCCAACAGCTTCCCGTCAGGTGAATAGCTAACGTTACGCTCGCGCGCTGGCCCCTCCGTAACTTGCTTCAGATCGCCTTCTTCAACAGGCGCCGTAAAGATCTCGCCCCTAATTGAGAATGCAATGCGTTTAGAGGAAGGGGCCAGGTCGTAATCATCCGCTTGTGAATTGAACTGCATTGTCTCGGTGAGGTTCTCTGCGGTCTCGGCGGCAATGTTAAGTTTGATAGGGGCCGTCTTGCGACTGGCTACATCAAGCTTCCAAATCCCGAAGTCATGTTCGAAAACAATCACGCGTCCATCAGCGCTCAGCGCGGGCCAGCGCACGTCTCCACTCTTGAACGAAGTAACCCGCTCAGCCTTTCCGCCACTCTCAGATATTCTCCAAATGTTAGTTAGGCCATTTCCCTCACGGTCACTGACAAAATAGATTGAACCGTCGCGTCCCCACATTGGCGACGAATCAAGACCCTCAAAATCGGTTAAATGAGAAAAGCGCTTGGCGGCGATATCCATGACGACGATATCGCTTTGATAAGACCCGCGATAATATTTACGCCAGTAAGCCTGAGCTTTGGGGTTGTAAGCTATACGTTTGCCATCCGGCGAAAAGCCGCCCTGAACCCCCATGTCCGTCCCTACGCGCCACGGCATCCCACCTTCCACGTTGACTAGATACAACTGCGGCATAAAATCTTCACCTCGACTGCTGCTGAAAAGAATCGAGCGTGAATCGGGCGTCCAGCCAAGCACAGTATCATCGGCCGAGTGGAAGGTCAGCTGCTTTGCTGCGCCACCGCGCGCAGGAATGATAAAAACATCAAGGTTGTTATTGCGGTCGCTTGAAAAAGCAATCCATTTGCCGTCAGGCGAAAAACGCGCAAAAACATCACGGGCTCGGTTGACAGTAAGACGCTGAACATTTTGTCCATTCTCGTCTGCGGTCCAAACATCGCCTAAATAGCTGAAAGCGATACGTCCTTCATGATAGTGGGGATAGCGTACGAGCCGAGCTTCGCGGCCGCTAGCTATTGACATCATCGTGAAAAGGAAAACGAGCGCAAAGAGAGAAAGCTTTCTCATGAGTTTGTCCTGCCTTAGAAAAGTTTGATTGCTAGCCTGGAAAGTGAAGGCGCATTATAGCAGCAGTCTGGCGGATTTGCTGGAGGCCTCAATTGCACTTGATGCACATTAGAATCACTGGAGGACACTTTCTTGATCACATGCCGCAAGATGACAAACGGGGAAATACCAGATGCTTTCGCAATGCTTCGGGATTTTCTTACCGAGGACGAACATTATCTCGCCAGTAGCAAAGCATATGGCGATAGCGGAGAGGGAGGGCTTCGTAAAGCACTTGAGTTGTTTACCGAGAGACCCGATTTAGGTTTCGTTTGGCTCGCTTACGATGAAAAAGATGTCGTCGCGGTTTGCGTTATCTCTTATGCGATTTCGACCTCTTTAGGAAAGCTTGTTGCAAAACTCGACGACGTTTCGGTGCGAAAGGACCGACGAGGACAGGGAGTGGGAACAAAACTATTGGAACAACTAAAACTACAATTAAAAGAGGAGAGTATCGGACGTATTGATGTCGGCGTCCATGTTGAGAATCAGGAGGCACGAAGATTCTATGAGCGACTCGGTTTCGTTGCACTCAATGAAGAACGCCTTGCTTGCGTGATTTAAAAGGTTCGGTCTTGGGTTTGGATCTTTGGCCTTTGACCCAAGACCAAAGACCCAAGGCCACTAGGTTAGGTTTGCTATCTCTTCAAAGTATTTTGCAAATGCAACCATCCCCCCCGATGCTTGCTGCCAATCGAAATTCTCATTAGGAGCATGGTAGCCGTGTTCGGGGAGAGATAATCCGAGAAACAACACTGGACACTTGAGAACTTTCTCAATACTGGTCATAGCTCCAATCGTTCCGCCATCCCTCACAAAAACGGCATCTCGACGAAACGCAAACTTAACTGCCCGTTTGAGAGCTTCTGGTAAGGGACCATCCAACGAAGTTCGAAATGCAGGGGCGGCAGATTCAAAATGAACTTGTACGTCCGGGTTTCGCTCTTTCACTGCACCTTTGATTAGTGCTTTTATCTTTTCTGGATCTTGACCAGGAACCAACCGGCACGACATTTTTACTTCTCCACGTGGTGGAACAATCGACTTAACTCCAGGCCCCTGATAGCCACCCGCTACACCGTGGATCTCCATCGTTGGTATTCCCCAAATGCGTTTCATCACTTCCATCTCATCCTCTGTACGCAGAGATTTAAGATGATGGGCTTTCTTGAAAGCCTTAACTGAAAAGCCCGAACTGGCCCAATCCTTTAGCTCGTTGCGTGTAGGTGGAATCACTCCATCGTAAAAGCCCTTGATCTTTATCTTGCCGGTTACAGGGTCATACAAATCACAAACCAACTTCATTAGTTCACCGATTGGGTTTCGAGCAGCACCGCCCGTTTCACCAGAATGCGTATCCGTCTTTCCAGTCTGAAGAATCAGCAGGAAGCCAAGCAGACCACGAAGTCCAGCGGAACTGGCAGGACGCTCGCGTGACACCCACACCGTATCCGAAACAATTACCGATTGAGTGCGCAGATTGGCAGCCGCCTTTGAAATGATCTTTTCAAAGTTGGGTGATCCGATCTCTTCTTCAAACTCCCAGAGAAAACGAATATTGACCGGAATGCCCGTATCGAGCGCGGCTCTGGCGCCGTATAGTGCCGATAGAGCCGGACCCTTATCATCGGTTGTGCCTCGGCCGAAGTAACGGTCTCCTTTGCGAACGAACTCAAAAGGTTCCGTGTCCCATGGCTCCGTTTCTCTGGAAGCTGGTTGCACATCGATGTGGTTGTAAACAGTAACAGTGGGGTAGCTCTTATCTGAATCGAACACGCCATGAACAACGGGGTTACCTTTGTTGATCTCATAAACTTCGGCTTTGCCACCAAACCTGCGAAGAGTGTCAACTGTAAGCTCTACGCCCTTCTTAATGTCCTCTGCGTGGGCCGGATCCACCGAAACCGTCGGTGTTTCGACAAAGCGACGCAGCAGGTCCTCAAACTCATCACGATGTTCTTTGGCAAATGAAAATAGTTGTTCACGGCCGAGTCCTTTCGCCATATTGGTCCTCCGTTAAGTGAATGGTTTTGTTATGTCTATCTCAAAGTAATCTCCTGTGGCAAGTGAACGAGCCTGTTTTCGAAGTGCGGACGGCCTGCCGCCGCTTTCCGTCAGCTACTCAAAGCTACTGCCCTGCTACTTATCGGACAGGCAACTTTTTACTAATGGTCAAACACTAATCGCTGGGGCTGTCGAAGCATTTGAGAATTGTTAGAGCTTAGTTTGCGGCTAAAAATAAGTTAGCTATTTCAATATTCGTCGTAGACGAAACCATGGTTCCAATCACATCGTATGTTCAAGTGACGGGGACATTCGTGCTATTCTGAGGGTCCGTTCCTGGAGGGGCGGTTGTCCAACAGAATCAGGAATAGAGACACATTTAGGAGGATTGCGTGAGAAAACGAATTACCAGGCCGGGCATTGTAGTTGTACTTTTAGCCTTTTCCCTCCCCGCAATCATCTTTGCACAACAGAATCAGAATCGTTCCGCGAGGCGTCAACCGGGAACGTCTGAAGGATCTAGTGCCACGCGCCCCGTTGCTAATCGACCTCCAACCCCTTTAGCCATTAAAACTGAATTAGCGGAAGCTCTGGCAATTATTCAGGGCAGTCACATCGATGGCAGGAAATTGGATTACAACTCGATCTTTAAGTCCTCCATCAATGGAATGCTGAATGCCCTCGATCCACATTCAACATATTTCGATCCTGTGGAGTATGCATCCTTCAGAACTGAGCAACGCTCAGAATATTTCGGAATCGGTGCAACGATTGGTGATCTTCGCCAAGGCGATAATGTAGACACTTATATTCGAGCAACGTTTGATGGTTCACCTGCCGCTCGAGCGGGTTTGCGGTTTGGTGATCGCATAGTAGAAGTCGATGAGCAGTCAATGCGTGGCAAACCCTACGGGGAAGTACGCAAGTTTTTGCTTGGCGCTCGCGCGACCGTTGTAAAGGTAACGGTGCAGCGGGCTGACACCAAGCAGTTGGATACCGTGACGATAACTCGTGATGCGGTGCCGCTGCCCTCCATCCCTCAGGCATACTTACTTCAAGCAGGTGTCGGTTACATCGCAATGACGGGTGGATTCAACCAGACTACTGCTGATGAGTTTCAGAACGCATTGCGAGGTCTGCGCTCCCAAGGAATGAACACGTTGGTAATTGATTTGCGAGGGAACCGTGGCGGACTTTTGTTTCAAGCCGTAAAGATTGCTAATACTTTCCTTCAACGGGGGCAGTTGATCGTTAGCCAGAAAGGCAGAATTCGCGGCAGTAACGAGAATTACGCGGCTGTCAATGACGCTCCCGATCCCACTCCGATTGTGGTTCTCGTGAACGGTGACTCAGCTTCGGCTGCTGAAATTCTTGCCGGCGCTCTCCAAGATCACGATCGCGCACTTATTGTTGGCGAAACAACGTTTGGCAAGGGACTAGTTCAGTTGCCAATTCAACTCGAACAAGAGTCCGCGTTGTTGCTAACTATTGCGAAGTATTTTACGCCCTCAGGACGTTTGATTCAGCGCGATTACTCGAGCGCAGGCTTCTATGACTATTACACTAATGGCAATAGAGGCAATCAGAATGAACCTCAAACTGCACCGCGTGGTCCGGAGAGCAGAACAGATCTTGGTCGTACCGTTTATGGCGGTGGTGGAATCTCACCTGACGAAGTAATCAAAGCGGCTCAGATCACCCCTGCCGAAGCTCGATTGGTCCATCCTGTGTTTGCTTTTTCTCTCGAAATAGCCACAGGCAGAGTGCCCGGTTTTGAACACTACAAGGTTCAGAAACCAATCGACTATGCTCATGAGCTGAAGGCCGCAGATTTCGAAGTTACTGACGCATTGTTCAATCAATTCAAACGGTTTCTGGCAAGTAAGCCTGAGTTCAAAGTGACTCCGGAACAACTGGATAAATCCAGAAAATTCGTAGTTAGCAGATTGCGATATGAATTGGCTACTGCGGCCTATGGAACAATGATTGCGCTCCAAGTCTTTAACGAAGACGATCCCCAAATTGCTGGTGCAATCGCTGCGATTCCCCGCGCACGTGAGCTTTCTCAAGCGGCTCGTCGAGCACGCGTCAGCAGCAGCAGCCTGGAAACCCCGAAGTCAGATAAAAAGGGTGTCGTGAAAAAGAGTAGCTAAAGTCATCGAAAAACCGAACGGCGTGAAGCCTCCTTCGGGAGGCTTCATTTTTTCCTCACACTTTCGATACAAATAATCGCTATAATCCGATCACAAATCGGCAGCTACAGAAGTTTTGCTGAACGGCCGAAATAACTCCGCCTCAAAAAGGTGTGACTTGAGCGTCTTACCCCAAACGCCACTGAGTGCAGCTGAAGCTGTCCAACGCTGCATTGAATCCGACTGCCGAGCAACCTTTAGCATTAACAAGAAGCTTTATATCTGTTCGCAATGCGGCGGGTTACTTGATATTGAGTTAAACCAGGAACACATTGGCGAGCTGGCAAATCTACCTCGAACTTGGCTGGCGCGACGAGCTTCACTCGCTGCAGAGTTTCGAAGCGGAGTTTGGCGTTTTCGGGAACTGCTTCCATTTGGAGCGGCCACAGAAGTGATCTCCCTCGATGAAGGTAACACTCCCCTCTACGATGCTCCCCGATCTGCTGAGTATTGCGGCATTCAATCTTTGAAACTAAAACATCAGGGCTGCAATCCCACTGGATCGTTTAAAGATACAGGAATGACAACCGCTGTCACCCAGGCAATGAGGCTCAAAGCCGAATTGTTAGTATGCGCAAGCACGGGAAATACAGCCGCTAGTCTCGCCGCGTATGCTGCGCGGGCAAATCTTGCCTGCGGGATTATCGTTCCTCAAGGTCAAGTGAGCCATGCAAAGCTGGCTCAGAGTCTGGATTATGGAGCAATTGTAATCGAGATTGAGGGCAACTTTGACGACGCCATGCGCGTGATCCGCCAACTAAGCGATCATGACTCAATCTACTTAGTTAACTCGATCAATCCCTTTCGTATCGAAGGTCAGAAGACCGTAGTCGCCGAAATGCTCGAACAACTTTCGTGGGAAGTTCCAGATCACGTTGTGGTTCCCGGTGGCAATCTTGGAAACTGTTCTGCTTTTGGAAAGGCATTTCACGAACTCGTAGACTTTAGCCTTATCCACAGAATGCCGCGTATTTCGGTGGTGCAAGCTGATGGAGCAGCACCTTTCGCGCGGCTTTTCGAGCACCAAGAAAAATATGAGGCGAATGCCGAGTTTCCCCTCGAAATCGAAACTGTGAAGCAACCCAGCACGCTCGCCTCAGCTATAAGGATTGGCGCTCCTGTATCGTGGAGAAAAGCCTGGCGTGCTATCCGGCAGAGTCGTGGTTACGTCCTGCGTGTAAGTGAGCAGGAGATTGCGGATGCAAAGGCCATGATTGGCCGCGACGGTATCGGCTGTGAGCCCGCCTCTGCAACTACCGTTGCCGGTATCAGAAGGATGGTCCAAACAGGACGCATTGATAAGGATGAAAAAGTAGTTGGAGTCTTAACAGGCCATCTCCTGAAAGATACTGACTATGTTACCAGGTATCACAGTGGATACTTGAAGACCATGGATGATGTCGAGCAGGAGGTTGTGATTGGCGGGACCTATGCCAACCGGCCCTTACGCGTCAGCGCAGACCCGGACACAGTCTTAAAAGCACTGTTAGACAAGGGGGAAAGATTACGATGAGAACGGCGAAAAACGCTGACAATAGCAAAATCAATAACTGCTCGGTCGAGGTTCGACTTCCCGCATCGAGTTCCAATCTGGGCTCAGGCTTTGATTGTTTTGGTCTTTCCCTAAGGCTTTATTTGACGATACGTGCAACGAAATCAATGGCCTCTCGTCGAGGTTGCTACGTACGTACGATAGGCAGCGAAGAGAGCAAAAAGTTACCTCGTACTGCCGAAAACCTGATCTACCGGGCAATGGCCTACACAGCTAAGCGTGAAGGCGTGGCTCTTTCTCCAGTGAGGTTTGCCGTTCACAATGAGATTCCGATAACGCGTGGACTGGGTGCCAGCGCAGCGGCGATTGTTGGTGGTATTAAAGCGTTCGCTCTACTTTACGATCGCACTCTAACAGATGATCAGGTGCTCAGGTATGCAACCGAATTCGAAGGACACCCGGACAATGTTGCCGCCACTCTGTTAGGTGGTTTTGTCGTAACATGCACAACGCCACAACGTGTGCTTGCCATTAAAAGAATGTGGCCCTCCGACTTAAAGATAATCGTCGTTTCACCCTCGATGCAGCTTGAAACTAAGCTGGCTCGGGCAGCGTTGCCGAGACTCGTTAACCATTCGGACGCCGTGTTTAATCTCCAGCGAGCCGCATTGTTTAATGCTGCTTTATCTGAAGGTCATTACAGTCTAATTTGGGAAGCAATGAAGGACCGGCTTCACCAGGAGAAGCGACAGACAATGATCCCCGGTGTGGCGGAAGCACTGGCCCTACCCAAAATGCCGGGCTTGTTAGGTCTCGCCATGAGCGGGGCGGGCCCGAGTGTGCTGGCAATTGCAAACAATAATTATGATGAGATTAGCGAAGCGATCGCGAACTGTTTCCGGAAACGTAAAGTTACCACCACGGTATACCGATTAGATGTGGACAATGAAGGCTGTCAGACCCGGATCCTTCAAGCTCAGCACTCGGCTGGCAGGTGACTAAAGAAGTCAGAAGTCAGGAGTCACGAGTCAGAAGAGATCTGCTCTCGACTCTTGATTTCTGACTCTGGGCCTTCTGACTCCTGACTTCTCTCCAGAAACTCCTTAAGGCCATTTTTCATTTGTAACTTGTCATTTTCCATTTTTCATTATTTTTCGTATTTTCCACATTTTCCCAACGCTCGTTGAGCATGCAGACGACCATCAAAACTACGAAGACTGGCAAATGAAAAATGGAAAATGACAAGTTACAAATGACAAATGGTTGC
>CAZNPP010000005.1:33392-73770 GCA_964574785.1 uncultured Chloracidobacterium sp. | reverse complement strand
TAAACTACTTTAGCGATTTCTCTCCAGGTGATGAGTTTAATGTCATTCTCCTGAAGTAATTTGCGGAATGTCTCGCTGGTGAAAAAATCAAAATCGCGCTGGCGCCACGCTGCTCCCCAATCAGGATGATTGAAAGTAGCAGCACGCATCTCAGCATCATCATAGGCGATGTGCACGATGATCTCTGTCACACCAGGCTCAATACCTTTGATTGCGTCTGTGTAGAATTTTGCCCAGTTTTCCGCAGTGACATCTGGTCCAATACTTATGATTCGATCTATGACAACTTCTTCGGCCCCGAGAATTGAGGGCAGGTAATCCATCGTGGCAAACCATTCTTTAGAGACCCTCACCAGTAACTTGTTGGCACGGGACACTCTGAGAAACGCTTCAAACAACTCTCTGCTCTGATAGAGTGTTCCCATATGGGAATCCAAATGGGTGGGCTCGATACCAAAAGCTTGGGCGCGCTCGATCTGTGCTCGAATCTCGGCTTCAACATCCTTCACACCAGCGTGAGATGCCGCCTCACTCTCGGTCAGGTAAAGATACCCGGTCTTATCCAACAGCGACGCCACACGGTCTTTCGGTAAGACGGGCCCCCAGCGATAAGTGGTCCATTCGCTCGTCAATGTGAGGTGGAGTCCAAGATCGGCTTCTGGATGCTTTCTAGCATATGCCGCAATTTCCGGGAACCAGGGACAAGGCGCCATAATGCTTCCCGAATTAACCAGACCAGTCTCGAAGGCCTTAATGGTTGCGGCGTTTACCGAGTGGGCCATGCCTAAATCGTCGGCGTGAACAATCAGGAGTTTTGAGTCTCCAGGGTAGCCAAGCCGCTCAACCAGAGTCTTGGCTTGCTGGGTTGCACTTAGACTCTGTGTCTTTATTTCTGAAGATGACAAAAGGGACAAGGTGATGGCAACGAAAATTGATAAAGGGGTGCTGGTCCTCATATTTGACACTCACAAGAATAATCTGTAGGGGCCACCCTCCGGGGCCACCCTCCGTGAAAAGATCGTTTCGGCGGATGGGGCGGCCACGGAGGACCGCCCCTACAATTTTGCGTCTTAGCGGCGTTGCGTTATAACTTTTGCGGCTTCTGCGTTAAGAATTCTACGATGAAACCTCTGAAAATTGGAATCACGGGCGTTCGCGGCATCGTCGGTGAAACATTTACGCCAGAACTGGCAGTCGGGTTTTCTCAAGCCTTTGGTACGTATCTAGATGGCGGACACATCCTTGTGTGCCGTGATACGAGACCATCTGGGCCAATGATCCGTTCGGCGGTTTTGGCAGGATTGCTTGCGGCTGGCTGCGACGTTTCAGACCTCGGGCTTTGTCCAACACCAAGCACGCAGTTGGGCGTAAAATCACTCCAGGCTGATGGTGGCATTGCAATCACCGCTGGCCATAACCCACGGGAATGGAATGCCCTTAAATTTGTTCGCAGCGATGGGCTTTACCTCAATCCTTCACAGGCCGAGGAGTTGCTCGATATTTTCCATCAAGGAGAGTTCGCTAAGGCAACCTGGGATACGATAAAGCAAAAAGTTCAATACCACGATCCTGTGCCAGAACATCTCCGAGTACTAGCAAGCGCTTTTGAAGTAGAAACAATCCGCTCCCGACGATTTGTTGTGGCTGTTGACTGCTGCAACGGCGCCTGTTCAGTTTTAAGCCCCCGGTGGCTCGAAGATCTTGGCTGCGAAGTGCTGGCAATTAATAGCGACCCCACAGCACCCTTTCCCCATCAACCTGAACCCAAACCAGAAACGATGGCTCAATTAGCTGCAGTCGTAAAGGCTGGACGAGCCGATATTGGTTTTGCTCACGATGCGGATGGTGAACGGCTCGGTATCGTAACAGAGACTGGTGAACCGCTATCGGAAGAGATGACGCTTACGCTCGCGGCAGCCATTCGCCTGAAACAACGCAGCGGCTCCATTGTGACGAATGTTTCGACAACGAGCGCCATAGAACTAGTCGCGGCGGAGAATAATGGAACTGTCATACGGACTCCCGTAGGGCAGACCTACATCTCTGAAGCGATGATCGAACACAATGGGGTACTCGGAGGTGAAGGCAGCGGTGGTATCGTCGTCCCTGAAGTGAACCTGACTCACGATAGTGCCGCAGCGATGGGCCTAATCCTCGAGTATATGGCGCGAACCGGCGAACAGGTCTCTAAGATGATCGAACAGCTCCCCCATCTAACAATTCTGAAGCATAACGTTTCTGTCGAACCCAACAGACTCTACTCAGTTTTACAAGCGTTTCGATCAGCCATCGAACTAGAGCGGTTACCATACGACGCAACAGATGGTATTAAAGTAGTCTTGGACCATGGGTGGGTGCACGTCAGAACCTCGAATACAGAATCGATGATTCGCATCATTGCCGAAGCGAAAGAACCTAAAGAAGCGCGCAGTCTGCTTGATTGGGCTCGCGATAGACTTAAGGGATAAAGAATGCGAGCCATACCAACTCTCAAGATTAGTATTTCAGGTGTCCGCGGTGTGATAGGTGATTCACTAACACCTTTACTGCTGACACGTTTCGCTCAAGCCTTCGGTACATACATTAGCTCTGGAACGATTGTCATAGGACGCGATCCTCGGACTTCAGGAGAGATGGTTAAACAAGCTGTGGTTGCCGGGCTCTTGTCAAGCGGATGTCGCGTAATCGACATTGGGATGTGCCCAGTACCAACTATCCAGTTAGTTGTCCGCAAACATCGAGCTTCCGGTGGTATCGCGATCACTGCCAGTCATAATCCGGCTGAGTGGAACGCTCTTAAATTTATTGGCCCAGATGGTTTGTTTCTCGATGCCGCTCGTGCCCCCGAGCTCCTCGACATCTATCATCAGGGCGAGTACTCCAAAGTAAAAGGCGAGGAAATCAGAGCGGTTGAAGAGATGTCCGGAGCCACTGACCTTCATATCCAGGCGATACTGGATGTTCTCGGTCCATTACCTCAGGCTGATAAGCAACTGCGTGTTGTTCTCGACTCTTGTAATGGTGCTGGCTCAATAGTAAGCCCCCAACTACTTAAGGCGCTTGGGGCTGAGGTGACAACGATTAACACAACTCCGGATGGAACATTTCCGCGACCGGCTGAGCCCTTACCAGAGAACCTTGGACAACTTTGCGCAGCAGTAACAGAGCATCGCGCAGACATAGGGTTTGCTCAAGATATGGACGCGGATAGGTTGGCTGTAGTTTCAGAGCAGGGTAAGCCAATTGGTGAAGACTATACGCTTGTGCTTGCGTCGCTATACGTGCTTGGCCACGAGCCAGGACCAGTTGTGGCTAATCTTTCTACAACTACAGCCCTTGACGATGTCGCTGCACAATTCGAGTGCCCAATCTACCATTCCAAAATTGGAGAAGTGAATGTTACTAATGAGATGCAGAGGCAAAAAGCTGTTATTGGAGGCGAAGGGAATGGTGGCGTTATCTATCCAAGGATCAATTTTGCACGGGACAGTCTCGTTGGTATGGCCCTCATTCTTCACCTCTTGGCCATAAGTAATAAGTCAGTCAGCCAACTGCTAA
Organism: uncultured Chloracidobacterium sp.; assembly: GCA_964574785.1. Classification (GTDB taxonomy): domain Bacteria; phylum Acidobacteriota; class Blastocatellia; order Pyrinomonadales; family Pyrinomonadaceae; genus PSRF01. The sequence goes on along the minus strand of CAZNPP010000005.1, from coordinate 70,212 downwards.
GCGAAATTCCGCGTTACACAATGATTAAGGAGAAGCTGAGTTGTCCATCAGACAGAATTGATCGAACGTTACGGATGCTGCGGAGCGAGTACGCAAACTACCCGCTCGACATGCGCGATGGCGTTAAGGTGAAACTTAGCGATGGCTGGTTTCTCGTAAGGGGCTCAAATACAGAACCCATAATCCGCATAGTTGTAGAAGCTACAGACGAGAGTCGGGCCCAGATAATCTTCGGAACCATACTCGAGCAAGTACGAAGCTGTGTCGCATCTCAAATGCCTAACAAGTTAGAGTGTCGCAATTAGCTTTTGATCTCTCCTGGTACTCGAAATGAGCTTCTTGTTGGAAGGAGAAGGTACCGCTTCATGCCTGCATCGATAGAACTTGAACGCCGCCTTCGTTGGGCTGACGCAGATGCCGCCGGGCGACTGCACTTTCCGCGCATATTTGAACTGGTTGAAGAAGCAGAAAGTGAACTGGTGCGGAGTATCGGGTGGCCAATGAACAGATGCACCGGTTACGACTTTCCCCGCGTGCATGTGGAATGCCGGTTTATGAGAGTTCTTGAACTCGATGAGCCGTTCCGTCTTCGGCTTACAGTTAGCAAGCTGGGACGCACATCGTTTCGTTATGATTTTCAGGTTCTTGATAAAGATGAGGAAGTTGCTTTAGAAGGCTCAATGACGGTGGTGACGCTGCAGGACGGCAAGCCAGTAGAAATTCCAGAGTCGTTGCGTGCTGCTTTGCAAAAGGACTAACGCGAAGCCGCGAAGTAGCAAGGACGCAAAGGGTTTTAGATAATTAATGCGTCCTTGCTACTTTGCGGCTTCGCGTTAAGTTGCTCTAGTTCTGCAGTTTTGGGCTAGGTTGTAGATGCCTCTTCTAACTGCAGAGTATGTTCTGTCGAATCTTGCCCCACACTACGATCTTCGTAGTACCTATACTTTGCAGACAGTACCTCTCCTGGCGCAGCCATCTGAAAACCGTTTGGAGATCCATCAACCTGCTCATAAAGAGGCGGTGGAATATACGCAAACTCAGCCATTGGACCGTAGATGTCGTCCACGGCTTCTTTGAAGACATCTCCCATTAACAGGCTAATGATGTTCATCCGCTGCTCGGGATTCTTTTCAAGAAACTTCGAGAAACTGAATCCCTCGTTGTAGAACGCGTACACGAGCTTACGCATCGACTCGATGCCTCTGTCCAATTTCTTCTGGTAGTGTCCCAGCCGCGCAGCCGAAAAGTCATTATTCGTGAAAGCATCGTGGATGCTATCAGCCGCTAACTCCGCCATCTTAAGAGCCAGTAGTACCCCGGAAGAGTAGATCGGATCGAGGAAACCATAGGCATCGCCGATCAGGATAAAACCATCACCTGCACAATTTCGGGAGCGATACGAGTAGTCAATGATCGAATAAATTTTGTCTACGCGCTCAGCCCCGGCCACTCGCCGGCGACATGATTCCACTTTGTTAATCTCTTCATAAAAGATCTTTGCCAAATCTTGCCCGCGATCTTTGACCAAGTACTCAGGATCAGCAACGACACCCACGCTGGTGATGTCATTTTCGAGCGGTATATACCAGAACCACCCGTTGCTGCCCGAAGGCGTTCGCAGCACGAGAGTAGCACCGCCATTGAGATCGGGCTCTCGGTGGGCACCCTTGAAATAGGAATAGAGCACTGCCTTCTTAAGCTTAGGATCCCTGACTCTCCAGCCAAGTTTGTTGGAGAGCATTGCCGTTTGTCCGGTCGCGTCCACAACAACGGGAGCGAGAAACTGTCGTAATGAACCATCAGGCAGAAGCGCTTCCACACCGTAAGCCCGATTTTCATCGAACAGTACGCGTTTAATTGTCGTCTCCTGAAAGACCGTTGCCCCCTGATCGGCAGCATGTTCAATAAGAAGTAAGTCAAATTCAGATCGCGTTACCTGCCAGGTAACAGACGATTCGTGATGTCTTCCCTCAAAGAAGTAGAACGGCCGGGACTCCTTACCTGCGGAGTTTGCGAATTGGACGCTGTACTTACGGACAAAAGGGCTTTGCCGGAGCTTCTCAAGCAGTCCCATGCGTTCAAAAGTGAAGTAGGTGTCAGTCATCAGCGATTCACCAATGTGGTGACGCGGAAACCGCTCCTTTTCAAAAAGCACGACGCTGCGGCCCTCTCGGGAAAGAATACTGGCAACCGAGCTGCCTGCTGGGCCTCCACCAATGACAATGACATCGTAGTTAGTGTTTATTTCCATCTGTTCTATACGTAACGTACTGTTTTCAGTTCAGGTTCAAAGAATTCAGTTAGAAAATGGTCAACTTTCAACAATCCGCTGCGGGTAAGCGCAATCGTTCCATTCTGCCGCTCAACCAGATGCTCGTCATCCAGTCGCTTGTAAACGTCTTGAAACTCATTCCAAACGTCAACACCAAACTTGCCTCGGAAGTATTCCAGCTCAATATTTCCTGTTTTGAGCTGCAAGATCATCTCACGGATAAGCTTCTGTTTCGTTGTTAGAGTCATTGCTCGTAAGAGTGGGAGTTGATTCGTTTTGAGCAATGACACGTATTCCTCAAAACTATGAACATTCTGGAAGTGAACTCCACCAAAATGGGAAAAGGATGAGACTCCCAGACCAATCATATCGCCACCGTGCCACAAAGCGTCTGTGTAAATGAATCGGCACGGCTTTTTGGTAGTAGCAACAGTATAAGCGCTGGCTATGCGATAACCCTGAGATTGGAATTGGTCAAATGCATAGTCTAGCCAGCGCTGTTTTGTAGGCCAATCTGCGATAGGCGAAGTAATCCCTTCTTTAATCATCTGCTGGGAAATTACAGTATTGTATGGAAGCTCCATTTGATAAATCGTCACCGAGTCAGGCTGTAACTCGAGTGCCCGTTGGACCGCATCCTGCCATTTCTCATCTGTTTCGCCCACCATCCCAGCGATGAGATCGATATTGATCTGCTGAAAGTCCACCTGACGCGCCAGGTCATACACTTCATATATTTCTGCTGAAAGATGCGCCCGCCCATTAATTGCGAGAATCTGATCATCGAAATGTTCCACACCAAGGCTTAGCCTGGTAACACCGATCTCCTTCAGTGTCTCAAGTTTTGATCTCCTCAGAGTGCCAGGTTCACATTCGAATGTAACTTCTTCTGCGTTTTCCCAGCTCACATGAGAATTCAAGCCTTCGACCAGATAGTGGAGTTGCTTCTCACTAATATAGGAAGGTGTACCACCACCAAAATAGGCAAAGCGGAGCTGCCGACCCTGAAGCGCTCGAACACTGCTGTAAAACTCCATCTCCTTAATGAGCGCGTCCAAATAGACCTCAACCTCACTCGCATTCTTGTCTGTATAGACTTTGAAATAACAGAACTTGCAGCGCTTTCGGCAGAAGGGAATGTGAAGATACAAGCCCAGCGGCTCGTTTATTCGTGGTGGTTGATCCAGCGCCTGGATAACCTCCGGAAGATGTTCAGGCTTCCACTGAGAGAAGGGCGGATAGTTCGAAACAAAGTAATTGCCGACCTCGGTACGATTTTGAGACGCGTCAATCGTCATAGGATCTCGTGCAAAATGCCACCCATGTCAGAATTTCGGACATTCCGTCGAAATTGCAGTTATGACGTGGGAATGCTTAAGAATGAATTTGAATTGGAGTGTTGGCGCTACTCCCCTACCCATCGAAACTACCATTTATAACAACGATGAGCAATTACGCTTGGAATGCAAACTCTCAGAGACACGTTGCCTATTAGGGTCGAAATAGTGGTTCAGAAGCGGATTTGTAAAGCGTGTGAGTGTCTCGTCGCAAGCTCGACGCAAGACACCTCTCGTATTCTGGGCTAAGTTAGAATCAATTGAGGAATGCCGTGTTCAGAATATGCCCTGCACGCCGAGAAAAACCTGACCTTCGGCTTTCACTGCGGGCTTTGATTCACCTTGCTTCGTATCAAAATTAAGGAAGAACTTGCCATCTCCCCAAGCGCCAAAAACCATGTTCGGGAGGCCATTTCCTCCATCTGTAACGCGTAGCATGAATTGAGCATTGCCTTTCACACCAAAGCCTGTTGGATCGAATGGATTAAATAGTGGAGAGGCTCCCCATCTGAAACCAGCGGGGGGTGGCGAAATCGTTGTCACAGGGTTTGGAATTTTTGATATCAGGAATACCTTGAATTTTGAATCCACCGGAAGGTCATCTATCAACTCGATAATAGCTTGCCTACTCTGCACAAATGGATCAGCAGGATCTTTGCGCGTGGGTACGGTGACCCTCAGTCCTAATGCGTTTGGCTGAGTAGTCAAACCTGGCAGAATCGTGGAACTGTTAGAAAGCAGCGAAAAAGACTGCAAATTAATAAAAGGCAAAGGAACTGGAAAGGGAGGACCTGGCCACTGGAGCGGCGGTATGAGCTGTGGAGGTTGAAGCCCGATACCAGATCCAAACTGAGATTGACTTAGATTGATACCCTTCGTTTGAAACTGACTCTCGGGATTAGTAAGTTTCGGCATGAGCAGAATTGGAACAGGTAACTCGGTTACTTCGTAAAGAAGCGCATTCGTTTTAGGTCCCACCAGACCATCCGGCTTAAGTCCATTTACCTTTTGGAACTCCACAACACGTGCGCGGGTCTTCGGACCGAAAATGCCATCAACTTTCAGAGGTTCAAGGCGACGAATATGAAAGTTTAAGACGTCCTGCAAAGCCTTAACATGCGGTCCGGACATTCCCTGCGAAAGAACTTGAATCATGGCTTTTACCCCTTTCTGATATATACGCTGTCAAGATGGAGTTGGATTTAGAGGCTTAGACATCTTTATTAGATGACAAGGAAGCTTCGTTTCAACCTCTGGGGGAAAAGGTAAAGTTCCTGTTTCACTGTAGCCGCGCTTTTGATAGAAGCTAAACAGTTCATTGCGGAGGCTGACTACTTTCAGATCCATGAAGTTCGCTCCTTGTTCTCTACAGAGACCTTCCGCGGCGTTCATCAGTATTGATGCTATCCCAGAGCGGTGCCTTGCGGGATCCACCGCCAGTAATCCGAGATAGGCGCGATTTTCCTCATAGTTCTCAGTCTCGTGGGGAAATTCGACATAAACACAGCCAACAATTAGCCGTTCGCTCTCCGCAAGTAAAAACTCTCCAGTTTTGAGGAGGTTTAGAACACCTTCAAGATCAATTCTATCTTCGTCAATAAAAAACCTTTCAGAGCTACGAAACGAATGGTTTATCAGGGCCGTGATCAATTCGGCGTCCCTTGGTTCTGCCATCCGTATATGAAGAGTGTTTTTGACCACGTCGTCTGAGACGCAAACCGAAATTAATGCAAAGGCGCTAAGAAGCAAAGACACAAATGCCTTGATTGTGCCAAAAAAACTCTGGAGCCCCATGGAGTCTCAAGTTTACTTGCTGGATTTCCCCTGTGGCAGGCAAACACCTTTTCCCCCACGCTTAGGTTGATGTTCCTTTTGCCTCTTAGCTTCCTTGCGTTATTTTTATGCAAAAGATTAGAAGTTGAATACTAGAGGTGCATCAATGTCTACAGCAACCGAGGAAAAGTCAATCAAGAAATTGCAGAACATACTACGCAGAGCTGATCGTCACTGGGTTGGTGATGGGTTTCCTGTTCGAACCCTCTTTAGTTATTCAAAACTGGGACCAACGATTAGTCCATTCCTGCTCCTTGACTATGGTGGACCAATAGAGTTTCCACCGACCGACGAACGTCTCGGAGTAGGCGAGCACCCGCATCGCGGTTTCGAAACCGTAACTATCGTTTACGAAGGCGAAGTTGAACACCGAGATTCCTCTGGTGGCGGCGGCCGTATTGGCCCAGGAGATGTCCAATGGATGACTGCGGCCTCGGGTATAGTTCATGAAGAATTCCACGGCCGCGACTTCGCTCGACGCGGTGGCATGTTTGAAATGGTACAACTCTGGGTCAATCTTCCCACGAAAGATAAGATGTCGCCGCCTCGCTACCAGCCTATCCTTAATAGCCAGATTCCGGTTGTCACGCTGCCCGGTAACCAGGGGGTTGCGCGTGTCATTGCCGGAGAATTCGCTGGAATGAATGGTCCGGCCCAAACCTTTACACCAGTAAATGTCTGGGATTTGCGTCTTCAGACCAAACAACGTCTGAGTGTGGATTTGCCAGAAGGTTACACAACGTTGCTTGTCGTGTTGAAGGGTTCGGTGCGTGTAAACGGCTCGGAAGCTATCAACGCCGCTGAGGTTGGATTATTCGAGAGAGATGGGAAGAGCGTCACAATCGAAACGCTGGAAGAAACCAAGGCGCTACTACTCTCGGGCGAGCCAATCGAGGAGCCCATCATAGGACAAGGCCCATTTGTCATGAATACTACGCAGGAGATTTTTCAAGCAATAGCGGACTATAGAAGCGGTAGAATGGGACACTTATCGTGAATTTGAGTGAAGCTGAATTGCACAGTCAGTACCAAGCGGGTGGGTTTTGGTTGCGGGTTGTGGTACCAAACAAACCCGCTACCGCGCGGTGGTAACTGCGTACCATGTTTCGTTCGCGTAACAAACGTTCAGTAAAGTTTGAAGATGAGCTGTCCTAAGTTCTGCAGACAGTCTAATAAATCCCAGGAGACTTCTATGAAGAAACTGATCACCTTTCTCGTGTTGCCATTTCTAGCTGTCACTGCTAGCGCGCAGCACCAAAGCCAGGACAGAGCCCAAGTAATGATTCTGGGTGTCTATCATTTTGATAATCCGAACTTAGATGCAGTTAAAACCAATTTCCCGGATCATCTTTCGGAAGAAAAGCAACGACAGATTGTCGAGGTGCTTGATCTATTGGCGAAATTCAAGCCAATTAAGATTGCAGTTGAAGTGCCGCCGGAACAAACAATTGTGCAGGAGAACTATCAAGCCTACCTGAAGGGCGAGCATGCGCTTAGAGCTAATGAGACTGAGCAGATCGGCTTTCGCCTTGCAAAACGTCTAGGGCATAAGCAGATCTACCTCGCTGACCATCGCCTCGGGATGGACATGAATTCCGTCATTGCGGCAGCACAAGAGACCGGCAACAAGAACTTCTTAATATCGCTGCAGACAGTAATTAAAGAAGTAGAGGAGATGCAAACCAGACATGGCCGAATTACAGTTAGAGAGGCTCTTATGGAGCTTAATCAACCAGACTGGCAAGATAAGACGCGAGATCTTTACCTACAGTTATCGCGTGTCCGCAGCAAGAGTAACTATGTTGGCGCTGATGTGTTGGCGGATTGGTACCGACGTAACCTTCGTATCTTTACTAACCTTTCAGAAGTAATTCAAGCGCCAGAAGATCGCGTGTTGGTGATCTTTGGGCAATCGCATGCGCCCTACCTTCGGGAAGCGGTAAGTAGTTCTCGTGACATGCAATTGGTAGAGCCAAATGATTATCTTAATACCAAGAACTGATGCGCGGACTCTACACGACCTATATCAGTATTGATCGGCACATAAGAGAGTGGATGGCCCATTATGGCATCATCCTATTGCGTATCAGTCTAGGGATTGTTTTTCTCTGGTTTGGTGCTTTGAAAATCCTGCCGGGCTTAAGCCCTGCTGAAGATCTGGCTCTTCGGACGATCGATAGGCTTACAGTGGGGATGATCCCAGGAAGCTATAGTCTCATCATCCTTGGCATTTGGGAGTGTGCTATCGGTTTAGGACTGCTCACGAATCGCTTTATACGAGCGACACTTTTCCTGCTGTTTGTACAAATGTTAGGAGCCGCCGCTCCTCTGGTTCTCTTTCCACAAGAAGTCTTCAGAGTGTTTCCCATAGCACCAACTCTTGAGGGCCAATACATCATTAAAAATCTTGTACTGATAAGCGCCGCTTTAGTCATTGGAGCCACTGTGGGGCGGCACGACCGAGCTGTTGCTGCTCGGTTAACAACGGATCGATAGCATTTGATCACCCGCTTAATCGAAGACTTTCTCCAACGCGTGAAGCAAGCGAGAAACGTTAATTAGCAGATGACCATCTTGAATGAGCTTGAGACAAGTCTTCAGCTCGTTCAAAGCGAGAAATTGACATTTGGATCTAGAAATGCCTTCAGCTTCGACCTCGGTAACAAAAGGATAGACAATCTCCGGCGTAACTCCGGGGCTGGCGAAATATGGGCCTCCTAATTCCTTCACCTGAAGAACCCGAATACTAAAATCGCGCTGCATTACATCTCTGAGAAAGTTGGGTAACTCTGTCCAATGATTCGCCGTCCGAGGTAGGCGCCAGGCCGGAGCAGTCGCAATTCTTGAATTCCCTGTAAAAGTTTGAACAGCAGGTAGATCGCGAATCTCAATGCCAACAAATATGTCGTGCTCGGTTTTAACTACAGGTAAGGTAACAACAGTGTTCAGGCTTAAGTTCCGAGGCTTAACGTATTCGAAAGGTACCCTGGCCAACTCGTTTTCATTCCGATCCAGTTCGCCAAAGACGCCTTCAGTGATTGAAAGAAACTCAGAGGTAGCACGCGCAACTTGCAAAGCGAAAGCTTGGAAAGCCTTGGGTGTAAATATCGTCCGATCTGAGGGGCTAAATTCTGAATGCTGATTACTCAAATCAATGGGCGCTCCGATCCATGGACCAAGCGCGTGTCCAAGTTCACGTAGAAGACGATAGATATTGATCTCAATTCGGGCGTCGAACATGCCGCCAACGTGGCAGGCTCGGAGAACCTGAGTTGCATCAAGTTCGCGCACCGTGCCGGCACCAGTAAACTTTGTGTAATTCGGAAAAGAGGCATGATATGGACCTTGCCGCCGCACTTGAACCGGGCAGGACATCACGCGCTCGTTAACGCCACCAGGAGAGGTGTAGAAAAAGAATGGTTCGCCTATTTCGAGTACATCGGACGGTGTAAGGCTCGCTCTCTCTTGAAGCACCCGCTTAACTGCTGAATGAAGATCTTCCTCCGCTTGAATAATTGCACTGATGGGTTCGGTGATATACCCAGAAAGCGAAGCACGATTGAGCCGGCTTTCCTCCATACAAGCGTTTACCAGCGGACGGGGAAAGTCCTTCTTGGAGAAAACGAAAACTTGACCATTACTCTGGTACCAAGGAACGATATCGATCGTTTGATTTGGTCGTTCGACGAGCTCATATACCTTGTTCGTTTCTCGGTTCTTGTGGGCGGTTAGATTCAGGAATTTGGGGGTTGAGATCGGAATACTCTCCAATTCCGTTACCTGAACGCCTTCACCCGCAGAAACTTTCTCGCCGACAATTAAGTAGTTTGTGGGTGGGAATGGCAGCGGCTTGCCGTCGAGATTTGACAGGTAGAACTTATCCTCGAAACGGTGCTGCACGATCCACGGATTCCACAGTGGACGAGACGTGACGATGCGCAATCCTCGAGAGCGAAATGCCTGCTCGAATTGTGATTGGCTAAGGTACGTGTATTCCTCAAGGATCTCGGTCTGCCAGTCCGCGCGGTAATCTTTTCGCAGTACAAATTCAGCCGCAGCTCGCAGGCCGACCTTGTAGCGCGCAAAGCCGTTTCGAGGGGATTTTAGTTTGACGAAGGGAAAGGCATGGTCCCGATTCAGACTGCTACGCCAGGTTGCAGCAAAAAGCTCGAAGAGTGCCGCCGAGGAAAGTTCAGTTTCGCTTCCCGATTCAGCGCCGTTCGTCTCCGGCAGATCTAAATAGACCATTTCAGGTCCATCTGGAATTACAAAGTCTCTAATGATGATGACGCCACCAGCTTTAAGCTGCGTTACCTGATTATCCAAAGTGGCGAAAACTCGATTCACATCAAAGTTATTGAAGCTTGTTACATGGTGGAGCACTGACGAATTAAGGATTCCGTCAAGGGAATTTGGTGGGAAAACCGCTGCTGATATATCACCGACTTCATAAGAGAGATTTGCGCGCTGGAACTCTCGGCGGGCCCTCTCGACCGATATCGGATTGATGTCTACTCCTATCATTTCCAAATCTTGATAGAGGCAGGCAAGATCGAAGGTGCCACGACCGGATCCTGATCCCATGTCGGCGATGCGTCCGCGAACAGGAAAATGCGCGGTAGTAAGAGCTACCTTCTGCTGCATCGAGGCGTCCATGCCAGCAAAGTAAGCTTCGTAATCGGCTTCGGTTCCGCGATGCTGTTTCTCGTACTGTTGTGACGGGCTGGTCTCGCTCATCGAGGAGTGGTTATCACAATTTGGGCTGAACTTAATGTTGCAGCTTAATCTTATATAACCTTGGACCGCGAGCAATCAATGCTTGCACCCCGCTATTGAAAAGCTTGACTCCGCCCTCGATGGCTGGATCCTGAATGACCTTAATAGTCGTCGAGTCTTTTTGGCGGAAGAAAACTTCCAACTTGTCCTCATCAGTAAGGTGCAGGACGACTCCACTGTCGAGCACTTTGAAATCAATACCGCTCGCTTGAATATCTGACATTATTCTTAAGTCATAACTGCTGAAGTCATCCATAAAACGATAGATTAGCTTGTCGTATGATCCTTGCCGGGTTCCAATCGCGATGAGGACATTGTGGTTGAGTACGGCATCAACGATTCGATAGCTGTCGAGTTCTGGTAGACGTAGTTGGTAACACATTCCGGGAGCTGGGAAGACAGAAGCATAGTTAGTTCCCAAAAGATTTTGAATCGCCAGGCCTTCAAACATTCGCGTGGATTTTGACATTACGTTTGTTGCTGGCTTGAGACTCAAAAGAGTCTGACGAGCGGTTTCGATAAACTCAACCAAGAAAATGTTTGTGTGTTGCTTGATGTAGAGTTGTCCCTTTGCAAGCATGAACTCCTCTGCTTCGTAGTCATGAATAATCTCTTTCCCGGCTGTCAGATTAAGAAATCGTAACCCTGCAGTTTCTATGGAGACTGCTATGAGTTGTCGCAATCGTGGCGTTATCAAAACCTTAACGTCACCGGCTGGCTTGGAGTACCGCCTCCCCCTGAAGAAGATGCTCTTTTGCGTAATGGTGACTTCTCCATCATACGAGAGGATTTCGTCCCCAAAGTCTTTAACTTCCACGACATCAAAAAGAGCGCTCTCAATATTTTCCTGTTCCGAGGTGCTCAGAATCAGAACATTCTGCACTGCGCCGGGTGGAGGCAGTCGTTTGCCTTCCTCAAAAACTGCTCGATACCAGTCAACATAGGCAGGAGGAATAAACGAAAAAGGCAAACAAGAAGTGGGTATCGAGACACCCGATCGTAGCACTGAGATGTTCGCACGCATTCGAACATCAAGCCTCTTTTCCTTACTAACCAGGCTTTCAAGCGGTGGATATGTTCCCTTGAATGGATGAATACCTACAAACATCTGAAACGAAACAACAGCAAAAGAAAACCAGTCAGAAGCAACGGTGAATGAATTTGCATGCCTGTCTCGCACACTTTCCATTATTACAGTGGCAGGAAACGAAGGCGTTTGATAACTGTCGACATCGATAAAGAAAATTTCTCGAAGATCCTGGGAGACGAGGAAGTTCATTTCATTTAGGTCAACAATAAGTATTCCCTTGGAATGGATATGCGTGACACCTTCCTGCAGCTTTCGCACTAAACCCAGTACTAACTCTGGGGTTACGTTTCTCCTCTGACGAAAGGCTTTCGGAAACAGTTGGCAAAGCGCAAAGGCCTTGCTTATGTGACGCATGGAATAGCCCACGGGCCGGTTTGTTCTGTCGAGCAATAGATTAAGCGGGATGATTATGTTTGGATCGGTCAAAGCGGAGAGTTCTCTGATCTTCGCAAGAGGGATAGTCCGCGCGGGATCCGTATAGATTTTATAAGCGTGTGATCCTTTAACGTAGATTGCTGCCTCACCGCCCTGGGCTTTAAAGTTGGACCTGTGTAGAGCTACTTTCCCTTCTCCTTGAACAAAAAACTTCAAAGGTGTCTTTTCAGTTTTCCAACGAGCTTTAAGTAGCGGAAAGGCGGAAGTGATAGACACGTTCAGTCTCCTAAATAGATCACTCCAATCGCCAGATCGTCGGTGTGTAACCAGCCCCGGCTTAGAGAATCCTTCAAAAATCTTCTAAAGCGTCTCTCGACGAAGGCTCCACTGATGCTCTTATAGGAAATCAGTTCGCTGACTACTTGGGTCATTGCGATGGATTCAAGTCTCTTGCTCGTTTCATTCTGTGCAGTGCGGAAAAATGAATGGATACCGTCTGAGATGACTGCGACGAGTTTATAGTCTTGTTTTCTGAGATTGAATGCTTCCGTTATGGAGTCACTGATTGTCACTCCACTTATTTTCAAGACTTCTCCCGTTGAGGCAGAGTGAAAGTGTTTTATCTGTTTGTCAGTGGTATCGAGAACCATCAATCTATCAGGTTGATGCAGATAGGCGGGATAGACGGGATACCCGGAATCGTAGGAAATTGAGTAAACGTCTACGGCACCACTTTTTGATTCCAGAGCAATCACTCCATCGCCAGAGCAACCGATGATCAATTCCTCACCGTTCACATGGGCAGTAACCAACGTGGCGTCAACGGATTGAATGTGAAGACCTGTCAGGATTGCCCACAGAAGGGCCCGCCGCGCAGCCTCTTCATGCAACAACGAAGAATCTGTGGTTGTACCACTGAAATGGGTGAGGACTTGTTCCCCTGCTTTGACCAGGAGACGTGCGCCGATGTCCGTATCGGGTGAACCGGAACAACCATCGGACAAGAGAACGTATGGACCAACGAACACGTTTTGTCTTGCCTCGCCGTTACCTGCCACAGCATAGTCCTGGCAGACCTTGTGGGTCGCTCCAATCGCGAAAGCAGTGCCGGCATTCATTTCAGCTCTCTCAAAAAACGAGTGATTGTGAAGTGCCGCCCGTACCGAGTGCCTGCGATTGTGCACTGATACTTTGCGAAACGAATTGAGCAAGACGAGCTAGAGTTTTGGCGTCCGCCTTCTCGAGTTCGACATACTGCGTAAAACCTGCGTCGACATTCAATTGGCGAAGATAGTGGCTAACCTGATTGTCACTAACATTGACGCCAATAAGAACCGAGACAATTGATTCAAGCGCCTCGCTGGTTACGGCTCTTTGTAGACCAGCTTTAACGCTCTTCGCAGAGAGTTTCGAAGCATTGTCCACTCCGTCTGTGATCACGAACAGGATTGCATTCGCTGAGAAATCGCCCGCTGCCAGCTTCTGACCATAATCGATAGTCGAAGAGACGGCGTTCTCAGTAGCGTCATAAAGAGCTGTTGAACCACCCGATCTCAGGACGCCGCCGTAATCAGCGAGGTAACAGTTTTCGAGAAGCTTGAATCCGTGCAACTCGTTGACTGTTTCGTCAAAAGCCACGAGGCGTAGCAACAAGTTATCAGCACGCGGACTGAATTTACACGCCTGCACGATACCTGTAATGGCAGCTTCCATGTCTAATATGAAACTTGCAGTGCTTCCGCTCACATCGCAGACCATTGTTACCAGTGTGTACTCGGTGGCGCCCAGATCATCGAGCCGGGTAGCTGAGTAACCGTAATAACTATTGGGGAGTGTCACGACATCTAAGTTTAGATCGTTAAGTATCGGCATAGTTGGACCTCCTTTAATTCAGGCCAGGAATTCAGTTGTGGTTGAAAGCTGCATACCTCGTTTGACCATCTCACGCATGAACGACTGTGCATGAGCTTCAAATCCCGGAATATCGCTGGCAGCATCTGTGAGGAGTACTAGCTTGGAGACGAACGAGTCATCGCCAAAATTGAGGGCTATATCCCTAACCGTGTTTGCAACACAGTGAGTACGTGCTTCACCAGCGATTGCAATTGTGTCGGCATTTTCAAGTGTTTGTATGAGTCTGGTGTTTATTTGTGTCGCAGCGTCAGCAGGATCAGGCACATCTGCATTAACAGCAGAATAATGCTCGGTCATGATGTTGCTACCCTTAGTCACATAATCAACAAACGCGAAGCGTGACCCCCACTCGATAAGAGCGGAGAAAAGGTCCGGAAACACCGTGTGACCTGGACTGCCGATGAGACAGTGCGGGGGCCAAATGGTTAGCTCGTACCGTCCGTTTTGCTCAAGTTTCCGCACGTAATCGAGACCGCGCTTGTATAAGCCAGGTACCGTCGTGGTCCATACGCCTTCTTCGACATCCCGCCTGCTAATGTTTGTAAAAGGAGTCGGATGCTGCCCTTTGGAATCCTTCCAAAAGATTGGATGGGCAATGTGAACGAGGTGGTGCGAATCGAGGGTGACGTGTATGTCATAGATTCTGTCTTTGAGACGCCGGATCATGGTCGCAAGACGATTCATGTCATGCTCGGCGCCAGGCACGTAGAGAGCGCCTCGTTGGGGATCGCAGAAGTCCACCTGAGGATCGATGATTAATAGTTCTATTCTTTTCGTCATTTACTGCTCTCCTATTCTTGTTGTTAGCGTCATAAATACGCTAAGCGTAAAGGGCAAAAAATTTTGAAGAATACGCGCTTCTCTCATCCAAGCTACAACTCAAAATTCATGCCGCGTTTGAGAAGTTGTTTGTATTTTCGTTCGTCGAACTTATAGAGCCGGGCAGCTCGATGCGGCACGCCCCTTTGCAGTTCGTCAAGTTCACGCAGAACGTCCATGCTAAAGATCTTCTTTCGGAAATTGCGATTATCCAGCTTCCTGCCAAGTACTACCTCGTAGAGTTTCTGTAATTGCTTGATGGTAAATTTTCGTGGTAGCAATTCGAAGCCAACGGGTGCATAAGTAAGCTTTCCTCTGATTCGCTCAAGTGCGGTTTTTAGTATTTCATCGTGATCAAAAGCTAAGCGAGGCAACGAACTCACAGGAAACCAACGGGCCTGACGCGCGTCCGTGGCTGCATGAATCGCATGTTTCTCTGGCGAAACTAAAGCGTAGTACGCCACTGAGACCACCCAGCCTCGTGGATCGCGTCCGGGATTGCCAAAAGTGTAAAGCTGCTCGAGGAAGACGTCTGTGATTCCCGTCTCTTCTCTCAGTTCGCGAATGGCTGCTCCAGCAAGGGTTTCACCGCTCCGAACGAAACCTCCGGGAATAGCCCAAACGCCCACGAACGGTTCAATGTCCCGCTCAATTAGCATGACCTTAAGACTTTCCTCCTCAAGATCGAGTCCAAATATCACGCAATCGACGGTTAGAGCAGGCTTTTCATATTTCTGGCTCAGGACCAATAGAGTTCACCTCTCTATTCTTCGTTATGCAGCAATCCTATGATGCTTCGGATTCCCAGTCGCTTATACCCCGGTGTTCCAGAATCAAGGTCTCACGTTGAATATAGAGCGACTTTTCCAAACCGACTCGGTATTCGTCAGGGTTATCAAAACGTTTTGTACCTTCGGCGACGTTCTTTAGTTCGACAAATCTTCGCCGGCGTATCTTCTCTAAGCTCGGTAGATCATAGACAAGTTGGCCCTCTCTAAAGATCGACACCAGCAGATCATGGCTCTGGGCTCGATCAGGCAAGCGCATCTGCTTAGTCTTGTCGAGCGGGTTAATCATGATGCCGCCCTGCGAGAGATCAGTCCTTTCATCGTAAATACAGTCAGCAATGTTGCCGTCAACTGTGCGGTAACGTTTGACCTGAAGGATTC
The DNA here is from genome assembly GCA_964574785.1 of uncultured Chloracidobacterium sp. Lineage (GTDB taxonomy): Bacteria > Acidobacteriota > Blastocatellia > Pyrinomonadales > Pyrinomonadaceae > PSRF01. The sequence goes on along the minus strand of CAZNPP010000005.1, from coordinate 54,627 downwards.
CAGGGATCGAGACTTTGATTGGCTGGTCCGAGAGTTTGATCTTCGATTCCCAGTCTCCATGAGGTTTGCGAATAGCTGCTAGCTTGTAGACACCTGCTACTGCTGGGACCATCAGCTTGGTACCTACTCCCCAAACGGCAATTGCGGCGTCCTGTCTTCGCAGACTTTGAATAATGAACTCGTTAAGATCGTTACTGGCCACTATTCCCGTGTTTCGAAATCCCGCTTCGTCCAGCATGCGACGAGCGCGCTTGCTGAGGCGCGCCAGATCACCTGAGTCGAGTCTGATACCCAGCAGCTCGAAACCTTTAGTGCGCAGCTGCCGACCGGCCTCGATGGCATTCTTAACTCCATTAATAGTTCCGTACGTATCAACCAGAAAAACGCAGTTGTTTGGAAGCGTATGAGCATAAGCCATGAATGCTTCCAGTTCGGAGTCAAAGCTCATAACCAGACTATGGGCCATCGTCCCTTTTATGGCCTTCGGCGGTATCCCAAAGTAACGTGCCGCCTCGACGTTTGATGTGCCCGCAAACCCTCCTACGTACGAGCTTCTGGTGGCAGTCAAAGATCCGTCCATCCCCGGCGCACGCCTGGGGCTAAAGTCATAGACAGGCGCTTCCCCTGCTGCCCATGAAATACGTGCCGCTTGTGTAGCTATCGCTGTAGCGTAATTAGTCAAATTGAGTAGTGCCGTTTCAACAAGCTGGCCCTGAAGCAGTGGACCGCGAACTCTCACCAATGGTTCGTGCGGAAACACAGCTGTGCCCTCCGGCACCGCATCAACATCCAAGCAAAACTCAAGTTTACTTAAATATTGCAGATATTCCGGGCGAAAGATCGGATTCCCGTCGCTTCCCGGAATTGTAGAGAGAAAGTCTATAGCGTCGCTTTCGAATCTTAGATTTTCCAGATAATCGACAACCGCCTCAAGACCGCTGGCAATTGTATAGCCGCCACCTGCCGGATTAGCGCGAAAGAAAAGATGGAACACCCCATGCCATTCAGCCATACCTTCTGACCAATAAACCTGACCCATCGTTAACTGATAAAGGTCTGTAAACAGCGTCATATTCTGTCGATAAGGAAGCGTGGTATAGCTCATCGAGGAACCTCCTTCCAATTAGACTTAGCGTGATTCTGACGCTAAGCTTAGCGTATATCCTACGCTCAGCCGAGAAATTGTCAAGTGAAAATTTGATGTCAGCTACTGTAATATTCAGACGAGAGCTTAGCTCCAACAATGCTTACAACACTTGCAATAGCAAATTATCGATCGCTTCGGGATCTAATTGTTCCGTTGCAACGACTAAATCTAATTACCGGACCGAACGGCAGTGGAAAGTCTAATGTCTATAGAGCCCTACGGCTGCTGGCTGAAACTGCTCAAGGTGGAGTTGCACAATCTCTGGCGCGTGAGGGAGGTCTCCCTTCTACGCTTTGGGCTGGTCCGGAGATGCTGGTTGGTGCTGTTAAGCGCGGTGAACATCCAGTGCAAGGTACTACTCGCAAGGAGCCTATAAATCTGCGGCTCGGTTTTGCAGGTGAAGAGTTTGGTTATGCGATTGATCTCGGATTGCCTACACCAAGCAGATCGGCATTTGCGTTGGATCCTGAGATCAAACGCGAATGCATCTGGAGTGGTCCGTTTTTACGTCCAGCTGCCATGTTGGTCGATCGCCGCGGTTCGGTAGTGCGCACAAAGGATGCGGACAGTGAATGGGCAACTGTTTCATACCAGATCTCAAGCTTTGATAGCATGATGATGCAATTTGCCGATCCTCGGAACGCTCCTGAAATGCTTGCGCTCAGAGAACAAATTCGGTCCTGGCGCTTCTATGATCACTTCCGCACTGACGCTGATGCCCCAGCTCGTTTGCCCCAAATCGGCACACATACTCCAATTTTAAGCAATGATGGAGCGGATCTAGCTGCGGCCCTTCAAACAATTCGGGAAATTGGCGACCCAACAGCACTTGACAATGCTGTTGCTGATGCTTTTCCTGGCTCGAGTATTTACGTGAACAGTGTCGAAGGACGTTTCGAAGTAGTCATGAAACAGCATGGGCTTCTTCGTCCCTTGAAAGCGGCTGAGCTCTCGGATGGTACCATCCGCTACCTGCTTTGGATTGCGGCATTGTTAACCCCGAGAGCACCGGAACTCCTGGTTCTCAATGAACCTGAAACGAGTTTGCATCCTGATCTCTTGCCCGCACTGGGACGTTTGATCGCAAGTACTGCAGTGCGAGCACAGGTCTTAGTCGTCACCCACGCTCCTAAACTAATTGCCGCGCTCGAAAAGAAGAAAGAATGCAATTCTGTGAGGTTAAAGAAAGAATTTGGTGAAACGATGATAGTTGGTGCCAATAAACTCGACCGGCCCGCCTGGCGCTGGCCCCCGCGCTAAACTTTGGCGTGGGTGACTTGCCCGCGATCTGGTCCGGATTTCTCTCATTTTTGTTAAGAGCGATCGAGGAAATCACATCAAAGCTGTTATAGATGCTAATATTCCTCATCCCCATGGCCCCTCAATTCTCTGCCCTGAGAACGTGGCCGGATGAATTTCAACATAATCGACGTCTTACTCGTGCTGCTCATTCTACTGAGCGTGCTCAACGGCTACCGGCGCGGCTTTATCTTAGCTGTGCTCGATTTGCTGGGCTGGATTGTAATCCTTTTAGCTGGGCTTCGCTTCTATCAGCCAGTGGCACGCTGGCTCGGCGCACGTGTTGATTGGTGGTCTGAGGTTTGGGACCAACCGATTGCTTTCGTACTCCTCGCAATTATTGCGGGAGTGCTCATGCGGACGCTTGCGATTGCGCTTCTGAGACGGTTACCGAAAGACCTTCACAAACGCAGTCTCAACCAGTTGTTGGGAGTCGTTCCGGGCCTTGCTTACGGATTGATCCTTGCGGCAATTGCGGCGGCGCTGCTTCTGGCGATGCCGCTGACTGAGCGTCTAAACGAACGCGCCCGGGAAAGTGTCTTAGTTAACCGGCTCGCGGTCTACGCTGAACGGCTTGAAGCTGAGCTCCATCCAGTTTTTGGTGAAGCAATTGCCCGGACTCTTAACCTGCTTACAGTGCAACCTGGATCGGACCAGCGTGTTGAGTTGCCATTTACAGTAGCAAACACGCGCGCGCGGGCCGATTTGGAGACCAGGATGTTGGACCTTGTAAATCAGGAGAGGATAGCAGTAGGACTCAGCCCACTGGCGCCCGATCCGGAGCTTACCGAAGTGGCGCGTCGACATTCGGTGGACATGTTTGGTCGAGGTTATTTCGCGCACGAAACTCCTGAAGGTCGCAGCCCTTTTGACCGAATGAGGGAGCAAGGAGTCGGTTTTCTCGTCGCTGGAGAGAATCTTGCGCTCGCCCGTAGTGTGGAGATCGCACATAGCGGACTAATGAACTCACCGGGCCACAGGGCAAACATTCTGCGCCCTCAGTTTGGCCGCGTCGGTATAGGAATCATGGACGGCGGCATGCGTGGCTTGATGGTCACACAAAAATTTCGGAATTAATTTAGGCGAAAAGCATAGATCACGCTCGAACGTGAGAAGGGTGGACTATGTTGATAGCACGAACTACTGGCGAAGGCTTTGATAAACACGAAGCCCGCTCTCAGTCCGTGCTGACGTCGATAAGATCTGCCACCACTGGAGCAGCATTGATCAAGCGACCGCCTCGACCGCCTCGAGATCTCATTGACATTCTCCAGTAGCGAGAATATTGTTTCGCCGTTCCCATTGGCAGGTTTCTCTTAAGGCTGAATTCTCACGAGCTTTGCTGTCCTTGCACACTCGCTAAATCCAGCCTGTTCGCGCGCTTTGCGCGTTTTTATTAACGGTATCCCCTCGCAGCTAAGGAAACGACAGCTTTGCGCTCGTTTACTTATCCATTCGGGTTCCTGAATCGCAACCAACAATCAGAGGTGAATTCATGAGCTGGCTAAAGAAACTTCTTGAGGCAATTGCCAAAGCAATCGCTGATTGGATTGTCCGCTGCATTCCGCAATACAACCCTGCTGCGTGGAATGATGCCAACGGAATCGAGTACAACAATAACTGCTATAACTATGGGTGTGACATTCAGACTGGCACATACGCGCAGCCGGGTCGCGCCACAGGAAATCAATACAACAACATAAATTGTCTCGAAGTCGGCGACGGAGCGGAGTCGGATGGATTAGTACCTGTGAATTGCGACGAGGGATGCGGGTGTAGTGAATGTTGCCACCAGGTTGCCCTCGTAATCGCCCCGGGCTGGGACTATCATTGGTATCGCAAAGATCGTGATGGGCGCTGGTCTCATAAAATGGGAGGGACACCGGCAACAAACCTCGACGATAGTGGCAATATCATTACTGATCCGAGGACGGCAGACCGTGGGGCCTATACTGTCTTTTGTGGATGCTATTGCGTGTGCAAGTCGAAAGTTACGATCAACTAATCAGTACGCGCGGGAGATATGAATCATGGAGTCACAGGAATCGGTGAATGTTCGGTTGCTAATCTTCTCTGGTCGTCCTGACCCGGAATGGTCTCTCGATGCAGAAGCCCGGGATCAGTTGTTTGCACGATTGCGCAAGACAATAGGTAAGGAGGAGAGTAATCCCCCACCGACTGGCGGTTTGGGCTATCGTGGCTTTCTGGTAAGGACTAGGCTTGCTAAGCCTTCACAAATACCGGAATTTACCGTCTTTCGCGGCGTGCTAAATGTAGGGGCTGGCCCACGCGCAGTGCATTGGCGAGATATTGGCGGAGTGGAAGAACTGCTTCTAACACAGGCTCGTGAGCGTGGATGGGGTGAAGCACTTGAAGCATTCGGCGCAGGTTCTCGAGAAACCCCTCCACGGCCTTCAAAGTGATGAAACCGATTGAATCAACCCGGATCATTCACTGGATGAATCCGATCTCTGGCTCGAGCTTTGTATTAGACTTGATCGAATTCGAGATTAAGCAATTCTTTTCAGCCTTCTCCAAAATTCGATTTGCGCGCTCGGTGTCGCGGGCGTTCTTGAGAACAAGCGTCGGACGCAGTAACACCTCAGTCATAACAAAACCTCCCCCATCCACCTTCTCAAGCATTCCTTTTGCGTCGGCCTTGAAACTCACAAAATCTAGTTTTGAATTCTCTGCAATTGCTAAAAAGGTAGTCATGAAACAGGAATTGACGGCGCCAACAAAAAGGTGCTCCGGTGTCCACGCACCTTCGTGTCCCTTGAATTCAGGTGGAGCGTCAACTTGCAGGTTAGGCAAAGCCGGCGCTCGTAGATCGCCATGACGTTCGCCGTTCCATTCAACCTCAGTTCTGTAAAAGTACTTCTCTTCCATGATTGCTCCTTGTATCAGGCACCGCAGTCAAGTCATCTACTGGCTCAAAACGGGCCGTGAAATGACGAAGAAATTTTGGTTGGCTAACAATCCGAAATCCACTGATTTTTTCGCGACGTTCATAGACGCGAAGAATGGCTTCTATCACGTAGTCAATATGGCTCTGAGTGTAGACTCGGTGTGGAATTGCCAAACGCACAAGTTCCATTCTCACTGGATCTTTGCTGTCTGCGCCGTGCATCACCGATCCGATCTCACAGGAACGTATCCCTGCTTCACGATAAAGTTCTATCGCCAGAGCTTGCCCTGGATACTCCATAGCCGATAGGTGAGGCAGCATGGCGTGCGCATCAATGTAGATTGCGTGGCCTCCGGGTGGTTGCACAATAGGTACACCAGCAGAGGAGATGTGCTCTCCAAGATAGCAAATGGAGGCAAACCGGTAGTGTAAGTAGTCCTCGTGCAAGACTTCTTCGAGGCCGACCGCGATCGCTTCGAGATCTCGTCCTGCGAGCCCACCATACGTAGGAAAGCCTTCTGTCAGTATTAGTAGGTCCTTCTCCTGTTGGGCTAACTGGTCATCATTAGTACAAAGAAAGCCGCCGATGTTGGCGAGGCCATCCTTCTTCGCTGACATTGTGCAGCCGTCTGCATATGAGAACATCTCGCGCACAATCTCCTTAACAGACTTATTCGCGTACCCATCCTCGCGCAGTTTTATGAAGTACGCATTCTCCGCAAAGCGGCAGGCATCCAGGTAAAGCGGAATGCCATATTGTGAACAAACTGCTCTTACCTCGCGGATGTTAGCCATGGAGACCGGTTGCCCACCTCCGGAATTGTTGGTCACTGTTACCATTACAAGAGGTATACACTCTGGGCCCTTGCGTTCGATAGACTGCGCTAGAGCCTGAGTATCCATGTTGCCTTTGAATGGATAATTGATGCTTGGTTGGTAGAATTCTGGGATTGGAAGGTCAACACCCGTCGCGCCAAGGTATTCGATGTTAGCTCGAGTGGTATCGAAGTTCGTGTTGTTCAAGACGACACTTCCCTTCTTGCACATAACTGAGAAGAGAATTCGTTCAGCAGCTCGGCCTTGGTGCATTGGGATAACGTGCTTGAAACCAAAGATGTCACGGACAGTCTCTTCAAAGCGATAGAAGCTCGCGCTGCCGGCGTAGGACTCATCGCCGCGCATAAGCGATGACCATTGGCCGGCACTCATCGCGGCAGTCCCACTATCAGTTAGGAGATCGATGATTACGTCCTCGGCTTTGAGTAAGAAGAGATTATAGGAGGCCTCTTTGAGCCGCTCTTCTCGCTCCTCTTGCGTCGTTATTTTGATGGGTTCGACAACCTTTACTCGAAAGGGCTCGATGATTGTTTTTAGGGGGGTGTTCTGTGATCTTGTTATGGGCGACAATCTTCGGTTAAGCATGGCATTGGAGGGTGTGCAATATTGGGACCGTCTAGGCCTTTCGAAAATTGGTCATTGTTATCGCCCGTGAAATTACCTTTTTTGCGGATTTCCCGCCGCGGTTGAAGAAGAGTGTTGGGAAAAACTCCCCAAAACTAAGCCCTGGTTGCGTAAATTTCTATTACTAGGAACCCTCGAGCAGCCTCTGAGAATCTCTGCATTCCTATTAAAGTGGCTCCTTATTCGATACAGCTTGACAACACGTCAAGCTGTCTAAAATTGTGAGACGGCGTGAGCGAACTACTTCCCGAGTCTCAAAGATTTGGTGGCCCTGCAAAGCGAAAACGCAAAGCTTGAGGGCGCTTTGCGTTTGGTTGAGGGAGCGATTACGTTTTTTGATCCAGACTCAACAGTTCAGGAATTCAAACGACCAGATGACACTCTAGTTTCTACCAAGGCAGTATGTCCCAAATACTTGGACGGCTTCCCGTACTTGTTTGAGGGCTTGCTCCTACCGAACGTCCTTCGCTAAGCTGTCGCGCCCTCAAAATTGAAGCTGCATCCACTACTGACCGCAGCGGCACTTCCCCTGAGAAGCTCTGGTCGAAGCGTTTCTCGGTGATGAAAAGTGGAAGCGTAAATGCCGAATCAAGGTCATAGCTCACTTGACCGCGGTTGGTAAATGCAGACCAGACAACTCCGGGTATTGAGCGCAGGTGAACCGTCACCGGCAGATCAACTCGTGACGCTTGACGACCACCAACCTTCAGCGTGCCGTTATGTCTACCTTCAATTAGGTCGCGATCCGCCAGTCGTAAACTGTAATCGAAGTCTTTGAGACTGACTGGTATTAATCCATTAGCTACATCGAGACCAATGTTGAGACGCGCAGTTTGGTTACTGAAGTTGATTGACTCCAGTGTAATTTCGCCAATTTTGAGCTGTACATTCACTGCATCACCGATACGGCCGAGATCCGGTAAACCGATCTGGGCTGACGCAGTTGAGGCGGAGCCAAAAATGACGAGCGTCAAAGTCATCGCAACGCTGATCACTCCGAAACTTCTAAATAGATTTCTGAACATCTCTCTCTTGTTCCTTTACTGGGAGTACCGCAAAACAATTGGTGCTGGAATTTCAGCTCCGCTCGTTAGCGGCGGAAGGTAGGTAACAATAGGTATGCCAAACGCCAATGCAAAGTATTTGTTGAGATTTCGATAATTGTGGAACCCAGACCCGGGCGCGTCAATATACCAAAAGGTGCTCGCTCAAACTTTATGGGACTCTTCACCGGATCGGTTGTGTTGGTGATGAGAGCGCTTCGTTTATAGGCCGATAATTTGGATCGCCATAAATCAAGCTTCTCCATACTTCTCGCCCAAAACTGCTGCGGCCGCTGTTTGTGGGTCTCCAACGCCTTGGCCTTTCTGCTGGTGAACCAAAATCGATTCCCCAGAGTGGAGTCAGACTACTCCAATCTGCCGCAAACCGCTGATCTGCCAGAACAGTTGCCTTACCGTCCACTCTTGTGACCAAACCATCAGCAAACCAAACGAAAACATCATAGATTCGTTTTGTGTCGGTGGCCGCCTGAATGTCTTGCGGTAGATCAGTAAAGTTCGCAATGGTTCTTGACCCACCCTCTCTCACCAGTGTTTCACCAAAGTAAGGCACACGAATCCCATCAACCTGAACCCGACCATCTACAACATAGACAGAACGCCACATTACAAGTGCTCCGGGCGCAGGCATCACCCGTCCATGGGTGATCACTTCCGCGCGCGCCTCGGCAAGCGCTTGCTGAACGCTCACAGCTCTGTAGTGTTGCCAGCCACCAAAGCACATGTATGCAGCTGCAACCATCAACGATACACGCGCTGCGCGGGGCCGCTTCGTGATCAGCGTGCAGACAATGCCGACTAGTAAGGGAATCGTAAAAGCTGGATCTACAATACCGATTAAGTCCCAGGCAATCCGTTCATTCGAGAACGGCCAGAATAGCACCGTGCCATAACTCGTAGAGGCGTCAAGAATTCCATGTGTTGCATAGGCTATGATTGCGGCTCCAATCACATCCAGCCGATAGCTTTTAAAATGTTTCCACCAAACGAAGAGCGCCGAAACCAGTAACCCACCAAAAGGAATAAAAACTAGACTGTGGGTGAAATGGCGATGATAGATTAATCCCGACACCGGATCGCCGCCCGATGGGATGAAGACATCCAAATCAGCGGCTACGCCCGCTGCAAATCCGATTAATGCCGCACTGCGCGGCAAACGCCGTCCAAACACTGCCTGAGCGGCCACGGCGCCTAGCGCTCCTTGTGTTATGGGATCCATATGAAGCGATTAGATGCAGATTTGCGACATGGTGTTGATAGTGCGAACCCTTAAGTCACACTTTGTTGTTAACCTTTTTGAGCCCTTCTAGTTCTTCGAGTGTTCTGGGCCAGTCTTGGCGTAAAAGCCTCGAGAGCGCCCGATCCGCCAGGATCTTCCCACCGGTTTGGCAATTTGGACAGTAATTGGTTTCGTTACTAGCGTAGCGGATACGCTGGATAGAGGCATTACACCGCGGGCAAGGCTGCTGGTAGCGACCGTGTACTGCCATACCAGGTCTAAAGGCGGTAACGTGTTCCGGAAAACTTCCCGACGAATGTGAAGCAGAATTAGCGGAAGATTGGTCGAACGCGCCTCGCTGTTTTCTCAAGTCGTTACGTAGGCGTTCTATCCATGTGGTAAGTGTCGTGTGAGTCGCATTGAACAACTGCTTTATCTCCGTCGAGTTGAGCTTCTGTGTCATCGCAACAGGTGAGAGCCGTGCCTCCCAAAGGATTTCGTCAGAATAGGCGTTGCCAATGCCGCTAAATAAACGTGGATCCGTTAATGCGCGTTTTAATGTATGGTTTGCTGAGCGCAATACCTCTGTAAATGTGCTGAGATCAGTTTCGAAAATCTCCAAACCACCAGGATCGAGAAGCTCGAGACCTGCGTCAGCCTCAACTAGGTGCAGCGAAGCGCGTCGCCGAGAACCAGCTTCAGTGATTGAAAGAGTCCCACTGCTGAAATGGAAGGTCGCTAATGACCTGCGAGAAGGCTTCTTCTCCGGCTCGTGCCAATGGAGCCTACCTGCAATCATTAAATGCAGGACCAGCCAGAGATCGTTGTCCAGTCCTATGCAAATGCGCTTTCCTACGCGTCGCAGTTGAACAACCTTGCGGCCTTCTGCCATGCTGATTTTAGGAGTAGCCGTCCGGAGCAAAAAAGGTGAGCCTATCGTAACGTGTTCCAGAACTTCATTTATAACGCGCTGTTCCAGCGCTTCGATGTAGACAACAATGTCTGGGAGCTCAGGCATTATCGCCGTAAGCCTAGCGATTAAGAGGGGCACTCACAAGTGCTGGCAACCTGGGCCAAAGTAGTTGCCCAACCAATTATGATCTGGCATTGCGTCTTTCCCCTTGCAGAGGTTTTGAATGCTCCGGCTGGAGTAAGGGATCCAACCATAGATACGTTACGACGGACGTAGTGCAGCGATGGAAAAGGCGGTGCAAGAATCCCGAACACCCCCACCTAAACACGTTGATGGTTTTTGCGTATAGAAATCGCTCTGGAAGCACTCTCAAGGAAAAACAGCCAGGCTATCAACGCTAACCATCTCGCTCAGACCCAACAGACTGTAAGCCATTGCCGCGAAATCCCAGCCTTTGTTTTGTGTGGCCAGATTGACCCGTCGGAGTATTTTCCATACGATTGATCACAATCACGCGCATACGTGAGCTTTCTGAGATGTGCCGTGGCCTCTAAGGATAGGATAACTCTGGCTTGCTGCCTTCCTGACCGATTAACATCAGTAGATGCGTCAGGCTGCTTGCTCCCCTCTTTTGACACTCATTCAATTATTCACCGAACAAACCTTAAGCTCAGTTAAATCTCGCCTGATTGATCGGTTCTGTTAGAAGACATCGGCACGGAGTTTGTTTGAGGTACTTCAGAACTGTTCCTCGCCGCTCATTTACAAATATCAATTCCTCAAATGCCGCTGGAGATGTTGAACTCAGCCGGAGGTGCCAAATTGCAAACACTAACGAATGAATCCACTAACATAAATCTTTATCAGCAAGAGCGCTCACCACGAACTAGCGAAGTTCTTAATCTGAAACCGTTGACTATTGAGGAGCTCTGCAACGTCCAACTCGCAACTGTTCGCGAGAGTACAAATCACCGTCGGTGGCCACCTAATGTCATCCAACATTTCCTGACAGTTAAACTCTAGGATCCTCTAAGGTCTGGGTAAGTCTGTCGTTTTAGACGGCAAGATACAAAACTGTTGGAATAGATGGGCCTCTGTGCTAGTTTATTCCCGGGTCATTTACATCTCACATTTACCCGGACAATCTTTAGCTCCTTGCTCCACTTTGCAACCGCACGTTCAGTACGTTCCATACTACGGTTCAAACCAACGCAATATGAATATGAAAGAATCCCCTATGCCCCCGGTACCATCAAATGAAGCAGCGAGACTGCGAGCCTTACGTCAGTACAACATTTTAGACACTGGTTCGGAGAAAGAGTTCGATGAGTTAGCTCGTTTGGCAAAACAGATCTGTAAGGCTCCGGTGGCACTGATCAGTTTTGTTGAGCGTGAGCGAGTATGGTTTAAGGCACGATTGGGCGTAGAACTAAAGCAAACACTCAGAAATGAGTCGTTCTGTGCGCAAGCCATATTTCAGTCTGAGCTTTTTATCGTTTCTGATGCATCGACGGATGAGCGCTTCAAAAATAATCCTTTTGTCGCTGCTGGACCATTCATAAAGTTCTATGCTGGCGCTCCTTTGGTGACGTCTGAAGGTTACGCTTTGGGTACACTCTGCGTATTGGATCAGCGCTCGAGGAGTCTAAGTCAGGAACAGAAGGAAGCCTTACAGTCGCTAGCGCGGCAGGTGGTTGCGCAGCTTGAATTGCGAAGCAGCCTTGCGAATCTCAAGAAGCTTGTTAGTCAAGTTGAGGTTGAGACCCTCGGACGACAACGTGCTGAGGGTGCAAATAGAGATCGAGAAGCGAGGTTCAAGTGCATTCTTAATTCCAACCTTACGGGAGTTGCTTTTGCCACTATCAGTGGATTAATCACTGAAGCCAATGACACCTTTCTAAATATGTTCGGGTTTACACGAGAGGACCTGCTATTAGGCGAATTGCGTTGGCCCGCAATAACGCCGGCCGAACATCGCCTTCTTGAAGATAAAGCCCTAAAGGAAATGAAAACCGAGGATTTTGCGCCGGTTGAAAAAGAGTATCTCCACAAAGATGGCAGTCGGATTCCGGTTCTCTTTCGTGCTGCGCCGCTCGAAGGGTCGGATCAGGAGTTTGTTTGCTTCCTCTTGGATCTTACCAGTCAAAAGCAAGCCCAGATGAGAGTAAATCACTTAGCCTACTATGATGCTCTGACTGATCTACCGAATCAGGTGCTTTTCAAAGACCGTCTACACCAAGCTCTGGCCCTAACCCGTCGCACCGAGCAAATCTTGGCTGTGATGCTAATCGACTTGGACCGTTTTAAAGTGATTAATGACACGTTGGGATATCAGGCTGGTGACAAAGTGCTCGAGGAAGTGGCTGGCAGACTCAGCAACTGTGTGCGAGAAAGCGATACCGTAGCACGTTTTGGAAGTGATGAGTTTGCGGTACTGCTAACACAGATAAACCGACCCGAAGACGCTGCAATTACGGCACAAAACATCAAGGCGGCTCTGGATATGCCTTATCTCCTTGGAGAACAGGAACTCTTTATAACCAGCAGGATGGGAATCAGTATTCATCCTCATGATGGTAAGGACACGCCAACGCTGCTTAGAAGTGCTGCGACGGCTTTGAATCGAGCGAAAGAGCAAAATTCCAACAACTATGAGTTTTACACTCCTGGCAGAACCACAATGGCGCTCAGGCAGTTGGTTTTGGAAAACAACCTGCGCCCGGCATTGGACCGCGAAGAGTTCGTTATTCATTATCAGCCTCAAGTAAACATCGAAACAGCACAGGTGGTAGGGATGGAAGCGTTAATTCGGTGGGAACATCCGGGATTGGGATTGCTCTACCCAACCGAGTTTATTGGACTAGCAGAGGATAACGGTTTAATCGTGCTCCTTGGTGAGTGGGTGCTCAATACCGCTTGTCTACAAAGTAAGGCATGGCAGGATGCTGGGTTTGAACCACTTAGACTCGCCGTAAACCTATCAGCCCGCCAATTTCAGCAATCTAAACTTGTAGAATCCGTGGCTAAAGTATTAGAGGATACCGGACTCGAGCCGCACTGTCTGGAATTGGAATTGACCGAAGGCTCCATCATGAAGAATCCGGAGCACGTCATTGGCAAACTGCATGAGTTCAGAGAAATGGGTGTCAAAATCTCCATAGACGACTTCGGCACAGGCTATTCTTCACTCAGTTATTTGAAGCGTTTTCCCATCGACACTTTAAAGATTGACCAGAGCTTTGTACGGGATGTCAGCACCGATCCCGACGATGCAGCAATCGTGAAAGCAATTATCACACTGGCGCACGCTCTGAAACTGAATGTAATCGCCGAGGGCGTGGAGACTGCGGAGCAACTTGAATTTCTCCGTATGCTAAAGTGCGATGAAGTTCAAGGATTCCTATTCAGCAAAGCCCTTACGACCGAAGAGTTTACACAACTCTTGAAAGAGAGACGGCGCCACAGCTCACCCCGAGACTACACAACCAGTCGTTTACATCCCCTATCAGACTCCCTAAGACGCGCAGGGTAATTAAGACTAAGAGTTCGTCGTAGTAGCTGCGCCTTGGTCCTTATAATAAGGCCATCCCCCACCTCTACCTCCTGAAGTAATCTTCTCCGACTTGCAGCCGAGCCCATATGTACATCGGGCTGTCCAAATCTTTCAGTTTTATACGTTGTTACCCTTCTCGTCGCCTTTAACCCGGCTTGCCCGACGAGACACGAACCCCACCCTCGAACAATAATCTCCTTCACCGTCCTGTAACTTCAGGGCACCGATTTCGGATGTTCTGATTCGTGGCAACCTTCGTCCCTTCTGTTCTCAGGATCGAGGCAGGGGTCTAGGTGTTCCCTCGTGGCCGCGGGCGACTTGGTACATTGGACGTGGGACTGGTTGCACAGTCTTTGGAGACAAGCGTCGTCGGCGTCTTTTCTGTTACACTTTCACTCCCGCATAGTTAATTTTGTAATCACAACTGATTAGGAAAAGGGATTAGCCCAGAGGAGAATAACTTTATGCACCTCAGAGAACCCGTCTGTATGTCATTAGTGGTCCTAATGATGGTAGCGCTCTTCGGATCAGGTTCAGCTCGATTTGTTGTTGCGCAAAGTGCCGGTCTTAAAGTACCGCTCACTCACGAGACGATGTGGTTAATGAAGCGTGTGAGTGCGCCCCTGCCAAGCCCCGACGGCAAATGGGTTGTCTTCTCTTTGGTTGAACCCGCTTACGATGAAAAAGATCAGGTCTCCGATTTGTGGATAGTCCCCACGGATGGAAGCACACCACCGCGTCGTTTAACGTTTAGTAAGAGCGGTGAAAGCGGTGCGACATGGAGTCCAGATAGCCAGCGAATCGCCTTCTCAGCAAAAAGAGAGGGCGACGAAGCAAACCAGATCTATGTTCTCGACATTGCCGCTGGCGGTGAAGCTGTGCGTATCACCTCTCACTCAACAGGCGCCCGCTCTCCCGTATGGAAGCCTGACGGTAAGGCCATGCTCTTCACTAGTACTGTGTATCCCGATGCAGCCGACGATGAGGCCAACAAAAAAATCGCAGCCGAGCGTAAGGCTCTCAAGTACAAGGCAAGAGTCTACGAACGCTTTCCGATTCGCAATTGGGACAAATGGCTTGAAGACACGGAAGCTCATCTCTTTGTCCAAAGCGTGGGCCCCGGGTCAAAAGCCAAAGACCTCTTCGCGGGAACGAAGTTGATAAATGAACCAGGCTTTTCGGGTCGGATCACAATCTCGGGTGAAGAATTTGATGCTGTATGGACACCTGATGGCGAATCAATAGTCTTTAACGCCACTACTGGAAGGCATACCGCTGCTCACTCAACATTCAACTTGTCCCTCTTCAAAGTATCAGCGTCAGGTGGTGAGCCTGTAAGACTTACGTCAGGGAAAGACAGCTTTAGCCGTCCCTTCTTTCGTCCAGACGGCAAAGCTCTTTACACTCTATTTCGAGTTGAGAGCAACGGCCAAGTGTATAACCTTGATCGGCTGGCAATGTTCTCCTGGCCGAATATGGCGACGCCGAAGATTATTACTTCAGAGTTCGATCGTTCGGTAGGAGGATTCGCCCCCACTCCCGATAGCAAAACGATCTACCTGACGGCTGAAGATGCTGGACACGAAAAGCTCTATTTTGTACCGGCCGAGGGAGGTGAAGTTAGGCTAGCAATGGAGATGACATCCGGTGTCTATACCGGTTTATCAATTCCTCAGAAGGCTAGCACAACAAACGTCTTTGTTAACTGGGAGAGTGCTATAAATCCTCCTGAGATCTTTCGTATCGATTCAAAGTCTAAAACCCATCGTGCCCTGACCAGCTTCAATGCTGAACGTCTAGCAAAGGTTGATTGGCAATCACTCCGTCACTTTTGGTTTACAAGCAAAGCTGGGAAACGCATTCACAATATGGTTGCGCTTCCGCCCGACTTTGACGAGAACAAGAAATATCCTCTCCTGGTGCTGATGCATGGCGGACCACACACGATGTGGCGCGATAACTGGGGATTGCGCTGGAATTACCACCTGTTGGCCCTGCCTAGCTATGTTGTTCTCCTTACCAACTACTCAGGATCCACAGGTTTCGGGGAAAAGTTCGCCCAGAGCATACAAGGTGACCCTTTCAGGGGTCCCGCTAATGAGATAAATGAAGGCGCAGATGAAGCAATTCGTCTGTTTCCATTTGTTGACGGAACACGACAGGCTGCTGCTGGAGCAAGTTACGGAGGGCATCTCGCTAACTGGTTGCAAGCAACCACTACACGATACAGGTGTCTCATTAGCCACGCTGGGCTTATCAATATGGAATCACAATGGGGAACGAGCGATATCATTTATCATCGAGAAATGGGTGCGGGTGGACCTGTATGGGAGCAAGGACCGGTTTGGCGGGAACAGAATCCTATCCGCTTCGCCAAGAATTTCCAAACACCGATTCTGCTTTCGATAGGAGAACTTGACTATCGCGTGCCACTTAATCAGACCTTGGAGAATTGGAGCGTCCTACAGCGACTTCAGATACCAAGCCGCCTGATTGTTTGGCCAGACGAGAATCACTGGATTCTCAAGGGTGAGAATAGCAAGTACTTCTATCAGGAAGTTCACGCCTGGCTGCATAAGTATCTCGTAGCCCCAAGTTCCTCAGTAACCGATTTGAAAACAAATGGGGAGAGACAACTAAGCAACTGAACGTCGCACATACTCAATTGAGAATTACGACTTGGTGACACTCTTTCTGCCGATGAAGAATCCTGCACCAAACATCATCGCCAGCAATGCAAAAACAGGGATCAGCAACACAAATGTTTCCCATAATTCGCGCAGCATCCGATACCTCCTAGAAAACAGCCTAACCTGTTACTGCTTTTGAGTGGGGCGGTGAGAAAGGGCTTGAGTACTGCTAATCTAGACTAGACGACTCAGGAGATCAAGAGGCTGCTTACTTTAATCACGTGTTAAATGGCGATATTTAAGCCGATGCGGGTGATCCGCCGCTGCACCCAGCCTTTCCTTGCGATCTGCTTCATATTCTGAGTAGTTGCCTTCAAAGGAGAAAACGTGGCTGTCGCCTTCGAACGCCAGAATATGTGTAGCTATGCGATCGAGGAACCAGCGGTCGTGCGAAATTATGACTGCACACCCTGCGAAGTTCTCCAACCCCTCTTCAAGGGCACGCAAAGTATTAACGTCCAGGTCGTTTGTAGGTTCGTCGAGCATCAGTAGGTTCGCACCCTCTTTCAACATCTTTGCAAGGTGCACTCGATTGCGCTCACCACCCGACAGCATTCCTACCTTCTTTTGTTGATCCGAGCCAGAAAAATTGAATCTTGCAACGTAGGCGCGGGAGTTCACTTCTCGTGGACCGATTTTCAACGCATCCATACCACCGGTAACCTCTTCCCAGAGCGATTTCTGAGGATCAAGCGTGCGACTCTGGTCCACGTAAGCTATCTTCACCGTTTCGCCCACCCGAATGGTTCCGTCATCAGGTTTTTCCTCGCCGGTGATCGTTCGAAATAGTGTCGTTTTACCAGCACCATTTGGGCCAATTATCCCGACGATTCCACCTGGCGGAAGCGAGAAAGTGAGATCCTCGAACAACAACTTATCTCCATAAGCTTTGGATACTTTATCTGCCTCCACCACAACCTTGCCAAGACGCGGTCCCGGCGGTATGTATATTTCCAAGTCCTCTCGTCGCTTCTCTACTTGCTCTTGGAGAAAAGAATCATAAGCATCGATACGCGCTTTTCCCTTGGCCCGTCGAGCCTTCGGCGCCATGCGAATCCACTCCAGCTCCCGCTGAAGAGTTTTCTGTCTTTCACTTTCCGACTTTTCATCCCGCCGCAGCCGCTCCAGTTTTTGTTCCAACCAAGAACTGTAGTTTCCTTTCCACTGAATACCTCCTCCGCGGTCCAACTCAAGTATCCAACCGGCAACGTTGTCGAGAAAATATCTATCGTGGGTTACCGCAATGACCGTACCTGAATAGCTTTGTAGATGATGTTCGAGCCACGCAACAGACTCAGCATCCAAGTGATTAGTAGGTTCATCAAGCAAGAGAATGTCCGGTTTCTGCAAGTGCAGCCTGCACAAGGCGACCCGGCGTCGTTCGCCGCCAGACAGCACTTTCACAGGGATGTCGGGAGGGGGACACCGCAAAGCATCCATTGCCATTTCTAACCGTGAATCAATATCCCAAGCGCCGAGTTGATCCAGCTTCTCTTGTACTCGCCCTTGTCGTTCAAGTAGCTCGGCCATCTCATCGGCAGTCATTTCGTCACCGAATCGATTGTTGATGTCCTCAAACTCCTTGAGAAGATCAAGAGTTTCCCGGACCGCTTCTTCCACTACCTCGCGCAGTTCGCGTATCTTGTAGTAATGGTTCCTGTTCAAGATACCCGACACTATACCCGGGGGAGATCACTGCCTCCCCGTTGAACTCCTTGTCAACACCAGCCAGAATTCTGAGGAGTGACGATTTTCCTGATCCATTTAGCCCAATTAAACCGATTTTTGCGCCATAGAAATATGATAGATAGATGTCCTCCAGAACTGCTTTCTTCTCGTAGTACTTACTTACACCAACCAATGAATAGATAACTTTGTTTGGTTCTATGCTCATGAATCAAGATGTGCCTCGCTTGAAATCTACTGACCTCTTTAGCTTGGGAGACTGATTGTGCAAGTGAATGCAGTTAGGGGAATGAACGATTCGGCACAAAAAGAGACCCGGCCTTAATATTAAGGGCAGGGACGCCAAGATCGAAATGTAGAGTGCTGTGATTTTATTAAATTATACTGCTGTACTCTACAGTCGGTAGCCCGATGACGAACAGCAGTTAACGCGTGCTTGAAGATAGGAGCTCTAGGTAGGAGGAATAACGGCTGACAATATTTACGTGAAGATAAGATACTGATTTCGATTTACTATGAAAAATTACTTGAGATGTAAAACGCGATTGAGTCGAAGTACGTAGAGCACTCTCCGATGACATTAAGTGTAACCAAGACCAGTTCTTCTTTGAACAAAAAGCCACATATTGCAACAACTACTCCGCTTCCAAGAAGAAGCTGCGAGATTACTTCGTGGGCCGAAGCCTCAATATTCTTCATGATTTCATCCTTCAACTGAAAGCTTTTTTCTTTCGTTGATTCTATTCAGGTTATGGTGTTGCTGGCGAGCTCTATTAGCTGAGGATTCTCAGGGTTGTTAAGTGCTTTGTCGATTGGGGAGGCAGGGCGGTCTGGGTAAAACAACGAGCATGCCACAACAGCCTGAATGAAGGAGCCTTCATCTAATTCCTGTAGATAGTTAGGATTACAATCATTTTATTAACAGGTACTACTACTATTGCGTTTGGCAATTTGACAGATATAAGCCGTGTTTCGGTCAATCTAATAAGTAGCACATGTTGACAACCAAGCTTCTGGGCACTAACTTACGTTGACTTAGAGCAGGGGGAATCCTCCGTAGGATCAAGATAAGAGATTATGAACCGCCGTAACAGCTACTACTACTATTATCCACCCCTCCGGGAGGAAGGGAGCTGTGTAGTGAGCTGCGGCGGATGATAGTCATCTAATCAGGATAGAAAGTTCACAGACCGGCTACTGAATCCTTCCGCGAATGAAGGATGAGGTAGCCGGTTCTTTTTTTAGGAGACCGCTATGAAAGTGCTAGAAGAGAACGTCGAGACATTGCTAAGTGATCACGTAGATATGCGTCAAGTTGCCGCAGGGTTCGACAAACCAGTGCTCGACCGCAACGCCTTGGTCCAACTAGATCCCGACCACCCGGGATTTCGCGACCTGGCTTATAGGACGAGGCGCAATGAAATCGCACGAATCGCTGATGACTACAAGTCCGGATTTCCAATTCCTGATGCTCCATATACCAGTGAGGAGCACAAAGTGTGGCAGACAATTCGTAAAGCAATTGCCCCTCGCCATAGTCTTTACGCTTGTTCTGAGTATCTCGAATGCATTCGACAACTGGACTTGCCGCAAGATCGCATACCCCAACTTAGAGAGGTATCAGAACGCGTGCAAAGAATCAGCGGTTTCCGCCTGGAGCCGGTTGCGGGTCTGGTGGAACCGCGGGTTTTCCTCGAGTCTTTGGCAGATGGTGTTTTCCTCTGCACACAGTACATCCGCCATCATTCTACCCCCTCACTATACTCCGGAACCTGATGTGGTCCATGAAATCATCGGTCATGCGGTAACACTTGCAAGCGAACAATTAGCCGAACTCAACCGCTTGGTCGGACGAGCCGTTAAACGAAGGGCTTCGGTACGGTCTCTGGAAGAGCTTTCGCGTGTCTATTGGTTTACGCTCGAGTTTGGCGTGATTCGTGAGGACGGTAAGGTAAAAGCGTATGGAACGGGTCTGTTATCTTCTTCTGGCGAGTTGGAAACGATGCATAAGGCGGAGCTGCTGCCCTTGAATTTAGAGGTGGTGGCAGCTCAAGAATACGATCCTACTGCCTACCAACCGGTACTCTTTTGTGCCGATTCTTTCGAAGATATGTATGCGATCCTAAGAAAGTACCTCTTGGGGTAATGCACTTTTAGACGAATTTTGGTGGAAAGCCTATCCTCAAATGGGCCGTCGCCGTGAGGCTCCTTGTGTCTTGAACTTAATCACAATTTCTCTCAGTAAAGGGGACTCGGTGGCATCGTCGTTCACCAAAACGATGCCACCTTTTCTCTGGCAAATCAGCGCAAAACTAGAGGCGTAACGGCTGTAGTAAACTCCAGTGGTCCTAAACTGAGATTGACTACCTTAATTAGATAAACTCCTCCCTTGGTTACTTGTGTATTGATTGTCGCTAAACCTGAAGAGGAATTAATAGTTTGCAAGGTCAGCCCATTTCGGATCCACGACCATGAGCTGATAACGAAACATTCAAACGCGATTCTGCCACTATAGATATGTCAGTTGCTCTAAGCGGCATCCAGTAGCTCGTATCTAATGATTGGCCAACGCCCGCGCTCCTGTTCCATCTTCAGTGATGCCCGGACCAGATGAAGGTTGAGAATCAGATGTCCCGCTCTCGAGGCAAAACCGATCGATGAATACAACCTCGCGGGTATTCTTATTCTCAAGCGTGTGTGTTCCTGATGGTAACTCGTCATAGCTAACCTTGTAATCTTTCCTGAATTCTGGATGCTGCATCGATCCAACAGTGCCTTTGTAGTCAATGCTCTGTTTAAAATCACCATCAAGGAAAATGTCCGCAGTCCCGTTTCTCGTGCTACGAGCAAAGAAGTAAGTTATCTTCCCAGTTTTGCCACTCGGAACATGAAATGTGAGCCGCACACGCTGCTGAGTGTCATTTCCCGAGTTATACCGGAAGTGACCTGCGCTCGCATTCGAATCTGTACCAAGTGCCAACCGTTTGAGTATGTAATTCTCGCATCGTCGTCCTCAATGCAATCGATGGGCGGTTGATCATTAACTGTTAAATGCACGGGGCTCGACGCATGTCCGTCTGAATCAGATTTATCACGGGCGCTACCGGTCTTCGGTGCTCAACTCGTTAGTGCACCCTATTGAGTCCTCATAGACCTTGGCCACTCGCAGCTGAGTCCCATCACTATTTATGCTGCTTTTACCAAGGTGCTGTCGCTCAGACTCCGAGGCGCCAAAGAGAGCGCCGTATGTGTGGAGAAAGGCGAAAGCGCGTTTGTCCGGGTCAACAGCTGGATCATC
>CAZNPP010000005.1:0-33292 GCA_964574785.1 uncultured Chloracidobacterium sp. | reverse complement strand
CGGTTGGCCGTAAACCGAAAAGCACCGGTTTCTCGTGCGACCCGAGAAATAACATCACCTACTCATTCGACTTGTCGCACAGTGATCCTGTCAACTTGAAGTGATGACCGGTCATGCTGAATGGATGATGTCACCTTGAATTCAGGCTTGGGTTGCACTAAGTCTCGAATCAGCAGTTACTTGAGGCTATTCCAGCTTTCTCTAGTGGCACGAATCGTGCTCCCCTACCCTCGCCTCAATCGGCTACAGACTCACGCGAATTCATAAAAGATACTGAGGAAAAGATGAAGAGAGTTACCCCTTTGCTAGTTTCGTCTCTCATAATCGCGGCGGTTGCGGTTTCGTTAATCGCGAGTATTTCGACCCTCCGTAGTGAAGCAGCATCGTTCCCCCAAACGGAAAGGGCGGGTTTCAAAATAGCCGATGATCTTCGTCAACGGGCAATGAAACCTACAGCTAGCGCAGATGTTGTAAAAGTTATCATTCAATTGAATGGACGAATCAGTGGACGGTTAAATGCCCTTCTGAATCGTAACGGGATCCATATACGAAAAGAGTTTCAGAACTTTAATGCGAAGGCTCTAGAGCTGCCCGCCAGTGTTGTATCCGAACTAACCAGCTTCTCTGAAGTGGATTATGTGACCTTCGACCGGGAAACAAAGTCAATGGGCCATGTTACTTCGACCATCGGGGCTGACCAAGTCAGGCAGCAAGTTTCGCCTACAGGAATCTATTCGTTAGATGGTACAGGAATCGGTATTGCCATCCTCGACTCAGGTATTTACAGCTATCATCGCTCGTTTCTGGATGAGAACTTTAAGACTAGAGTTATTGTCAACAGGGACTTCACAGGGCAGTGGACGGTTAACGACGACTATGGCCACGGTACTCACGTGGCATCTATTGCGGCCGGAAACAGCGCGATCTCAAATGGCGCCTATACTGGAATCGCTCCCAACGCACATCTACTCAATTTACGGGTGCTGAACTCCGAAGGGGTTGGAGCCGTCTCAAATGTCTTGAGCGCGCTGGATTGGGTTATGAGTAACCGATCCACCTATAACATCCGCGTAATCAATTTGAGCCTGGGAATGCCAGCTATTGATTCCTATCAGAATGACCCGCTGTGCAGAGCGGTTCGCCGTATGGCTGATGCCGGAATTGTCATCGTAGCGGCAGCAGGTAATGATGGAAAGGACAGCTTCGGGACTAAGATATATGGGCAGATACACTCACCCGGTAACGAGCCTTCAGCAATCACCGTGGGTGCCACAAACAGCTTTGGGACAGACGGCAGAGATGATGACGTCATAGCTACATACAGTTCCAAAGGCCCTACAAGAAGTTATTGGACTGATGACCAAGGGATCAAGCACTACGACAACCTCATCAAACCAGATTTGGTTGCTCCCGGAAACAAGATTATTGCCGCAGAGGCGAAGAAGAATCTCCTCGTCTCACGGGATCCCTCGTTGAGCGCGGGAGTGAGTCTACAGTTCGATCGAAAAATGATGTACCTGAGTGGAACCTCCATGGCCACTCCAATTGTTGCTGGCGCCGCTGCCTTGATGTTTCAGGCAAATCCAAACCTTACTCCAAACATGATCAAGGCAATCTTGATGTACACGGCCCAGCCTCTCTCAGCTTTCAACACTTTCGAACAAGGTGCCGGTCAACTCAATATTGAGGGAGCCATTCGCATTGCTAAATTGGTCCGTCAGGATATTAATGCACTAACGCCACTTGGAGCTGAATTCCTCACAACATCAGTAGTCCCTCAACCAACAACGACCATAGCTCGTTATACCTTCTCCTGGGCGCAGGGGATTATTCTGAATAATACTTACGCCTACGGCAGTACTTTGATTACAAATTATCAACTGGTTTATCGATCGGGCGTCCTTCTGGGGGATGGTGTTCTGCTCAGCGATGGTGTGCTCCTGGCCGACAGTTCAAGGTTCTCAAGTGGGGTATTACTGGGCGACACAATTCTGATAAGCAATGGGTCTAACATCTGGGGCGGAGCATTTTTCTGTGGTCAAGGGGTCTTACTTGGAGATGGAGTGCTCCTGAGCGATGGTGTACTCCTGGGTGACGGCGTCCTTCTCGGAGACGGCGTGTTGCTAGGTGATGGTGTGCTACTAGGTGACGGAGTTCTTTTAGGTGACAACGTGCAAGGCTACTCTAACTTGATAAACGGTGATTCTACATCATCAATGTCGTGCGTAGTCGATGATGGATTGTGATTCCATTGCTTCTCTAGTATCCAGACTTAAGAAACCATGCTCGCCTCAACTATTCAAAGAACAAATTGCTATTCACCACTCGAAACCGAATACAGTTCGGTTGTAGTTCAGCCGCTTCAAACCTGGGAAGAGAGTGAGGTGCTCAGTTTCTTAATGGACCGACCACTTCACACCGTTGCGATGGTTGGATTGATTGCCGACAACGGTCTCTTAAGTGAACTGAACCGAGGAACCTTCTATGGTTGCCGAAACAGTAAGGGTGAACTCGAAGGAGTTGCTTTGATCGGTCACGCAACTTTAGTAGCAACCCGCACGAGCCGAGCGCTCCAAGTACTCGCGGAAACAGCTCAGGCCTGCAGAAATGCTCACCTGATCCTCGGTGAAGACCGGCAAATAGAGGAGTTCTGGGGTTATTACTCTGAAGGTCTTACGACTGCAGGACAGAGCATGCGGCTAGCTTGTCGAGAACTCCTCTTCGAACTTTTGCGCCCGCAGATAGTTAACGAAACCATGGGCCTGCGGCCAGCCAAACTTGAAGAGTTAGATCTGATAATTCCGATCCAGGCGCAATTAGCGTTTGAGGAAAGTGGAATAAACCCTCAAGAGGTTGATTCGGAGCAATTTCGGTTGCGCTGTCAACGTCGGCTTGAACAAGGTCGCACTTGGGTACTAATCGACCGTAGCGAGTTATTGTTCAAGGCTGAAGTGATGAGTGATACGCCCTATGTACTGTATCTGGAAGGCATCTGGACAAACCCACTTTCACGTGGGAACAATGTTGCCCTACGATGTCTGTCAGAACTCGCTGAGAGACTCGACTGGAAAAGTAGAGCCGTCTGTCTGCTAGTAAATGAAAAGAATGAAGCGGCGCAATCCCTCTATCGCAAAGCTGGGTTCACACCACGAAGTCTTTATACAACGATATTTCTAGGCAAAGATTGAATACTACCCAGAACTTTCCCTCATAAACCTCAACCCAGCCAGTCAAGTTTTCCAACCAACCTTATCTTAAGGGAAAATCCCCAACTCTCCGTAGCTAGTTGCAATCTTATTGATAGCATTGACAAGCGCTGCGGTTCTCAAGCTTCCAACTCGATCATCTCTTTTCCAAGTCTCACGGATCTGTAGGTACGCACCAATCATGGTCTCCTCGAGGCCCGAGTTCACCAAGTCAATTTCGTCTGCGCCTCTGGCAATAACCTTCTTTTCTGATTGTGAAAGAGATTTTCCAGTAGCCCGTTCGACAACACCAAGTATGTTTTCGAAGGCAATCTGATCAAATCGTTTGCCTAATCTTCCGAACCGAACGTGTGAAAGATTCTTCAGCCATTCGAAATAAGAGACCGTTACCCCTCCAGCATTCAGGTACATATCTGGAATAACCAATCTACCTCGATTTAGCAGGATCTCCTCGCCAGCGGTGTTCGTAGGACCATTCGCTCCCTCGGCGATGATCTTCGCCTTGATGCGTTCAGCATTCTTTTCCGTGATTTGATTCTCGAGTGCAGCCGGGATCAAGATATCGCAGTCCAACTCCAAAGCCTCAGACCTATCGTTTAGATTATCAGCACCTGAAAAGTTTAATATCGAACCAGTTTCTTTCCGGTGTTTCATCAAGGCTTCAATCTCAATTCCCTTTTGGCTAAATACAGCGCCCTCATACTCAGCTACTCCGGTGATCAAGCAACCGCCAGTTTGACAGAACTGCGCAGCATGATAGCCGACGTTGCCTAGCCCCTGAACTACTACTCTTTTGCCTTCCAGACCCGGTGTGAGGCCGAGCGACTTCATGTCTTCGGCGTAACCACATGCCTCTCGCAGACCATAGAAAATCCCACGACCAGTAGCTTCAAATCTTCCGCGAATTCCCCCTTGAGAAACAGATTTACCTGTAACGCAAGCCAGTGCATCCAACTGGCCGGGATGAAAAGCTGCATAGGTGTCAGCAATCCAGGACATTTCCCTTTGTCCCGTTCCATAATCGGGAGCTGGAACGTCAATGCCCGGACCAATGAAGTTCTTTTTAATCAGTTCGGCAGTGTAACGTCTCGTAATCTGTTCCAGTTCATGTTCGGTGTATTTTTTTGAATTGATTCTCACGGCGCCTTTTGCACCGCCGAAGGGAACATCTACAACCGCACACTTATAAGTCATTAGCGCAGCGAGTGCCATGACCTCATCCTCGTTGGCTTCTTCGGAGTAACGTATTCCTCCTTTAACTGGAAGTTTGTGGTGGCTGTGCTCAACTCGCCATCCATCCAGAACCTCAAGACCTTTTTTAGTTCGAACTGGGAACTGGAAGCTATACACGCTGTTACAGAGCTTAATTTGATCCAGCAGCCCTCTGGGGTGGCCGGTTAGGGCGGCAGCTTTATCGAACTGTGCTATGACATTCTGAAAGAAGCTTAGATTTCTGGTAGGGGCTATCATGGCCGGAGATATTAAAACTGGAACCAAGCGTGTGCAATGTTTAAGTTTTGCGCAGGTTTGTATCTGTAGAAACTGTACAAATTAAACGATTCGTGTTTTACTGCGGGCACTTTGGGTACGGCAGATCAGGTAGTGAACTCTGAAAACACAAACTGCCTTGAAAAACCGCCCTTAAACAACTCTCAATCAAAGGCACTCGAGGTGGAAAAGCCCAGTTTTGTTGAACGGAGGCACTCTCCGCGTTTTAGAGTTGAATGTGAAGCGGAGCTATTTGCAAGTTTGGCTCTGCTCAACACAACCGAGACTGAAAAGCTTTCACCATCCCTAGTGTTTATGGGAGCCACTCAAAACCTGAGTCTTTCAGGCTTGGCTGTGGCATTACCTTCAATTTGCATTGACGAGAATTATTGCAAAGAACCTCACTCCCTTACGGTTGCCTTGCATCTACTGCCGTCATCGTCCGTTGAGGTTGAAATAAACCCTCTTCACTGTCAACCCCTTAACGCTAAAGATCCCGCGCAAGGGTATTTGATAGGGGCGCGCATCAGTAACCTATCAGCGGACGCCAAAAGGGAGTTGAATACTTTTCTTCAGGACGTCGCCGCCAGACAATCAGAGGTTTAATTATTGTCGCTGGCAGATTCCGACTCAGCCTCCTCCTTCTTCCTTGTCCACATTCCGCAAATCTGATTGGCTTCAGCCAATGTTAGGTTGTCATATATGTCGGCGTTGGTTTTCACGATACCATCCTCCAACTCAAGTATTTCCCAGTCTGGAGCATCCGGATTAGTACCAGCGCGTCCTGGTTTTACTCTGATCAAGTATGAAATCTCCGGATCAGATGCATTACTTTGATTGTCCATACTAAATCCTCGTTAAGTATTAGCATTATTATCAAATTCTTGGTGCTAATTAATATCCAAGCTGACCACGGAAACGGAGTGTTTTTCTATCTTTAAGCCAAACCTCTGTTGAGTAGGCACCACCTCGCTACTGATAACAACTGAGTTCGGCCGTGTGAAGTCGTTTGAATCGGTGAGGGAACGAGCAGTAACTCGTTTAATTTCAGCGTGCGGCCCAACACTCACTCCGGTGAGCGTGAAAGTTGTCTGAATCGCATTTGTTGTATGTGTATTAACTACCTTGATGAAGATTTTCTTACCATCGGCAGTCCGACTTACTACAACATCAAGATAGGGGATATTTTTGCCTTCCTTACTCGTATCAAATGATGGGCTGTTAACGACCGCAGTCAAGCGTTGGTCCCCTCGCAACTCATTGTAGAGTTGGTTGACTAAATAGATCGGGGAGACAAATAAACCGTGTCGGCCAACCTGTATTATCCCCCCCGGCCAACCATTGACAAGATCTGACACCGCACTCTTCTCAATCAGATTTCCCTGCCGCTCGAAGACGTTCATAAGTCGCGCGGCGTACAAAGCTGACTCAACTGAATACTGCCGTTCAACTGGTAGGTCCAACCCCCATTCATTGATTGCAAGCTTTATGTTCCGATCGGGAACTAATTCGTTGAGCATCTGTTTGACTTGACCATAGAAGCGCTCAAAGAACAATGGGCGCGCCATTAGGTTTGATGGATCGCCAGCCATTTCACGTCTACCGTAGTAGTGATGTATTGCCAGATAGTCAATGCTTGCTCCTGCAATTCGTAACACCGTGTTATTCCATTGCATGTTGTTATCGCCTACAGCTGTTAACTTTATCGTAGGGTCTACGGCGAGCATCGCTTTTGCATACCGAGTATAGTTACGGGCGTAGGTCTCGGCATCAGAATGTCCACGCACCCAATGACCCCAGATCTCATTTCCTATTTCCCAAAATTTCACGCCGAAAGGGGCCGGATGACCATTTGCAGCCCGCAATGCACCATATTTAGAAGTTACCGGCCCATTGCAGTATTCTACCCAAGCCGCAGCCTCCGCGGCTGTTGCACCTCTACCTTCAACATTAACGGTGATCGAGGGCTCCGCCCCTACGGCCCGCGCGAGTAGGATAAACTCGTCCGTGCCAAAGTCGCTCGGCTCAGGTTCATTCTTCCAAGAAAGGTTGGTCCATGTAACCCGCTGGTCACGTGGGCCAATCCCCCAAAGCCACCGATAATCTTGCGCGACATTACCACCTGGCCAGCGAATGAAAGAAGGCTTGAGATCTTTGATCTTCTCGAATACTTCGCGGCGCACTCCACCGGGTATAGAGTGCGCTGGGACCAATGAAACCTGATCCACCCAGATACGTCCATGCCCCGGGAAGAGAATGGCAAAGCGCGCTAAGGGATCAGTCTCACTTGACCTAAGGGTGAAATCGTATTTGCGCCAATCTCCGGATATCACGTTGATTTCAGTTGAGGCATAAACCTCACCCAGGCTGACGTCCGATTCGAGGGCAACCATAACGGCACCTCTGTAATCGTCTGTCTTTAACCAGAGATAACCTCTGTATTCGCTCCCGGCGAGTATCGGAATGCGTGCTTGATAGAAACCCCTCCTGGTAATAACGCCGTCGCCTACATCAACGCGAACCGAGTGCTCCTTTGCCTTTGGTTCATCGGTGTCTACTGAAAGGTGGCGTTTGGGTGGATACGAGACCTTTTCGTCCCAAGCGAATGTGAGGGCATAGTCATCGTTGCGGTCATCAGGGTAACGATCCCAGTGGCGTGGTAAACCGATTACGTTTGCAGCCTCTTCAAAGCTGCGATCGCGAAGCAATTCTGCATGCAGTCCTCCTTTGATACCTTCATACATGAATTCTAAGAACTGCCCGTATAAAAGATGACTGATGGGATTCTCTATTTTTTGCCCGTCTATCGTAATGCTGGCTTGCAGGGTCTCTTGAGCAGAGATTCGCAGAAAGGGAGAGCTGAGCAGCAGGAATCCTACAAATACTACAAGTGCGCGCTGAACCGAGCCTTTACTGCGCGCGCATGCTTTAGCACGATCGCTCATCGGCGTAGCTCTCCTTTGCTATCACTTCTTAATTCCGATCCGCAATACTGATAATGACTGCGGCCCAAATCTATAAGTGAATTGATTTGATGAAATGGTCAGTTGCTGCTCGACAGGAGCAACTTTTTTCGGTTCGGTGAGGCTATTCTCCGCTTTCAGATCAGTATTTGAAAGCACGAAAACCTTCCCAGTCTTATTCGGTTGGGGCTCTCCTGCCAGTGTAATGCTTACTTGGCGCGCTTCTGGTGCAGTGTTAACTACTTTTAGGATCACCTCGCCTGCCGGCTCATCAAAAGACGCGCTGCTGTAAATATCTTCTTGTCCGTTTTTGGGCGAGCCATTTGTCAGGACGGGCAGGATAGTTGTGCCACGGTTCACCGAAAAAAGCTTGTGAGCATAGTAGTTTGGAGTGCCATATGAGCGAAGATTGTCGAACCAAATAAGGTTCGGCGTCCACTGCCAAGCTTCTACATGAGCGAAGAGAGGCGCGTAAGAAGACAGCAACACCACATCAGCGTTGCGCTCAATCCCAGTTAGAAAGGCTGCCTCAGAAAGCGCGCATTCCCAGTTGTTGCGGTTATCAGGACTAGCGATTGCAACACTTTGGGCTGCATACTCGCCGGCAAAGACTTTAGGACCATTGCGGTCGTAACCGTCATAACGACCAACGTTATCGCGAAACCATTTGGGTGGGGCATAGTAATGTTCATCGACGAGATCGGCCTTCAATTCGCGCAATTTTGCCCACAAAAACTCGAATCTTTCACCGTCAGGACTTGGGCCAGAACCAGAAACTAGAATAATATCGGGATACTTTTCTTTAAGAACGCGAGCAAAAATCTCATAGCGTTCGAGGTATTGTGGCCCCCATTGTTCGTTGCCAATGCCTATCATTTTCAAGTTGAATGGCTGGGGATGTCCCATCTCAGCACGCTTGCGCCCCCATGGTTTAGTAGTAGGAGCGTTAGCGAATTCGATAAGGTCAATTGCATCCTGGATGTAGTGGTCCAATTCATCAATTGGAACCAGTTCGCCAGAGTTAAACTGGCAGGCCATCCCGCAGTTGAGGATCGGCAGCGGTTCAGCACCCAAATCTTCGCTCAGCAGGAAGTACTCGTAATAACCTAAACCGAAAGACTGGTAATAGTCAGGAGTGGGGCGGTGCCTGAATTCTGTATTCCAGCGATTAACAATTAATCGTCGTTCATTAAGATCACCAATCGTCGTTTTCCACTGGTAGCGTGTTTCGAGGTGTCGACCTTCGACGATGCAGCCGCCGGGGAAACGGAGAAAACCTGGTTTCAGGTCTTTCAATAATTGCACTAGATCAGAACGTAGACCATTTTCTCGGTTACGCCACGTATCTCTTGGATAGAACGAGATGACATCGACGTCGAGAGTCCCTTCACCTTCGATTAACACGTTCAGCTTTGCCTTCCCGTCGGTATCTGCGGCCTTAATAATCGATTCATAACTTTTCCATTCATTAGTGAACCCTGACAGGACTGCCTGTCCCAAAATACGGCCATTCCCGTCCTCGATCTCGACCCGCATCACTGGTTCTCCCGCAAGTCGACGCGCCTGTATCGAAAATCTGTATTCCGCGCCTTTTTCAACGCCAATGCCACGGAAGCCTTCGTTCGTAACACCAAACCCCTTGCCGGGCGTATCGACTTTTATTCTGAGATAGTGGGAGTTTGCCAGATCCTTAACTGAGCCTCGGTCATAGACATATAAGGATCCCTTAGTGTCTCCACGCGCAATCTGTTTCCAACCCATCAGCGGTTCAGGAAACTCAAATGAACGATTCTTCACTCGCTCTGGATAGAGCCCTCCATCTGCACCAAAGTTTATGTCCTCAAAAAACACGCCGAAGAGACTAGAGGGTATCTCGGCGCCGGGCTTATCAAACCGAACAGTTATTGAAGGGCTCTGGGCAAAGCCAAACTGCAACTGGCAGATAACGAGACCAAAAATCCACAGAATGGAAAACAGTTGTCTTACGAGTTGAGATGGTTTCATTTAGTCTTTCAACACTCCCGAATTTCAGTTAGGGTGGAATCTAGTAGGGACCACGAATGTGGGCTGCAACTTCGGTCTCATAAAACTCCTTTAGCCGAGCATGAAACTAAAGGTTTTGCTGAAGCTGCCGCAGCATTCGCTTGAGCTTGAGCGGCATTACGCGCCCCGAGAATCACAACGCTTACTGCATCGAAGTCTATGGTCCAACGCGACGCCATTTGGGCAAGCGTCATTCCTGCCGGCGTCAAACGCTTTAATTCATCAGCCAGTTCGACTCCTTTTTCAAAGGGTAAGCCAGCAAATGTCTCTCCCACGTTACACTGTCAACATCACCCCAATCAGCCCCGCCGAGTTGCCATGTACCGAGGCCGATAGGAAACACCAGAACACCGGTGCAACCAAATAAACGACATTCCATTAGTTCTACTCGAAGGCGCCTTATTATGCTGAAGTCCGCAAGCTTTTCATCTGCTTTGTGAGGAGGTAGCGGCTCGTTGCTTAACGGCTTCGTTATCAGCGCCGGTCATGCGTTTAATAAAGATCACCTCTTCGGGAATATAAGGCGACCCATCCGTCCGAAAGATTTCGTGAAACCAAATAGTCGGTTCACGGTCAATGTAGGGCTGTTGCCACGAATCCCAAGGCAAGTGAGTTTGAGTCTTTCCTTGGACCAACCCCCAATTGTACACTGCAACTTTGTGCAGTTTCGCGGCATGCATAGAGCCTATGAAGGTGCTGCCATTGCCACGAGCCATATACTCCGTACAGATTAGTGGACGGTTATAACGCTGCAGCCACCTGACACGCCTCTCGAATTCGGCAGGCGAATCATAGTTGTGAAAAGAGATGACATCTGAGAGATCTATTTGCAATCGATCCATTTCCGTCATTTTTTCGGGAGAAGACCAGTCTCCTTTCCAAACGCCACTGGTTAATGGCTGCTGAGCTCCTGCCTCGCGCGCCCAGGCAAAAGCTTTCGGCAGCAATGCCAGCACGAGTTCAAGCTTATTCTTTGGCTCGAGATCACCATAACTCCCGGAATTCATGTTGTCGGGTTCGTTCCAGATGTCCCAGGCCAAGACCCGCTCATCTCCAGCGAAAGCTCCAACCACTCCTTTGACGTAAGCCTCTAAACGGCCATATTCACTGGGGTTTTGCAGAGTTTTCGTGCTGGGACTTTGTACCCACCCTGAGTTGTGCACACCTGGACGCGGAGTTCGCTGTTTACCGAGTTGCGGATTTGGATCCCAAACGGAGTCGAATAGTACAAACATGGTTCTAATCCGGTGCTTTGCGGCGATCGAAAGATACGTGTCGAGTCGTTTCTTGAAGCCCTCCGGATCCTGTTGCCAGAGGAGATCGTGCAAGTAAACTCGCATCGTATTCATGCCTAGCGTTCGCGCCCAGCCCAACTCGAGATCTATCCTCTTTGGATCAAAGGAGTCAGCCTGCCACATCTCCAACTGATTAATCGCACTAGCAGGGTTGAAGTTTGCTCCGACCAACCAAGGTTGTTTCTTATACCAATCGTCCGCTTTCTGCTCGGACCATTTTTCAGCTGGTGCAGCTAGTGCGACCAGGCTTAAGAGCAGAGTGACAACCAGCAACTGTAATCCTCGAACTAGATTTGACATTTCGGAGACCCCTCCCAGGAAAAATAAGAAGTTGTTTTCAGCGGACGCCGAGCAGAACGTCAATCGTTAATTGGTCTAGACGTTCATAACGCAACCCTCGAGCAGCGAGGCCGCTACGATTGAAAGTGGATGCCAGTAAGTCATGGGCATGTTGTGGAGAGAATTTTCCGTCACCTTTGTCGCGATCGCTTGCTGCGATTTCAGCAAGTAAGGCTTGTATCTCACTGTCGGCATTCCACCGGCGAGCCTTCTCTTTCAAGATGAGATAGGTGCGCATAGAACCGCGGGCAAAGTCTTTTACTCCGTCATAATCCTCAGTTCTATAAGAATGGGAGTCGAAGTGGCGCGGACCTTCGTAGCCGACGTCTTCAAGAAACTTAACAAGCCAGAACGCCGCTTTTGGATTTGCGGAGCCAAACCGCAGATCCTGATCATAGCGTCCTGGCACCTGGTCGTTTAGATCAATGTGAAAGAGCTTTCCGGCTTCCCACGCTTGTGCTACGGAGTGGGTCACATTCAACCCAGCCATATGCTCATGGGCCACTTCCGGATTTACTCCAACCAATTCTGGGTGATCAAGAGTGGCAATAAGGGCCAAATAGGCGCCTGTGGTAGGCATATAGATATCGGCGCGTGGTTCGTTAGGTTTCGCCTCAAGCGCGAACCTATAATCGTATCTTTGGTTGATAGAATACTCGCAAAGATAGTTAAGAGCTTCACGAAGTCGCTTTACTGCCTCATCAGGTCTTCGACAGGCATCTGTTTCAACTCCTTCGCGTCCACCCCATAAAACAAATATTTTGGCCCCGCATTCGACGCCTAGATCCATTGCCCGCATGGTCTTTTGTAAGGCATAAGCGCGCACTGCTTTGTCATTAGCTGTAAAAGCACCGTCACGGAAAACAGGCTCATAGAAGAGATTAACAGTGGCCATTGGCGCCTTGATGCCATTTGCTTCGCAAGCATGGCGAAACTCGTTAACTATCCGATCCCTTTGAGACGGCGTAGCGTCAACGGGGACTAGATCGTTATCATGAAAATTAACCCCGTAGGCGCCGACCTCTGCCAGCATTCGCACTGCCTCGACAGGTGTAAGGGTCGGACGTACTGCATCGCCGAATGGATCTCGACCACGGTTTCCTACGGTCCAAAGGCCGAAAGTAAATTTATGTTCCGGCCGCGGTGTGTATGCATCCTCAGTCATATTGATAAACCTCGCTTCCTTCTTAGTTCTCGTCGAGAAAGTGACGATCACTAGAAAACTACCCAGCCAAATCCCAGGATCTATCCCTCAGTTACGCTGCTGGTCTCGAACAGCCCGAAGAGCAGGGTACAGGGCACAATATGCGCGATAGCAGGCATTCAGGACAGCAACAGCGTTGGGGTCTGGATCTATTCTCGCGGCGACAGAAACTGTCTGCGCACAAGCCTCATCAACCGAGGGCCAAACCCCGATTCCGACACCGGCAAGCAACGCAGCGCCATAGGCCGCTCCTTCTTCTGCAACTAAGACTTCTACTGATTGTCCGTATACGTCTGCTTGTATTTGTCGCCACAAAGCCGAGCGTGCACCACCCCCACCCAATCTTATTGTTTTTACTGGGACATTCATTTCCGCCAAAATCGAAAATGAGTCGCGCAGTGAAAACGCAACACCCTCAAGAATGCTGCGAATGATGTGGGGGCGGCCGTGAACTGCTGCTAATCCCACGAGAGCCCCGCGGGCATGAGGGTCTAGATGAGGTGTTCGTTCTCCCATAAGATACGGCGCCCATAAAACACCATCCGATCCAACTGGAGCGCTTTCTGCCTCTTTGCAGAGTAAGTCATACGGATCACGAGTTGTGTTACCTTCGCTCGTACCAAATTGATCTCTGAACCAACGAAGTGACAGACCCGCGCCCTGAGTGACACCCATGACGTGCCAACGGTTAGGTATCGCATGACAAAAGGTGTGCACTCTGCCGCCTTCATCAAGGGCCGGTCTGTCTGTAGCTGCAAAAACTACTCCGGACGTCCCAATCGTGGCGCTGACAGCACCCGGACGCACGATGCCCATGCCAACTGCGCCGGCTGCCTGATCTCCAGCCCCCGCAACTACCGGGGTTCCTTCGGCTAGACCTGCGGCCTCAGCACCTGCGGCTGAAACACGACCCGTAATCTCAGACGACTCGAATACCCTGGGCAGAAAATTCTTTTCGATTTCAACCGCATCGAGCATGGCATTGGACCAGCGCCGATTGGCAACATCAAATAGAAGAGTCCCCGAAGCATCTGCTACGTCGATTGCCTGTTCACCCGTCAGCCGCATCCGAACATAATCCTTCGGCAGTAGTATCGAGCGAACGTGCGCCCACACGTCCGGCTCCGCTTCGCGCACCCAAAGCAACTTTGGAAGTGTGAAGCCTGTTAGGGCGGGGTTCGAGGTTAACTCGATTAAACGAGCAGATCCGACGCGTTCCGTAATTGCTAGACATTGTGCTTCAGTTCGCTGATCACACCAGATCAGTGCAGGTCTTAAGACTTCTCTGGCTTCATCGAGTAAGACGGCTCCATGCATCTGACCAGAAAAACCAATCGCTTTTACTTCGTTCGGTCCAATCTCGGCTCGAGATAATGCCTCCCTTATGGCTTCGCACGCTGCGCGCCACCAATCCACCGGATGCTGTTCCGCCCATCCGGTTTGAGGTGAAGCAAAAGGTTCATGTTCGGAAGTCGCGGAGGCAACTACTCCTCCTGTTTCGTCCATAATCACAGCACGAGTACCGCCTGTGCCGACATCTATGCCTAGCAGCTTCATGTGAATGTCTTGTTATCTGAAAGTAGCTAAGCTCTTGCAGTACGCCGCTGCAGAATCTGATCAGCGATTACACCCATCAGTATCACCGCACCCATCACCGCGAAGTTGAGCGACGACGGTATGCCAAGCAGATTCACCAGATTCTGCAATACCTGTAGTAGGGCAGCGCCAAGGAGTATTCCAATAATTGAGCCCTCACCACCACGCAACGAACATCCTCCTAGTACTGCGGCAGCAATGCCGTACAGTTCAAAAAAACTACCGTGAGACGAGGGGGAAACTGAATTTGTATAGAAAGCGAATACGATTGCAGCGATGCCAGCTAACAGTCCAAGGATTATGTAAGCACTAGCGATAATGCGGCTTGAGTTGATGCCTGAATAGCGTGCTGCGATCTCATTACGACCAACTGCAAATAGATATCGACCATAGATTGATCGATGAAGCACAACCCACATGACAACGCTTGTTATGACAAGCAATATAAAAGGTGTCGGTACTCCAAGCAGGTCACCGTTTGCCAAATCCCGCAGCCACTCAAAACCAGCGGCGCTTCCAAAACCTTTTGTCTCGTCGTTCGCAATAAACCTCGCAAGGCCCCGGTAAAACAGCAATCCACATAACGTCACGATGAAAGGTTGAATTCGGAGTTTCGTAATGATCAATCCGTGAAGCGCCCCAAGGGACATAGCTACAGTGAGGATTATTATCACGGTAAGACTAGCAGGCCATCCCAACTCAACTAGCATTATTGACAGTAGAACACCCAGCAACGCAAAAACCGAGCCTACTGATAAGTCAATGCCACCGGAGATGATTACTATGCCTAAGCCAATGCTGAATATTCCATATGCTCCGATTAATCGCGCCATGTTCTGCAGATTCGCCGGCGAGAGAAATCGCGGGTTAAGAACTGCGACAATAACGCACAAGAGTACGAGCAACAGGAAAGTACCGAGTTCTTTTTTCAATCTCAGCTCCGTTTGACTGAAAATTTATACACAGTAGTCTGGGTGTACTTCTCGTTTGGCTTTAGCACAGTCGTTGGAAACGCAGGACGATTCGGCGAGTCGGGAAAATGCTGAGCCTCCAGACAGAAACCGTCGCGCTGGTTGTACACCTTGCGAGCCTTTCCTCGAACCCCATCAAGAAAGTTCCCGGTATAGAACTGCATTCCCGGTTCTGTGGTCCACATCTGCAATACTCGCCCGCTCCTGGCTTCGTAGACCTCAGCCGCCAGTGATAGTTCATCGCTGCCCTTGTTCAGAACAAAGTTGTGATCGTATCCCCGACCTAAACGCAGTTGCTCATCAGGCTCGTTGATCCGTTTGCCGATTGGGGTCGGTACAGTAAAGTCAAAAGGCGTTCCTTTTACTTGTTTAAGTTCGCCGGTAGGAATCAAGGTCTCATTTACAGGAGTAAATCGATCGGCATAGATTGTGAGTTGATGGCTGAGGATGTTACCTGTGCCAGCACCAGCCAGATTGAAGTAGGAATGGTGGGTGAGATTCACTATGGTCTCTTTGTCGGTCGTCGCTGTGTACTCAATTCTCAACTCATCTTCGTTAGTAAGTATATAGACCACGTCTACCTGAAGGTTCCCCGGATAATTCTCTTCGCCATCTTTGCTGTGGTAGGAGAGTTGCAAAGCCGGACCTTCAGACCGGCTCACTTCTTGTACCTGCCAAACCACTTTATCGAACCCGCGCTCACCACCGTGAAGGTGGTTCTCACCATTGTTTTGGGCCAATTGATACTCAACACCATTTAGGGAGAACTTACCGCCAGCAATCCTGTTTGCGTACCGGCCTATGAGTGCTCCGAAATAGGAAGTATCTTTCTCGTAGCCCTGAGGTTGATCATAGCCGAGAACGATGTCAGCCATACGACCACGGTTGTCGGGTGTTTTTAGCGCAACCACAGCGCCCCCATAGCTACTAATCTGTGCTTGCAGCCCATTCCTATTGGTTAACGTATAGATGTCGATAGTGGCGCCATCCGCTAACTTCCCGAACACGCGTTTCTGAATTCGGTTCTGCGGTTGGCTGTCACCTATTGCCGAAATCACAGCAACATAACAGACGACAAAGCAGACAATAAGAGTCCTAATCCGTTTCGACATATTGTTAGGTGTATCCTTGTTACTATGCGGCGCGTTCACCCACCGCAAGGTTCATAATGTTTTCTTCAGTACATTCAGAGCGTTCGAGAATCCCCATGAGTTTCCCCTCGTGCATAACGGCAACACGGTCACTGATGTGCAGAATCTCCTCCATATCGCTCGATATCATGAGAATCGCAACGCCGCTCTTGGCTAGATTTCGCATTAAAGCGTAGATTTCAGCCTTTGCACCTACGTCCACGCCTCGGGTCGGCTCATCAAAGATAAGAACCTTTGGTTCAAGTGACAGCCATTTTGCAAGCACCACTTTCTGTTGATTGCCGCCGCTCAAATTAATCACTCGCTCTTCGACTGATGGGCACTTCACGTTGAGCTTGCGACACATTTCTCCGGCCACTGCGCGTTCTCGATCAAAGCTGATGAGACCTGCTTTCGTATAACGCTCGAGCCCAGGAAGCGTTACATTCTCGCGAATGCCGGTCTCTATGATCAGGCCGGCAAGTCGTCTATCTTCAGGGATGAGATATATTCCATAACCAATGGCATCTTTTGGTGAGCGGATCCTAAGCGGCTGATGGTTTAAGTTAACAGATACTTCAACCCCTTGATCGAGCCCGAATATTGCTTGAGCTACTTCTGTTCGCCCGGCTCCGACTAAACCGGCAAGTCCGATGATTTCCCCTTTTCCAATCTCGAACGACACTTGCCGATCGGGATACCGGCTTGTTGAGAGCTTGTTTACTTGAAAGTAGCCAGGTGTTCCTTTGCCGTTAGAGTATTGGTAAAACTGTTCGAGGTCGCGGCCCACCATCATTTTCACCATGCGATCATGAGTGATCTCGTCGCGCTCGAGGGTGCCTGCATTTGAGCCGTCACGTAAGACGACGACTCTGTCCGCAATCTCTTCAATCTCACCCAACCGATGCGAAATGTAGATAATTGCCACTCCCTGTACCTTCAACTCATGTACGAGTTCGAGCAACCGATCTGTCTCGGTTAAGGTCAGACTCGAAGTTGGTTCGTCCATAATGAGGATTCGCGCGTTAAGCGACAGAGCTTTGGCTATTTCGACCATCTGCTGCTGTGCTATTGATAGCCTTGCGAGCAGAGTATTCGTTGGCAGCTGCAGGCCCAGGCGTTTCAGATAAGTGCGAGCTTCTTCATGCATGCGCGCGCTATCAAGGAGTTTCAGCAAGCCGCCACGAAGCGGCTCACGACCGAGAAAGACATTTGCTGCTATGTCGAGATTGTCAAGAACGTTCAGCTCCTGGTGAATAAAACTGATTCCATAACGAGTGGCGTCTCCAACCGATTTGATTAGGACAGGTTCGCCATTAATCCTTATCT
This sequence comes from uncultured Chloracidobacterium sp., assembly GCA_964574785.1. Lineage (GTDB taxonomy): Bacteria > Acidobacteriota > Blastocatellia > Pyrinomonadales > Pyrinomonadaceae > PSRF01. The sequence continues at coordinate 15,728 of CAZNPP010000005.1, read as the reverse complement.
CTCCGGCATCAGGTTGATGCACACCACCAAGTATCTTCATCAGCGTTGACTTACCGGCTCCGTTCTCGCCAGCAAGTCCAACCACTTCACCTACATTGATTTCGAAATCAACGCCCCGAAGCGCTCGAACGCCACCGAAGCGCTTCTCGATTCCGCGCATCTGTAGAATGGGTACCGCCATGACGTCTTTAGGTACGTCCTCGCAGTTGATTAATTCTTTGCACGAACTCGTCTGCATTATCGCGCTTGATAACAAGGGTTGGGACGAATACTTGTTTGCTCTCGGGAATTTCGGGATTCTCATTGCGAAGGTGCTTATGCATTAACACGATCGCCTGGTAGCCGAATTCAAAAGGTTGTTGCACCACAGTCGCGAATATCGATCCGTCTCTGACTCCAGCAAGTGTTTCATCTTCCTCATCGAACGCGATGATCTTAACCTGGCCTATCTTATTGGCTTCACGCACGGCATTAACAATTGCGGGTCCGTTGTAGCTCCACAAACCTACCAGAGCGGCAATATCGGGATAACGCACCAAGGTGTCAGAGACATTCGACTTGGCTCGTACTCGATCTGTGTCGTCCGTGCGGATATCCATGATTTCTACCTTTGAACCCTGCAATGCTTCTCTAATCCCCTGCGTGCGTTCCTGCGCATTGCGAGCGTCCAGCTTGCCGACGAAAAGCATAATCTTTCCGCCATCGGGCAGAGCTTCCTTGATCAATTCGCCAGCCTGTCGACCTGCGGCGACATTGTCGGTCCCTACATAAAAGGCTCGGTTGCTCTTTGGGGCGTCAGAATCCTGAGTTACGACAAGGGCCTGCCGGGAAACGTCATTGATCAATTGGGTTTGATTGTCAGGATCGACCGGGCTGATGGCGATGCCATCGACTCCTTTTGCTAGTAGATCGTCGATGATACGTTTCTGTTCTCCCGCTGTACCGTCCGACGGAATCCTGAACTCGACTACCACGTCTTGCAGTTCACTATCAGCTTTTTCCGTACCCCGTCGGGCTATGGTCCAAAAGTCCGAAGCGTTATTGGTAACAAAAGCTACGCGCAAACTTGAGCTTCCCCCTGGACCAGTTGCGCGATCGCAGCTCATTAGTACCAGTACAGTGGCGCAGACAAGCGCGTAGATAAATAGTCTCTTCATTGTTCTCCTCCAAAAGTACTCAGCCTTTGGGGTAGCCTTCTGGGAACCGCGAGTGCCACTTCCAAGCGGAACTGATAATCGTCGTCAATTGAGGATTGCGCGGTTGCCAGCCGAGCACCTCACGTGCTCGCGCAGCATCGGCAACCAGATGAGATGGATCACCGGGTCGCCTTCCCTCGACTACCACCTTGATCTCTTTGTTCGTAATTTGCCTCGCAGTGTCGATTACTTCAAGTACAGAATAACCTTGACCATTCCCAAGGTTGATCACGTCTGATTGGCCTCCCGAGCTTAGGTGCTTGAGTGCCAACACGTGCGCCTCCGCCAGATCCGAAACGTGGATATAGTCTCGAACACAGGTCCCATCTGAAGTCGGATAGTCGTCGCCGAAGACTTTCACGTGCGGAATCTTTCCCTGTGCTGCCTTGAGCACGAGCGGGATCAGATGCGTTTCCGGATCGTGATCTTCACCTAGTTCCTGAGTTGCGCCGGCTGCATTGAAGTAACGCAAGGCAACAAACGTCAGGTCAAAAGCGCGGTCGTAGTCCCACATAATACGCTCCATGAAGAGCTTCGACCAACCGTATGGGCTAGTTGGAGACTGGGGATGGTCTTCGCGAAGCGGCAGAACTTGGGGTTCGCCATAAGTCGCGCAGGTAGATGAAAAGACCAGGCGGCGTACCCCTGCGGCGATCAGTGCTCCTAGTAACCGAATGCCCTGCTCGACGTTGTTTTCATAGTAGAGAGTAGGTTGCAGAACCGACTCGCCGACGTAAGCAAAAGCTGCAAAGTGTACACAGTCCTCAATGTTATGCTCTCTAACGATGCGAGTTACTAAATCGTGGTCCCCGACATCTCCGCGATAGAACTTAATATACGGAGCAACAGCAGAACGTTGTCCTCGTGACAGGTTGTCGAGTACGACTACTTCTTGGCCACGGGACCGCAGCATTTCGGCAGTTACGCTGCCGATATAGCCTGCGCCGCCCGTTACTAGAACTGCCATGATTCTCCAATCAGCTGCGTCTTACCCTGAGATGTCCAAATGAGTGGCTGCCGGGCGATGAACCTCTAAAGATATGAGGGAGATGTCCTGTCTGGGCCGCATACCGTTGGGCCACTGCTACAACTTCCTCATCTGCTTTTTGTTCGCCTAAAACTGCAACGGTACCTCCGCTACCACCGCCTGTTATCTTGGCGCCAAAAAGACCTTTCACAGGTCCGGCTTTTTTGACTAGATCCACGAGCGCGTCCGTGCCATCTGACCCAAGTCCGCAGGCCGAATAACTTACGTGTGACTGGTACATCAATTCGCCTAACAGCTCAGTTGTTTGCCGACTCGCGTTTCCTTCAGGCAAATTTAACAACTCCGAAAAGGCTCTGACGCGAAAATTCTCATGGACCGCATGAGCCGCAGGGACTCGCACAGCATAGGTTTGTTCAGGATCAATTCGTGTGACTGGATCTGTAGTTCCATTGTAGCGCCGAGTGAAATCACTGCCTTTGATTCTTTCTGGAAGTTGGGCGGCGTAGCCCTCAAACTCAGATGGGCTCATATTCGCTAAATAGCCGTGCCAAAGCTCATCCTCAACCCTTACTCGGTTGCCTTCATTTTCGATTTTGAGTGCGGCCAGGTCGGCAATGATTCGATACCCCATAAAAGTACCCACCCGAACTGATCCATAGTCGGATCCGCTTACGGAGTGGCGCACTCCAGAATCCAGTCCCCATATAAAAAGGTTGCCAGGCAGTGAGACTGTTCCCAAGAGTTCTGCAGGCTGACATAGAAGTGCCAGAAACTTGTTCGCTTCACCACATGCGGAAGTCATCTGGTCCATCACGCCGCACGGAGCGCCTACTACAAGGTTTTCAACCTTTTGACACAGCAGCGCCAATTCTCGGGCATCAATCTTAATGTCGTATGCCGCAGTAACTGCGCTCATGGTTGCCACTTCGAGTGCGGCTGACGAACTAACACCTTTACCCTCAGGTACTCTCGAAGAAATCAGTAGGCGCGCTCCACTATCGAAGCGAAAACCTCGTTCGCGCATCAGAACCAGGAAGACACCCGCGACGTAAGCCGCCCAATGCTGGCTAGCCGTGTCCCTGAAGTATCGACATGCCTCATCATATTCAATTGGTTCATTGTTTCGTTCGAGTTCAGCTAAAGACATCTCGAATGAGATCCAGCGCGTCGTGTCAGGAGCAAGACTTACAATTTTTAGAGTCGGTTTATGATCCTTCTGTAACGCAACAAAGGTAGCTTCAGCGATAGGCAACTCAAGAACGAGGGCACCCGAGTAATCGGCTATACCTCCCATTACATCAAGTCGACCGGGCGCGCGGGTGATGATCAGTTCCGCATCTGCGTCAAAAAGCGAGGCAGCCCCGGAGTTGTTCGTCTCGAGAGAATTCAGAATCTCGACAAAAGCACGCGTATCGGGTAGCTCTCGGCTCGGCCCGTGTATTATTCGATAGACAGTCTGCGGACCTACCTGCATATCTTAGACGCTTTGTTAGATTTCACTTCTTAACCCGCGCTGGAGCAAAACCTCGCGCAACAACGGTTCAATTTCGCGACGGATTGAGTTATTAGCGTATCCAACCCATGTTATGTCAGCTTCAATATCCAAGGGGGTTCGCAAAGGTTCGCCAAGCTCATCAGTTACGATCACGCCCGCCTCGCGAGCGATCAGTTCAGTACACATGTCGTAAGGATGACAGCAGATCCCTAGCGTCAGTCCACGACGGTTAAGGATAATCTCCACCAGTGGGCGCAAATCCGCGACAAAGCGGTCGTGCCCCATCATCAACTCATACAATTGACCGCCTGAAGAGAGGTACTGATCTTCAAAGCAATGTGCTTTGCCGGGCTCAACCGGACCCAGCGCGCGACGGACAATATCTTCGTCAATAGCCGCCAATTCGTCTCTTGCGCCTGGGAAGAAGCGCGCAATCATGGCAAAGCCATGACGGATGGTAGCGGCCCGCGAAGGGCGCAACGGTAAAGGCTCGCGATCGAGCGTCAATCGGTTGAATCTCTCAGCCTGTGCGCCCTCTCCTCGAATGGCCCACAACGTGTCGGAAAGATGTTGCTTAACCAAAGGAATTTCAGTTTGTACAGCAAGTTCAATATCCTGAAGAGTTGTATCATCCCCGCGATTTCGGGCAACGCCGGTCAGCACCCAGGCACTCCGTTTTTGATACATTAGGCCGCGAGTACCATCGATAGGATCAACGAGGATTCGCCAAACGGCCCCGGCTTCTGTTGCTCCATATGGGAGAACAATCTTTCCGCCTGAAATTCCTTCTGCAATCAAGACTACCGGCGTGACGCCCGCCACCTCTTCTTCAAAGAGTTCCACGAGTAACTCCTCACTGATGCGATCAACCGCATAGATGGTGTCGCCACTCGACTCATCGTCAGCAACTGTTGCTAATTCTTCGACGGCCGCCGTTTCACACTCGGCAACAACGGCATCACGAACTCTCTCGTGAATCCTGCGGATAGCAGTCAGAAGTTCGCCTGTGTCCTCAGCAATGCTCATTGCTCCGGCTCCTGTTGAGCATGCTTGAAATGAACGTCGGACTGGGCCCGCAACTCGGCGGCCTTTTCTTCGGGGGCCGTGTCAGAAAGAAAATTGCCGCCTCCAATCTCTGGGCCGGCCAGATACTTCAGAAGATTGGGCCTTCGCAGCGGCGGGTGGAATTCGAAATGGAAATGGAAAGAATCATAGTCACCACCATCGGTAGGAGCTTGATGCAACGGCATCACATAAGGGAAAGGCATCCGCCACAAGTTGTCAAACTTCACCAGAACCTGCTTTAACACAGCAGCCAAATCAGAAAGTTCTCGAGATGAAAGGGCTGCAATGCTCGGGTGGCTTTCTTTTGGCGCCACAAAAACCTCATAGGCATAACGAGCAAAGTAAGGAATGAACGCGATTGCAGATTCGTTCTCACAAATTATCCGCCGCCCGTCCTCGCGTTCCGCCTTTAGAACAGCCTGAAAAAGAATGTGTCCCGTCTCCCGATAGTGTCGGTCACTGGCCTTTGCTTCTGTCTCGATTGTCTTGAAAACGAAGTTGGTTGCGTATATTTGGCAGTGAGGATGCGGATTTGAGACACCCACTGCTTCGCCTTTATTTTCAAAGATCAGAACATGTTTGATCTCGTCTCTGCTACCCAGTTCGACATACTGGTCCTGCCACACACGAAACAGGTTCTCAATCTCTGGTAACTGAAGTTCCGCAAGGGCTAGACTATGATTTGGGCTATAACAGACCACGCGAGCCGTTCCTCGCGCGGGTCGATTTCTATAAATGCCCCCGGGATGCTGGAGTCTGTCGGGAGCCTCAGGGCCAACACAGGGATGATCGTTATCGAAAACAAACGTGCCTGTGTAATCGTCATTTCGCGCCCCGCTAACGCGAAGGTTGCCTGGACAAAGATAACAGTCTGGAACGTAGGCGGGGAGGGATTCTTCAGCGTGTTCGATCGTTACGCCGCTCCACGGTCGGTTTTGCCTATGCGCTGCTACGATCACCCATTCCTCGCGCAGCGGATGCCAACGCTCTTCCCAATACATTCGTTATAGACTCAAGAGGCCAATTTGCTGGTCAAAAAACTATCTCTCTCAATCACACAAGCGTCAGTCGCAAGCGCGTTACAGAAGCTGGGGGGAAACGAAAAACCAATGTCCCCCCGTTGACCTTGACAGTCTCGTCGCGAGGTTCAACGGCACGCGGACTCTCAAACGTATTGTGAGCCTGTGCTTGAGGAGCTGTAAGTACTCGTGCTTGTGCCGAAGTAACCCGTGCACCGCGCACTGCGATCTCAGTTTCTCGGGATTCTTTCAGGTGAGGATTTGTCACCGTCAAAGTTAACACCTTGTCCCTGAGGGAAGCCGAGCCGCCTAACCCCCAGAATGTAGCTGGCTTACTGTCTCGGGTATACCGCACCTGAGGAGATGTGAACACTGTTCGAACGGCGTTTGCGCCCATGTGTGGCATGAACATTTCGAAGACGTGATAGGTCGGCGTTACCACAAACTTATCTTCATAAGCCAAAAAAAGCGCTTGCAGACAGTTAATGAGTTGCGCGATATTCCCCATTACCACTTTATCGGGGTGACGCTGAAATATGTCCAGTGTGAGAGCTGCGAGCAAGGCATCACGCATTGTTGATTGTTGACCAAGCAAGTGTGTTGGATGCACTTCGCTTCCAGGAGCAAACCACGAACCCCATTCATCCACGGCTAACTTAACTCGATGCTGGCGGTCATACTCACCCATGATCGACCAATGGCGCCTAATCATTTCGTCCATTCGATCACCTTCGCGCAGCAGCTCGTAATACTCAGCCTCATCAAACTTCACGGCGTCGCGTTTACCGGCAAACCAGTTCGTCGTCTTTCCTAGTGATAAGTTCCAGGAGTAGTGGTGTAGACCCCAACCGTAAATCATATTAAAGAGACCGGATCCCTTCTCGGCTGTTTTCGCGAAAAACCCACGCGTCCAGTTCAGATCCTCTCCGCTCGATCCTGAAGCAATATACTTAAGATCAACACCATAGCGCGGCGCGGCAGCAGTGAATCGACGAAACTCGGCGGAGTACTCTTCTGGCGTGAAGTTGCCGCCACAGCCCCAGGATTCATTTCCTATGCCCCAAAAACGCACCTTGAAGGACTCACGATTAGCTGCCTCACCATTTGCTCTTAACTCGGCTAACGTAGTGGAGCCTGCGGGTGAATTGCAGTATTCAATCCACTCGTAAAAATTCTGCGCAGTCAAACCACGTAAATTGGCAGCGAGATAGCCTTGTGCCCCGGTGAGCTGACAAAAGCGCAGGAACTCGTTCGTGCCAAAATGGTTCGTATCATATTTCCATGGACCATCCGGAGCATCCTTGGGCCACTCTGGGGCGTCAGCCCAAAAATTGGTGCGGCGCGGCCTTCTGCTTCTGGGTCCAGTGCCGTCGCGCCAATCATAACTGTCGGCAAAGCAGCCACCGGGCCAGCGGATCACGGGCGGTTTAATGCGTTTTAGAGCATCGACTAGTGCAGTGCGAATTCCACCGATGTTTGGAACGCGGGAATTCTCGCCAACCCAGATTCCATCGTAGACAACGCCTCCTAAGTGTTCAGCAAAATGGCCGTAGATATCTGGGTTTATTGTGCCAATCTCTTCGGAGAGCAACACTTCGATCCGTGAGTCAACCGCTCGTGAAGTTTGGGCAATGGTTGCTACACGCCCAACGAGAAGCCCTGCGCTCAGGGCCACCATGTCACCTAAGAATTGCCGACGCCTTAGTTTTGTCACCTGTTCCGCTCCTCCAAATCGGAATGATTCTATTGTCTAAACGTTTGGACCGCGATCGAGTCCCAGTTATTTTTCAGAACTGCCAAAACCATAAAGCATGACTTTGAAATACTTAACAACATCGGAAATCTCATTAGGTATTCAGAATAGAACGGTACTAAGGCGCTTAGTAATTTCTTGAATTTCTGTTCTTTCTCGCTCCTTCTGCGTTTCGCTCAGGCGCTTGAAAGTTGTCATTGCCAACTGTGCATCGTGGGGACGTTTGAGCCGAACGTATGCTCGACCGAGTTGGTAATAGGTTTCTGCGGCTTCGGGATCAAGTTTGGCGATCGTTTCAAGTTCTATAAGTGCTTCTGCCCACCGAGTCGCGCGCATATAAAGTTTAGCGAGTGACAAACGAGCCAAAGTGAAGGAACTATCCAACTCAATTGCCTTTTTCAAATGCCCTTCGATTCTTTTGGCATCGGAATCGGTCTGCTTGAGAAGGGCTTCAGCGATGAGGTAGTGAGCAACACCCAACTTTGGATCAGCCTTCAAAGCTTTCTCATAGAGTGAAATACCCTCTGCGTAGGCGCCTAATTCGACTCGCGTTACCCCCAGATAAGCAAACGCTGCGGCAAATCTCTCATCCAGTTCAATAGCTCGTTGGAAAGCTTTTGCAGCCTCATCACTCTTATTGTGTTTGAAGTGGGCCAATCCAAGTGCGAACCAGAGCCGCGAAGAAGCAGGAAAAGTTTCGAGTGCTTCTTGAAGCCTGATAACTGCAGCACCAGGAGCATATGCGTTAGTCAGTAACACTGCGTATGCGAAGCGATACCTCTCAGACTGAGGGTCGCGCTGAATCGCCAGACGCATGGCAGGGATAGCGTTCTCGATATGCCCGCTCTGTTCATAAACTTCCGCCAGGAGGGCATAGATAGGGGCTTCATCCACTCCGCCTGCTACTGCTGCTTCAAGTGTTCGCCCCGCCGCTGGAAGATTTTTGCGGGCGAGATAGACTCGAGCGAGGTTCAGAACAGATTCCGAATTCCTGAGGTCCAGTTCCGCAGCGGCCTTTAGTTCTTGCTCAGCTTCTATTAACAGACCGGCTTCAAGAAGCGCTGCGCCTAGTTCGGCACGGGCCACCGCAGTGTGAGCCGAGGTCTCGGTCTCCCTATTCAGGCGCGTCGCGTACTCCCGGTAATACAACGTTGCCGCATTAGAGTCCTTAAGACGCAATGAGGTAACGGTTAAGGCTCTGGCAATCTCTACATCTGGTTGAATCGCATAGGCCCGAGCAAACAACTCGCTAGCTGCCCGTATGTCGTCGCTGGTTCCAGCCGCGAAACGAATTTGACCAAGATTAACAAGTGCATTCGGTTGATTTCGGTCGAGTTTAAGCGAAGCTTCGAATTGTGCGGCAGCTTGATCGGCACGACCAGTTCGCAACAGTATCGCGCCATAATTGTTTCGAGCTGAGGCCAAAGACGGCGCTTTCTTGATGGCGAGGGAAAAGTGTCGCTCGGCCTCCTTTAGGTCGCCCATCTTATCTGCGATAAAACCAAGGTAGGTGTGGGCCATGACTTCGTTCGGGTTAATGCTCAACACTTTCTGGAGCAACTCGCGGGCGCCAATAAGATCTCCGCGCTCAAATTGTGTCAAACCGTCTTTGAGAAGCTGGGAAGATTGCTTCGCTCTCGAGGTACTGCCGCCAGCAGTCTGTGCGGGGCACGGGATTACGCCGACCATTCCAGTGGTAAAAAGAAAGACTATCAGCGACAACATCGCGAGATGTTGTTTCTGGCACACGATGACCATGACGTCTGATTAGTAAGAAGCTAACTCAAAGCTGAATGGGGCGCAGCTTATCAGAATTTTGCTGCGCCCCTCCACCCGGCGTGTCGGGATTAGAACACAAACCTACCGCCGACTTGAATCCGACGCGGCTGGAAGATATCGCCGTTGCGACCAGATATACCGAAGTTGAAATCGTCAAAGTTCAAGTTCGGAATTCCAAAGCGTCCCCGGTTCAGAAGGTTAAAGAATTCCACGCGTATTTCGAAGTAGGTCGTCTCCGTTACGCGGGTCTTCTTCATTATACTGAAATCTTCCGTATGAAACGGCTGCGCCCGAAGATTGGAGTAGGTCGGTGCCGAGTTGCCGAAGAACCGGAGTGGGTCGGCGTAGAACGCGGTATAGGCCGGATTGACGGTCGTACCGTCGAGCGAGAATGGTGGAGCATTGCGAAAATCCACTGGGCGCGAAAAGGCCCCAGGATTCAGGTAACCATATGTTACGCCGCCCGCCGGAATATCAGTGTAAAACGGTTGTCCAGTAATATTTGGTCGGAGATTGCCGAGGTATCCAGTCAGTTGCAGGAATTCTCGCTGCCCCCCGGCAATGAACGGCGTAAGAGCTGGACCACTTCGATATCGGTGGATGCCAGTAACCTGAAACCCTCCAACCAATCGGTCGACAATTCCACCTTGATTCAAGAAGCGCTTACCCTTTCCGAAAGGCAATTCGAAGATGTAATTGAAGACAAGCGAATGCGGCGGAATACTGGGTGAAATTGATCGTAATGATTGCCGATCAAATGGGTTTTGAATAACACCATTGAGTGGAGAATCACCAAAGATGTCTTCACCTGCGTCTGTAATCAACTTCGCGAAGGTATACGAAGCGCCAAACTGGAATCCTTGTGCAAAGCGTCGCTGCACGTCAGCCTTGAAGGCGTTATAGAAGCTCTGACCCTGACTCTCTAAGCGATTGTTGATGATTCCATACTGAGGAAATGGTTTAAGTGATTGCGCGACCGTACTAGCAAAAGCTCCTCCTTGGTTATTAAAACCGGGGTACACCGCATCTGGATTCGGCGCTAGCGTCACTCCAACGCTGGTAGCATAGGCGCGCTCAAGAGGGGTAACGTCCTCTAAGCGCTTACTTAACAATGGAAGCCCAAGCTTGAGTGCTTCGAGAGGTATTTTGTTGATTGGATCGAAGTTTGAACGAAGCCTGGTTCCCTTGCTTCCGGTGTAGCCGACTTGAACTGCCAAGTTGTATGGGAGTTGTCGTTGAAGGTCGAGGCTGTACTGGATGGTTCTTCCAGTCTTAAAGTTCTTGTCGAAGAAATCGAGATCGTTGCGGTCGAGTTGTCCGACTACCTGATCCGAAGGGTCGGGGGCTGGAACCAAGGGATAATTGTCCAATGTAATGAATGAGTCGAGCCCGAAATTAATGTTGACGGCTCCTGGGCTGTAGCCGAGGACTCCCGTATTCCCGAAATCATTGTAGATAACGGGCGCGTAATAGAGCCCATATCCACCACGAACAACGGTTTTTTCGTTTAGCGAATAAGCAAACCCGAGGCGCGGGCCAAAGTTAGAGCGGTCAGGCTTCACCAATCCAAAGTGCTCTGCCTGAAGACCACCCTGTCCTATAGCGCCCACGATTGCTCCGGGTCGACCGCCAGCAGCGGGATTCGGCGTATCTGGATCGAAGCCACGCAAGAAACCTCTCGCTTCCTCACGTGGACGTCCATAGTCATAGCGCACGCCGAGGTTCAGAGTTAAACGTGGCGTAACCTTAACATCATCTTGAAAGAAGAAAGCGTGGGAGAAGAAACGCAGAGCCGGGTCAATCGTCTGGTTACTGTTGAATGAGAACTCTGGTCTACCTGTGATAAGGCTGGCGATAGGCCAACCTTGATTGAAATCATTTGTATTTCCTGTCTGATTGCTGCGGAAGTTGAAGTTACCCCCAATATCGAAGTGCGCTGCATTATTTAACTGCTGGATGCGAACCTCCCCGCCGAATTTCATGGTATGCCGCCCACTGATAAGAGTTGCAAAGTCACTTAAATGAACTGAGTTGTCGCCTACACGATTATCGAAGAATGTCGAGCCTCCCGCCTGGTATGCGCGGGGATCAATGCCAATCACGGGGTCGCCGTAGCCAGGGAATCCAACTAGCGGCAAGCCGAAGTTCTGAGTAGCGTTAGGGCTCAGACCTAGTGAAGTTGCAGGGATACCACGAGTAAAGTTCCTGTTTTGTACATCCGAGCGCGAGAATCCCGCGTTGAAGTGATTAAGAAATGATGGAGTCAAGGTCCAGTCGTGTTGCAAGCGGGCATAATAGGATTTGAACACCTGCCGCCACACGCCTTGAGCTACAAAAGGTTCAGGAAACCGCGGAAAGCCTCCTTTAACGCTGGGAAGCTCACGGAACGTATAGCTAAAGTTTAGTAACTGACGATCAGTTAGATTGTGGGTTATCTTGGTGACATAGTAGTTGGTTCTAGCTGTCGCCTGAGTTGAAGCTCTATAGTTACGAAATACTGTCGAGCCCATTGGTCCAGTCTGATTCGGCAGAGGAAATAGATTTACGAAGTTTCTACCAACCGGGCTGATCCTCGCGCCACCCAGATACAGGTCAAGGCGGTTACCAGGGATAGCTGTGCGTTGTCCGACGGGCTGCTCGGGGTCAAATATCTGAACTGGACCGCCGAAGAATTGCAGGATGTACGGATCAGTCAAGAGCTCGCCAAAGTCACCCTGCCGCATGCGAGCTGTCGGGACGGTAACGTCGACGGTTTCAGATTGCGACGTGCGATAACTACCATAATTAAAGAAGAAGAAAGTCTTGTTCTTGCCGCTCCATACATGAGGGCCGCCCTCGCCGAAGCGGGGCAAGTAAACAGGACCACCGACGCTGAAGCCGTAATCGAACTGTCGATCAAGAGGTTTATCGAGGCCTAGTATGCGGTTGCGATCAATATTGGCGTTTAGCGCATCATTGATGTGGAAGAGGTAGGCTTCGCCATGAAAATCGTTGCTACCAGTTTTGATCGTAAAGTTTACGACGCCACCTGAAGAGTTGCCGAACTCCGCCGAGTAACTGCTGGTGCTTACCGTGAATTCTTGAAATGCATTCGGGCCTGGGGCAACTTCCGAGAAAAATGTCCCGTTTTCACCGCGTCGCGTCTGAGCTCCATCTATCAGGATGTCTGCTCCCAACCCTTGTCCGCCGTTAATTCGGAAGTTGGTGGCATTAGTACCAGTACTGCCTGAAGTGGCGCCAGTTCCGGTACGATCATTCGAAACTACGCTGCTATCAAGAAAGATAAACGAAAGTGGTGAGCGGCCACCGCTCTCCGCAGCTACAAGAAGCGGCAGTTCCCTAACCTGCCGTTCGCTCACATTTAGCTGCTGCACTGGCGCTTCTGTTTGGAGTACCGGAGTCGCTTCGGAAGAAATCGTAACCACCTCACCCACTTCACCGACTTCAAGAGTAACGTCGGCTGTGCGAGTTATGGCTACTGCGACTCTTAAATCGTCAATCGAAGCGGTTTTGAATCCCGGTGCTTCGACCGTCAACCTGTAGACGGAGGCCTGCAACTGTGGAATTGTGAAGGTTCCGGCGTCGGATGTGCGAACTTCTCGCACTTCCTTAGTTTCAAGATTAGTGACGGTAACTCTCGCGTTAGGAACGACTGCTCCTGCTTGGTCAGTCACTCTTCCAGTTATCGCGCCGCGATCACTTTGCGCAAAAACCGGCACTGAGCACACGAGTACGAGGGCGAGCGCCCAAACCACAGAAATGTCACGGGCTTTCATGGCTACCTCCAGGAAACGGGTCAAATAAAAAAGAGTTACTGAAAGCAGATCATCTTCACGGAACTAAACGCCGCCTGAATAGACGTCCACGTTTTCCGACCAATTTCTTAATGCTTCTTTACCGACCTACCCCAAACGGAGATTTTGTTCCGAACATCTGAACTAAACCCTTCAAATCGACTACGGATTATGTTCGTCTACACCACAAATGAGCATCTAGTCAAGTGGGAATTGGCAAATGGTGAATGGTAATGATCAGTGATGAGTGATGAGTGACGCGTAACTCAAGTCTCATATGATTCTCATCACTCATCACTCATCACTCTCATTATCACTCATCATTTACTATCATTTACCATTCACCATTTACCATTTACCATTCACCACGATGCTCCGGGCCATTTTCATCATTTCTTGTTCAGTGCTCCCATTACTTGCTAGTAGCCTGACCTACACGCCACTCGCACTCAGAGATCTCGAGCTCCTGGGAGATATTCGCCAAGTCCATGATCCAACGATCATTAAAGAAGGAGACACCTACTATCTCTTCTCTACTCGAGCCGGAATTGCTGTCCGTTGTTCTAAGGATTTGATCAACTGGCGATTGTGTGGCGATGTTTTTGCTCATCTTCCGGAATGGGCTGTCACAGACGTTACTGGCCTCAGAGGACTGTGGGCTCCAGACATCTCCTTCTTTAATGGTAAGTATCACCTCTACTATTCGGTCTCCACTTTTGGCAGTAATCGCTCAAGCATCGGGCTGGCGACTAATGCGACGCTCGATCCATCAAGCAGCCGCTACCGCTGGGAGGACCAGGGAACAGTCATCAGTTCGCATCGGACTGATGACTGGAATGCTATTGATCCAAATATCGTGTTAGATGAAGCCGACACTCCGTGGCTTTCTTTTGGAAGTTTCTGGAGTGGGATCAAGATGCGCCGCATTGATCCGGCAAATGGCAAGCTTTCGACTCAAGACGAAACTCTCTACGCGCTGGCGAGCCGGCCTCGCCTACGCGATCAACCTGGTGCAGTTGAAGCTCCGGCGATCATCCGGAAGAACGGCTACTACTATCTTTTTGTTTCGTTTGACTTCTGTTGCCGTGGGGTGAAGAGCACCTACAACATCCGGGTTGGCCGCTCAAAACAGGTAACTGGACCTTACGTCGATCATAGTGGCAAACACATGATGGAGGGTGGCGGCACACTCTTGATTTCTAGCAACAAACGCTGGGTTGGCCCAGGACACTGTGCCATTTTGCAAGAGAAAGACGGAGACAAACTTGTTTATCATGCCTACGACGCAGAAGCTCGCGGATTGTCGACTTTGCGAATCACTCAACTTAGTTGGGATTCCCAAGGTTGGCCCCAACTAGCTAATTAACAATTTACCTCACGCACGACGCACCTCAATCCCTTTCGCAACAAAAGGCGCAATCTCTTCGTCAGTGGCCCCTCGATCGGTTATCAGAATGTCAATGTCATCCGCCGGCCAAATCAGAGCCGTTCCTACTTCTCCTATCTTGCGTCTATCAGCAACCACAATTCGCCGTCGCGCCTGACGCATCATTGCACGGTGTATTGTTGCCTGATCGGGATAATTTGTCGTCAGGCCCTGGTCCACGTGAATACCGTCAACGCCAATGAAAACCTTATCGACAAACATTTCGTTCGCACTTTGGATCGCGGTCGGCCCAACAAGCGCAAACCAGTCCCCGCTCAAGAATCCGCCCGTGACAAACACCTTCAAATCGTCGCGGTGGCTCAGTTCCATCGCGACGTTTACGGCATTTGTGACAACAGTAATGCCTTTGTGCAGACAAACACTCCGCGCCACTTGAGTCGCAGTTGTACCGGCGCCGATCCCCAGGATATCGCCATCATTGACCAGTTCAGCGGCAACTAAACCAATTCGACGTTTTTCAGCAGCCTGTTGTCGCTCTTGCTCGTGGTAATAGGAGACATGACGAAAAGGCTCGTAGAGCAGCGGGGAAACTGGAACCGCCCCTCCATGGCTGCGACGTAACAAACCCCGTTGTTCGAGTTCACTTAGATCCCGACGAATGGTAGTGGGAGAAACTTTAAGACGCTTCGCCAGACTGGCTAC
The DNA here is from genome assembly GCA_964574785.1 of uncultured Chloracidobacterium sp. Lineage (GTDB taxonomy): Bacteria > Acidobacteriota > Blastocatellia > Pyrinomonadales > Pyrinomonadaceae > PSRF01. The sequence goes on along the minus strand of CAZNPP010000005.1, from coordinate 550 downwards.
GGAGATTGTTCCGGCCCGAAGCAACTGCTGCAAGATTAGCTGAGCGCGACGATCGGTACTAGAAGGTTGATCATCCATTTGATTCTATTTTAGTTTTCTGGGGGCTCGATCAACTTCATGATAACTGTTTCTTCGTTGCGTTGCTGAGTACGAAGTTCGTCGGCCCGCGCAAACATCTTCACAGCGGAGTCTTTTTCGCCGAGCTTCGCGTACACCAATCCAAGTTGATAATTTGTGCGCAGGTCATTAGGGTCCAACTCCAGCGCACGCTCGAGCGCTGCGCGGGCTTCATTGTGTTTACCGGCTTCGCGATACGCGGTTCCCAGCGCAGCATGTGCAGGCGCATGATTAGCATCCCTGCGAATGACTTTTTGGAAGGTCTCAATGGCCTCTTCGCGCTTGCCCTCTTTCTCAAAAGTCACACCCAGCAGATACTCGCCATCAGCATCAGCTTTTAATTTAAGACTGTTTAGCAGAGCCGCCCGAGCATCAGCGAATTGTTCCATTCGCAGCAACGCGGCTCCAAGGAGATAGAAGCCCGCAGGATCCG
>CAZNPP010000004.1:51250-77614 GCA_964574785.1 uncultured Chloracidobacterium sp. | reverse complement strand
TTCCTCTTGGAACCCAGACTAGGCGCTATGTCATTCAATAGGCCTTCCCCCGATCCTAACCGGTAAATGTGTAGTCAATACGGTATCACAAGTAGTACGTGCGCTCCGTCTAAGAGGATGATTGAGGATGAAGTTCATTGTAACCAAGAGGCGTGGGCCACAAGCATTTCAGGTGGAATACGTTTAAGCAGTGAATTATAATTACTCCTCCACTGCGTTCGCGTCATCACAAAATGAAAAGGGGGAGGTCTCAGTATGACAAGTGAAACTCTGAATCTTAGTACATCAAAAGGCACTACCACTGCGGTAGTTGCCCGACCAGATACCGATTCTTCGGCTGCCGTGATCCTGATTCACGAATGGTGGGGCATAAATGATCACGTTCGCGATATCGCTGATCGCTACGCAAGTGAAGGCTTCATTTGTGTTGCGCCAGATCTCTTTCGTGGCAAAACCACTAAAGATCAACAGGAAGCATCGCGGTTAATGCACGAACTTGCTCTTGAGGACGGCTTGGAAACAATAGCAAGCGCCATTAGTGAGACCAAACAAGCTTACAAAGTTACCAAGATCGGTATAACTGGATACTGCATGGGCGGAACTTTTGCCCTTCAGGCTGCGTGCGATTATGACGAACTTGGGGCGGCCGCTCCTTTCTATGGAGACATCCCTGAAGAAAGTGGGCTTAAGAAGCTCAAGGTGCCTACTCTGTTTATCGCGGGGAGTCGTGATTCCTGGATTACACCTGAGAAAGTGAACGCGCTCAAAGAGGCCGCAAGGAAATACGAACTACCGATTGAAATTGTAAGTTACGACGCTGATCACGCATTCTTCAACGACACTCGTCCTGAGGTATATAACCCAGAAGCTGCGGCTGATGCCTGGGAGCGAGTACTGAACCATTTTCGAAAGCACCTTGGCGCCATCGCTAAGCCTACTGGAGCTTGAAGAGCAGCAGCAGGTAGCAATAGGCAGGAGCAGCGGCAGGCGGGAATTAGTCGATCGTTTCGGCCGCGTTTAGAAAATCTTCAAGTTCGACCTTCGTTGGAAGGGCGGTGCGGGCTCCAAGAGCACTACACTTAAGTGCAGCGGTTGCATTAGCCAAGCGCAGGCTTGTTTCTACACCCTCACCTGTTAAAAGCCCAAAAAGAAAACCTGCGTGAAATGCGTCGCCCGCTCCGGTTGTATCACGGCAGCCTCCAGGGACCTGATAAGCCGGTGACTCGAGAAAGTGATTATCAAAATAGAGCAACGCTCCGCGAGTGCCCATCGTCATCCCCACGATGGTAGAACCGAACCGAGCTTTCATCTCTACAAGAGAAGAACGCTCATCTCTGATTCCAGACAGACGATGTGGATATTCTCTTGAGGTAACTAGAATGTCTATCAGAGGCAGTAATTCCAATTGCCCCTCATAGAAGTTATCGATGTCGGCGGACACGATAACTCCAGCACGCCGAGCCTCCTCAGCCATTCGAGCGCAAGCAAATGGATCATGAGCATCGATATGCAAAACACGTCCTAATGAAGCAAAGGTATGAGGGGCTTCCGTTCCTGAATAAGCGAGTCGTTCATCGCGATCCCAAATGATCGTTCGTTCGCCCGAACGGGAATCGATCACTATAAAAGCAACTTGATTATGAGCACCCTCGATAACCTCTGCGAATTTGGTATCCACACCAGCGTCTTGCAATGATTGCAACCCGAATTCACCCTCAGGGTCGGAACCAAACCTACCTGCATAGGCCGTTTTTAGCCCCAATCTTTGCAGGGAAACCATGGCAGTGGCAGTTTGACCGCCGGGGCTCTGCTGATGTTCAAGAAATCTGGTTTTGGTATCAAATGCGGGATAGTGCGGAACGACAATGAGGTGGTCTACGGCGTTCAAGCCGAAACCTACTGCATCGAACTTTTTGCTGTCGGCTAACTTAAATGGAAACCGCACCTGTGTTTTCCTCTATCAGTCTTCTGCTTGTTAACTCAGCCAAATAGAAAACTGCTTGATGTCGCGGCATGCGTGGCGACTGCTTGTACGCTAAAATGGCTTACAACCCTAACATTCAGAAGCAGTTGAAGTCAGTGACATTAGACGAAAAGCTCAAAGAAATTCCAGTATCTGCCGGTGTATATCTCTATAAAGATGCAGGCGGCAGAACCATTTACATTGGCAAGGCAAAGAACTTACGCAGTCGGGTTCGCTCTTATTTTCAAGCCCGACCGTTCGACCGCAAAACTGATGCCTTAGTAAGGAATATCGCCGATGTTGAATTTATTGTCACCGACAACGAAGTAGAAGCTCTTATTCTTGAAGCTACTTTAACCAAAAAACACAAGCCACGTTATAACGTAAACCTCAAAGACGATAAGTCCTATCCTCATCTAAAGCTCACCATTAATGAACCATTTCCGAAGGTAGTTATCACGCGTAGGATTCACCGCGATGGAGCACTCTATTTCGGTCCATTTCTGCCTGCAAGTCTGGCCCGCAAGACTATTGACCTTATCAATCGCACCTTCCAGCTTAGAACCTGTGATATCGAAATTGATGGTAAGGCCCCGCGGCCTTGTCTTGAGTACCACATAAAACGGTGCCTGGGACCTTGCGTTAAGGGCCTATGCACTCAAGAGCAGTATCAGGAGTCAGTCAGGGACGTTCGTCTTTTGCTCGAAGGCAGGAATACGGAACTTGCTGATACCTTAAAAGAACGGATGGTTCAAGCTTCGGAAGAACAGCGCTACGAGATGGCAGCAAAGTACCGCGATTTGAGAAAGACGGTAATCAAGCTCTCTGAACAACAGAAGATGGCCACCTCCCCTGATCGCGACGTTGACATCTTCGCCTACTATCGCGAAGGACCACGGCTGGCCCTACAACTCTTTACAATGCGCGAAGGCCATATAGTCGGTCGTAGAGAGTTCTTTTGGGAGGATCTTTCGGAAGACGATTTCGATCCAGCTTCATTTCTCAGTGATGTTTTGGCCCAGTATTACTCGACGGACTATGTTCCCAAAGAGATTCACGTGCCCGTCGATTTTGAAGATCGCGTATTACTCGAAAAGGCTCTGACGGAACGAAAAGGCCGGCGTGTACGGATTCTGGATCCCCAGCGGGGAGAGAAGCGCGATCTCATCGATCTCGGTGAAAAGAATGCAAAGCTGGCGTTTGAGCAACGTTTTCGTGTCCTCAAACCTGACATGAAGCTTGTACTCGAAGAACTTCAGGAAACTTTAGAGTTGCCGCGCTTTCCCGCGCGTATTGAATCGTTTGATATCTCAAACATTCAAGGATCGGAAAATGTCGCCGGTATGGTTGTTTGTGAAAACGGGAAGATGAATCGCTCGGAATACAGAAAGTTTCGCATTCGTTCAGTCGAAGGATCCAATGACCTAGCTTCAATGCGCGAAGCTGTCCTCAGACGTTACCGCCGAGTACTCGATGAGGGAAAGCCATTGCCTGATTTGATTATGATTGATGGTGGGAAAGGACAACTGACCGCCGCCGCCGAGGCTATGCGGGAACTAGACCTCGAGGCGGTGCCAATGGTTGGGGTTGTTAAACCACCCATGCGTCACAAGGAAGTCTCACATCTGCTGGTAAAGGGTCGTGAACATGAGCCCGTCTACTTGGATTCTCACTCGCTTATTCTTCGCCTGCTACAAATGATTCGCGATGAGACTCACCGGTTTGCAGTCACTTACCACCGTAAACGTCGAGAGCTTCGAGACTTCACTTCGGAACTTACGGCAATTCCGGGAGTAGGAGCGAAGCGAAAGGGGCGTCTACTTCGGCATTTCGGCTCAATCCAGCGGATCGCCCGTGCAAGCGCCTCAGAGTTGGCCCCTTTTGTTGGTCAGAAGACTGCCCTTGAAATCGCTGAACATTTTGCCCGGCAGCGGCAACTGGCAGAGGAGCGTACGGCGTCATCGACGATCATTTGATCGGTAAATCTTTCCCGCAACACAAATGCGCGATGTCTCAACAAAATCGCAAGATCTCTTAGACAACGCTTTCATTTAGGTAGACCATCAAGCCCTCGACTCCGACGCCAATTTCATACAAGGAGGGTATATAGAGAACCATGCGGCGAATTTTGATTCTTCTGTGGTGTTTGGAATCGCACCAGCAGTTATGGGCCAAGACGACTATCATCGAGTCGACTTCTTCATCGGCTATTCACACAATAGGGTGGACACCGGAATTGGTGACAGAAACCCGAGCCTGAGAGACATAATCGATGAACGAGAAGGATTCAATGGGTTCAACACTTCAATAACCGGAAACATCTCACGCTTCACTGGTATCAAAGGCGATTTCTCCGCCCATTTCAAACGCCGTGATGTTGCCGGACCTTTTGGTCGATTCGATATAGACGACTCGTTATACAATTTTCTTGTTGGTGTTCAACTTAAGGACAACACAAGAGACATGACGTCAGTACGTCCTTTCGCGCATTTCCTCGTGGGCGGCGCCCATTTCAGAAGGAAGGCTGATGAGGTTAGATGCCAACAGGCCATAGGAGCCCCTTGTTTTGCAGTAGAGTTTTCAGACACTGGCTTTGCAGGAGCATTGGGAGGTGGTCTGGACGTTCGACTGTCTGACAGGTACGACCTTCGAGCGTTTCAGTTCGATTACAATCCTGCTCGGATTGCTGACCGGACGCAACATACTTTCGAATCGGCGTTGGACTTGTCATACATTAAGGGCCAATCCAACCGAGGTGCTTCCTGGACAGTCTAATAAAACGAGTGGGTGCCGCTGAGGTGCTTTTTAGTAGCTTCAGTGGCCCCATCACTATTAGATCGATTTGCAAAGCGGCTGTATTGTTCAACCAGTCTCAGATTGACCACGAGTACCACTAAACTCGTAAGTAATATGCAGCTTGAGTGTGTTCTCGAGTACTTCAGAACGTACATCTCTCACGGTTGCTCGCACCGCGCCGTTGCTTGCTTTTACTGGAATCATCAACTGCAATTGTTGTCCTCGCAGCAATTCGAGCGGATTAACTCTTTCGTCAATTGCGGTTCGAACAAACACGGTTACGAAGTTATTTGCAACCGGATTAACGCCTTCAAGGTTAACACCCTCGACATTGAGCCTCCCATAGATCGTTTGGGCGCCCTGATCAAAAGAGAGTTCAAATGCAGTTTGAGCCCAACCTTTAAAATCAAGGCAGTTGCCCAGTAGGTTATATCGTCCATTAAATGCAAGAGGCACAGCGATCTTTCCCTGAGAGAATTGGACCTGAGTCTTCACGCTGCTGCCTTCTTGTTCGAGCCTAATTGTATTAGGACATTGCTGAAAGAGAATCCTCTCGACAGAGATCAAGTCCTTGCTGTTCGAAGACAACTGGAAGGCTGGGGCTTCGAGATCGTTGAATAATGTTCCCAGAAGCTGATCAAAAAAGCCTTGGTTGAACTCAACTACAATGGTGCCAGGAGCGCTGGCGTTTCCATCCGGCGGCCGCAATGGAACTCCAGGGGTAGACGCGCCGCTGCGAAAACCGCCGAGGAAGAATACTGTTGCAGCGCCGCCGATAATTAACCCAACTAAAAGTGTTAACAAGTATCTCATTTCTTCTACCCGCTATGGCGTTGGAGACGGAGAAAGCGCTGGTGACGGTGTTGCCGTTCCTTGTCCAGCAGTCAGATTACCCAGCACCGTCTGCAAGACAGCGGCAGCAGCCTTCGCTAAAGTATCGATCTGCTTTCGAACTTGTTCGGGTGGGATTCTATTGAATCCTTCCGGTATCTCAAACATCTGCCGGTCCACATCCGTGGAAATATCGCGCATTTCTGCTACCACGCGGGCAGCTCTTACTCCTTCTACGTCACCGGTTGCTTCCGCAAATAGCTCAGAACGAAGAGGCAGTCCTGTCTCTTTGTCAACGAAAACAAAGGCTTCCGTTTCAACTGTTCCAGCCTGGGTTCCCGTAGCTGTGGCAGTAGTGTAGCGATACTTTTCGGCCATTCTTCCGTCTATTGTCTCCTCTCCTACGCGCTCCACTCCTTCCAGGTTCTCCAGGCGTGAGACCAATTGGGCCGGTGTCATTAACCGCTGCAACTGCATTCCGGTAGATTCTTGGTCAAGTTCTGCATATTGCCGACGACCGGGAGCTATAACAAAATGCTCACCGCCTCGCTCCAGATAGATGAGGTCCGACCCATCGGGCAACTTAAATTCAACCCTGCGGTCGGCACCGTCCCGAGCGATGTTAGCAGAAAGAGTCGGAATGCCCATCGCGCGTTCGCCTCCCGCCGTCTGTGCCGTAAAAACTACGGTAGCCCGATATCTTTCCGGCTCTTTTGCAGCGATCCCACTAGTACTAACGGGAGCCATGTTTGTGTTTGCAAGCGCAACGTCCGTGTTCGCATTAACGTTGGCATTGGTAGTTGTGTCGGTTGCTCTCTGACAGGCAGTGGCTCCAAACATGAGCACTGTACCAGTAATACATATAGATAGAAGACGTTGCATTGCCGCAATTCTCATAAGAATCTCCGATCAATTTGCGCCTCAGCGCAGCTTAAGAAGAGGGGTAAGAAGGGGGAGATGCATAATAGCACGGCACGATTAAGTGAGAAAATTTGGCAAGCCTCAATTCAACTTCGTCATTGACTTAGGTCATCTTTTCTATTATGAAGCGGCTGCCCTTTCCACTCTACAATTGTGAGTTGAGCCTATGAAACAGCTATCAATTCTCGTAATCATTGGAATCGCTCTGTCACTGTGCAATTTAACTGAGAGACTTAGAGGTCGGATATCCAGCGAAGAGCCAGGCTCTTCTTCAAGTTCAACATCAAGGGAGGCTAAGGTTGAGAAGCCTACACCAACTGCCGCCCAAACGGCAGCCCTTGCGGGTGGTCAGACAGCCTCGTGGGATAAGCAGGGGATGTCCTGGACCGTGCCACCGAAGTGGACTCTGGAAGAGGATCAAGCAAAGTCGTACATGTGGCGTTCACCGGGTTCTTGGGATGCTGCCTCACTGATCGTGAGCATATCGCCCATGGATGAAAAGTTCCCCACGGAAGACAGTTTGAATGCCTACTACGAAAGCGCCAAGTCTCGAGAGAAGAATGGAGAGGTCGACGAAGTAAGATGGCTGGAGATTGATGGTCTAAAAGGCGTTCAGTTTCGGGAGTCCAATCCCGAGACACCTGACGGTCACCGAAGGTTACAGTGGCTTGCCTACCGAAAATATGCTGGTCAGGTGCAGATGATTAACTTAATGTTGGCTACGACTGGAAAAGACTTCGCTCGCCATCAAGACGCTATGTACGGGATTATGTATTCAACTAAGATTGTTCATTGATCTCAAGTTGACACAGGACCAATAGGGGTGGACCGCGTTTTACCCAGGGGGCAAAGCGCGGTCCCAGTACTGTCCTCATTTGCGGATGTAGTTCCGGTGAATCCACGACCCCTTTTGTACCTGATCCCTCGTTTCGAACAGGATGTTTTCCTTGCTCTCACGTGTTAAAAGCGTGACGCGTCCGGTAACTGCTTTTTCCGAGTCAGTGCCGGATTTTTCGGCGGCACTGAGAAACTCCTGAACCATCGTTTCAGTGACTAGCTCGAAGTCATCACCGCGCTTATGTTCCGCAATAGCCTCGACAGCATTTGCTTTCAGCAGTTTCGGCCACAGCTTCTTGAACAACGCACTTGAGGCATAAACATCGGCGCTGTTGATCTTGCCATTGATGGCAAAGGCATATCCGATGACGTCTGTCTTGCCTTTAACAATGTCTGACAGGCCCTTGATGTAGGACTCGGCTGTTTCCTGGACTTTTCGGTTTTCGACTGTGAGTTGAAGACTTGTTACTGAGTCGGCTGAGGTGACTCGAGACCCTACATTTTCACTGAGTTTTTCCTGGGCAACGCTCACATTCTTCCAAACCTCTCCCTGGGATTTCGATCGCTTGGCTGCAAGTTTCAGGTCTTTCGTTGACGCCATATCTGTGGCGCCGCTAAATGTTGCAACCTGCTCGGACCCTCGGCGGCTCCAGCGACCTTGCTCGACGCAGAACGCCGCAATTGGCATCCTACCGGACTTAGCGGGAACGATGAGGTCCACCGCCAGCATTCGATCTTGTTGTCCCCCTTTCACGATATCTCCGGATTGAACAAATACCTCGTCGATTGAGAGGTTTTCGATCGCAAGTTCATTAACATTCCTGGTTTCGTAAACCACAACCTTCTTTTGCTCAAGGGCCTCTTGTAATGTAAGGAATGTTTTGCCAGCAATCTGATTCTTGCCATGAATCAGAAAGACCGTGAGATTGCTGTGGCTGAATGGTCCAGAGATTCGGTAGCTATTACTTTCAATCTCCGGAGTTTTGTGAGCTGTTGTAGATTCCTTCACTTGAGCTGTAATGATCATTTCCAAGGGAATGGCAGCCGCTAACAGGACCCACGCTACGGTCAAGAAAATTTCTTTGTTCATTTTTCTGCTCCTGAGAAACCAGCCTTTGGCTGAAAATAGGGTATTTGGGACCACAGTCTTCACGGCTGAAGACTCTGGCCAGGGAGACCGCAGTGTTTGCAGGTTAAGAACGGAAGACGGGGAGCTCTCTTGCGCTCAGACGCCTCCCGCAGGTGGATCGTTGCCGCAGCAGCCTGTGATGGGAAGCCGAGCTTTCAAGGGGCAGGAATTTATTCTGAGTAGATAGTCGGACTGTCCGCATGAGGTACGAAACACCTTCGGCAACGGGCTTCATACATGCCGAGCGCTCCGACTGCGACACGTTCCTCTGAATCGAAGGTTCGCTGCGAATAGTTTGCTGTCTGACCACACCGCAGACAGATCGCGTGTGTCTTTGTTATGTACTCAGCGATTGCGAGTAATTGTGGCATCGGTTCCCACGGACGGCCAGTGTAGTCTTGATCCAGGCCGGCAATGATTACCCGTAGACCTCTTCTGGCCAATTCGTTTGCTACATCAACAAGATCGTTATCAAAGAACTGACCTTCATCGATACCCACCACCTCTGTCTCTGGATCCAGGTTTTCAAGAAGGTCAGCGGCACTGCGCACATTTGAAGACTCATGTCGCATTTCCGAGTGTGAGACGATGTGGTTTTCAGAAAAGCGCGAATCGATCTTGGGCTTAAAAACCTGAATCCGTTGTCTCGCAATCTTGGCGCGCCGCAGACGGCGAATGAGTTCCTCCGATTTACCAGAAAACATTGAACCTGCAATAACTTCAATCCAGCCGGGCATTCTCCGTGATCGCGGTAGCGGTTCTTCGTTTCCTTGCACAATCAACTCTTCCATAAGAATACCTCTCAAAAGCTAATCTTTAACTCTCACCGCTAGTTTTTGAAGTTTCAACTGCCCCATATAAATCACTGTTGTAGAAAGGCGCCAAGGCTGCAATCAAAGCAAGTTCGAAACTCATCGCCCTCGTCACCAGGTCGCGCGACAAAACCCCCCAAGCTCCTTGGCGGCTGCGGATATCCTTTTTCCCTGAGATCTGGTCGATCACAACTCCAAGTTCGCGTCGACCTTCTATCACCTCTTTGACAATTAACTCTGGAACAGTTATCGAGGGCGCGGAACCGAAAGACTCTCGTTTGCCATCGGTGGCGTAAGCCCAGCCGCGCAGGAATGTGTGCCACTCGCCCTCGATTGATATAGAGTGAAATCCGCCCTCGAGGCCAACGAAAATATCAGCTTCCAAACGTCGGCTACGAAGCAGGTCACGCACAGCTAAAGCCCTTTCACGTGCACCTTGCATCAATTGCCAATCATTTAGCGGCATAGGAGGCACATTGGTAGTTACAGCCCGAGCAACTACGTTGGCGTTCGCCCAGGAATGATCCAGTTGTCCGATTCGAGCAACGCCGGCCCTTACGGCCATGATTTTCGCGGCCCGATCAGAACCCAAAGCTACCGTTATTGGAGTGTGCCTGGATTGTGTCTGACTCAAGACTAGTTACCGAAGATTATTAGACTTTGAGAGGCTATATCAAGTAGGGCTTGGCGTCAAAGCAACCATGAAACTGAAAGAACTATTGACCAGTTATTGAGTTTTCAAGTTTTCGCCTATCTTGACAATCAAATCAGTGGTTGTTGTAATCCAAGCAAGCTCACAAACGATGAGTTTCATTACGTGCTTGCTTTCTGTGGAGGTGTTTCAGTGGCGGTTGATGAACTCGTGTACGATTGGAACAAAATAGAACCTGGCTTCAAAGCACCGAATCGACGAATATCATTCGACGATGAGACCTTGCGAGATGGACTTCAATCCCCTTCGGTTCGCGAGCCAACAGTCGAGAAGAAAATTGAACTGTTGCATCTAATGGACGCTTTGGGCATTGATACTGCAGATATCGGTCTTCCGGGAGCCGGTGGCACGCACGCTGCTGGTGTCGAGTTGATGGCTCGCGAGATCGCTGACAAGAAGCTAAAAATCAGACCCAATTGTGCAGCGCGAACGCATCGAAATGACATCCTCCCCATCATCGAAATATCCCAGCGTGCCGGAATTATGATAGAGGCTTGCACTTTCATTGGCTCTTCATCAATACGGTTTTTCGCTGAAGATTGGACCTTAGATAGACTACTGAAGATGACGGAAGACGCGGTTACTTACGCGGTAATTGAAGGCATGCCTGTGATGTACGTTACTGAGGACACTACTCGCGCTCAACCTGAAACGATCCGGGCGCTTTATACCACAGCAATTCGTTGCGGAGCTAAAGCCGTGTGCGTTTGCGATACGGTAGGGCATGCTACTCCGGATGGTGCTCGCTCAGTAATTAAGTTTGTTAAGGGGATTATCGAGGAACAGGGCGGTGGTGTGAGGCTTGACTGGCACGGTCATCAGGATAGGGGACTGGGCGTGATTAATTCGATCGCAGCACTCGAAGCCGGCGCTGATCAGGTTCATGGATCGGCTTTAGGCATGGGTGAGCGGGTTGGAAATACGCCTATGGATCAGTTATTGGTGAATCTGAAACTTATGGGCTGGATCGACAATGACTTATCACGGCTCAAAGAGTATTGCGAAGTTGCCTCCGAAGCATGCGAGTGGACTATTCCACATAATTATCCTGTATTTGGTCGAGACGCCTTTAGGACAGCCACTGGGGTTCATGCTGCTGCAGTAATAAAGAGTTACAAAAAGGGCGATGCGAGGCTTGCCGATCTGGTGTATTCAGGGGTGCCTGCTGGACAGTTCGGACTTGAGCAAGTGGTTGAAGTAGGCCCGATGAGCGGGAAGTCTAATGTTATCTACTGGCTTGAAAAACGCGGTATCGAACCTTTAGAAGAACGTGTTAATCGTATCTACGATCGCGCGAAGCAGGCCACGTCGGTTCTCCCGGACGATGAGATCATGGAAATGGTACAAAGTTAACTTGCAAGATTCCTGGGGGCTGTCCGAATAATGTTTTCTTAGCCGAAGAACTAATGAGTTCTACATTAACACCTGCACCGGCGCTCATAATTCAAGACCTGGTGAGGTCTCACGTGGTTCAGCGGGCCTTTGAGTTCTTCGATACAAACTTAGAGGATATTACTCGCGAACATGTAGAAATCTGTTCAATACCCGCTCCACCATTTGGAGAGCAACAAAGAGCTGAGTACCTGGCTGGGAGGTTTCTGAAGCTTGGCCTTGAGGATGTTGGTATCGATGGAGAGGGAAATTGTATCGCGCTCAGACTGGGGCGTGACTTGTCTCCGTTACTCGTTATTAGCGCACATCTAGACACAGTATTTCCGCCTGGAACTGATTATAGTGTTCGCCGCATAGGTCATCGACTCATGGCGCCAGGAATTTCTGATGACGGCTGCGGGCTTGCCGCGCTTATTGCCCTCACTCAAGCACTCAATATCGTCGACGTAAAGACGCAAGGGTCGCTGCTTTTCGTGGGAACAGTTGGGGAGGAAGGAGAAGGGAATCTGCGCGGCGTACGACACCTTCTAACCGAAGGCCCATGGACTGGCCGGGTCGCTGCTTTCGTAAGCTTTGATGGGCCAGGGGCAGATCGCATCACAAACGGAGCACTTGGCTCTCGTCGGTATCGCGTAAATTTAAAGGGTGCTGGTGGACATTCGTGGGGTGATTTTGGCGTCACAAATCCTGTTCACGCTCTCGGGAGAGCTATAGCTAAGTTGGCTTCCTATCCGGCGCCGCGCAAACCCAGAACAACATTCAATGTAGGCCGGATAGAAGGAGGATCAAGCATCAACGCAATCCCCAGTTCGGCTACAATGGATGTCGATTTACGCTCTGCTAGTGAAGATGAGCTGCTGCGTCTTGATGCCTTTTTTCGGCGGGCCGTTCGTGAAGCGGTAGACGAGGAGAATGCTGAGCGGCGGCAGGGCAATCAGTCGCTTCAGTTGGATCTACAGGTAATCGGTGAGCGACCAAGCGGGGAAACTTCCCCGGAAGCTCCTTTAGTTGAACTTGCCAGAGAGGCTACCCGGGCAGTGGGGTTGGTCCCTAGACTGGATCAAGCTTCCACCGACTCTAACCTTCCGATATCACTCGGAATTCCTGCAATAACATTAGGCGCCGGAGGATCCTCAGGCAATTCCCACACTCTTGATGAATGGTATGATCCTCAGGGTAGAGACTTGGGTCTCAGAAGAGCCCTACTAGTTGCGATTGGCTTTGTGGGACTGAGTGGTTAAGATGCCAAACAAAAAGGTAAGGGAATTTTAGTCCCTTACCCAATTCTTTTTGATTTTCCCAGTCATCAATTCAGAGGAATCGTAACAGTTGCAGTTCCCGCTTTACCGGGAGGAAAACGCTTCTGTCGCGCAATTCTAAGTGCCGTAGGATCTCCGCCCGAAGCTTGAGTGACACGGCCAGACTCGTCGTATGTCACTGTTACCGTTACTGTTTTCGGACCAGTATTAGCAGGTGCGGGGTTTGCTACTCTCCTTTGAGGAGGTAAAGTGGCCGGTGCGTCATTTGCAGTTCCCGCTCGCTTGACTCGCTCTTTTTCCCGTTGCTTTCTCGCAAGAGCGTCATCATCACTGTCTATTGGAGCCTCACTTGTTTCAGCCACGAGTGGGACTTGTTCCGGAGCCTCATTGGTTGGGGCTGGGGGAGCACTGTTTTCTTTTGCCGTAGCGGGTGACTCTGTTGCTCGTCCATACCATCCGGCAGGTACGCCTGCAGCTGCAATACTTGCAAGTACCGCTATTGCGATGCCACTCGCGATGAAAGGCTTGCGTTTGGAAAATGCGTCCTTCGCTATAAAAGAAAGAAAAGGAGGATCCAGGACGACCTCTGCATCGTCTGACTGAGATACGTCATGTGCTTCGACGGGCGTAATTTTCGATTCATCAAAGTAGGTTTCGGGAAATGCCTCTGCTGGGGTAATGCCTTCATCAAGCCGGCGTAGACCTTCAAGTACAACTTGTGTCCAAGGTTGATTAATCGTGCGCTCCGTCGCCTCAGTTGAGGCGCTAAATTCAAAATTCGCGTTAGCAAGCGTGAGGGCATAATAAACGGCTTCAATCCCTCGTAAAACCCCAATCTTTGCGTCGACTACCGAGCCGCTATGAAGAAAGAAATGTCCAGAACCTTTCGGGTACAGAACTGTTAATCGGCCTGTTTTGCGTTGATTACAGAAGAACTCGATCAGTTCAGAAAGAGAAAGGTCATTTAAGTGTCCAGTTAATGCCATTGCACAACTCCTCTAAGGAAGAGAAAAATCGTCGGGCGGATGAGAAAGAAAGGCGATAAACGTGTAGGGTTATCACCGTGTTTTATTGCGCGAGTGAGAACTTATAGTTAATTACACCGGATACTTTAACCGGCTGGCCGGAGAGTTTTGTGGGTGAGAACCTTGCCCTTAAAGCAGCCTTGGTAGCCGCATCTCGGAGGGTGGGGGGTCCATTTGCTGCAACTGCGGAGATTACTTTACCCATCTCATCGATTACAACCTCAACCGAAACCACACCTGTTATTCGCATTCGCTTTGCCGCTTCAGGATAATCAGGGGTTGGTAAGTTGATGGCTCTACCGTTGAGAACGCCACCCGACACCGGTTTTAAAATAGGATTCGGCACGGACGACGGAGGAGGTTCGGTATCGAGCACAACAAGCGGAGCTCTCGGCTCAGAATTAGACGTTTCACTCAGGTCGGCGGCACTAGCTTTACTGATGTCAGTTGCCGCACTAGTCGCAGTTGGCAATGACGAAGCTAAGTTCTTGTCGCTCTTGAGATGCTTATCCGGGGGGACTCCCGATTTATCTGACCCAACGGGTTTCGAGGAAGGGGAATCCGGCCGAACTGCACTTACGCCGCCGGGCTGAACGGCTTTAAACGAGTTCTCGTCCAGGTAGTACATTATCAAACGGTAAGTAACTTCAGTAGGCTCAAATATCAGATTACCTCCCTCGACCGCGGCAACAGAGGTAACCATCTTGTTCCAATTGCCTGCGAAATCGTACTCATACCGGTAGACCTCTTTGCTCAGAAGCACACCATCGTCACTCAGCAGCGTCATCTCACTGATATTTCCCTTGTCGTCGTACTTGTAAACTTCTTTGCCAGTGAGGGTAGCGCCAGTCTGAGGAAAGTATTGATTCTGAGTCTTGTTACCGTTGATGTCGTAAGCTGCTACTTCTACTAGTGTCCGCTTACCCTCTAATAGCTTTCCGTCCAATGGAGCGAGCTTAACGACCTCGGTGCGAACCCTCCGTACAGGACCACTGAGGCCATCTCTGACCCTGTCAGTGTCGGACGCCACATTGGAAGGTTGGGGTTGAAGACTGCTTGTTTTGGCGGAAACGTTTGTTTGGGCCGTGCTGCTTACGGGAACGGCAACTAGCGTGAACACAACAAGGATGAAAGTGACAGACGTTTTTGACATAAAAGGGCTCCTGAATCGTGTTATTGCGGGCTATCATTGAGGAAAACCGGCGTATGCGTGGGTGACCGTTGCAACGGCCAGCCGACCAGCGGCACTCGTAATACTACCGATACTAAACACAGTTTGTCTAGTAAAAACAAAGATTTACAAATGAATGGGTTTTCACCGGCTGTGGGCGGCGATGAGGGAAACAATCTCGTCAATTGTTCGAGTGTTACCAGTTTTAGCCGTATGATCGTTGCATACGATTGAAAAAGCCAAGGACTGACGGGTGGATTCAAGGTAACCTGCAAGGCTATCGTGATAGGTAAGAGTGCCTGTTTTGGCAAGTACGCGCGCGTTCACTGCGCCTAATCTTGAACGCAACGTTCCGTCTTGGCCAGCAATCGGTAACGATTCCTTAAACGACTGAGCCGACGACGCTTTATTCATGACGAACAGCAATTTGGCCATAGCTTGAGGGGTAATCAGGTTGAGACGAGAAAGTCCTGAACCATCGTGGAGAGCTAGGCCATCAGTTGGGATACCATTCCGATTCATCCAAAGTCGGATTACAGCCACGCCAAGTTCATCATCACCTCTTTCTCTTCCCTGAGGTTTAGGACTTTCGACCAAATCGCCCCGTTCCCTACCTAACGTGCGAAGAATTAATTCGGCGGATAAATTTATACTCTGTTTGTTAGTCGACTTGACTATTTCCGCCAGTGGTTTGCTATTAGCAGACGCTAGCTCGATAGCCTTCTCTGGTTCAAATCTCTGACTTGGTGCCATGCGCGAATCGCGGATTTGAATCTCACCTTCTACATTCATACCTCGTGATTTGAGTGCTTCAAGAAAGAGCTTGGCGGCCCATTGAGCAGGGTTGTGAACCGAGAGCCGCACTCCAACTCCTCTGCTTCCGACCGGCAACTGCCCCCAGATGCTTATATTGTTGTCAGACAGTCCTCGGTGAATTCCTATAGTTGTTGGCTCACCACGTGACGCGGTTGTCATATTGTTAATGATACTAAAGTGGTCTCCCGGTGTGCTCAGCCTTGCCTCGGGCTTTGAACCAGACCCCGTTGGTGAGAGCACGCTAAGATAAATCTGATTAGAATCTATCGATAAGGCGCTGGCCTCAGCTCCGAAATACCACTGAAGATCATTCCACTGCCAACCCTGGCCGATTGGGTCCCCGCGAAAATAACTCTCATCGCCTATTACATTACCTTTGACGTGTCGCACGCCGCGCTTGTAAAGACTTTCGGCGAGTTGTGAAAGCGAGGAGGTGTTTGCTTGCGAGATTAGATCAGGGGCACCACGCCCATAAAGTATTAGATTCCCTTTGACAACGCCGCCTGCGTCAACCTCCTGATCAGTATATACGGATGTTCTCCACTGATAATTCTCGCCGAGTAATTCAAGCGCAGCCGCGGTGGTGAGAAGCTTCATGTTTGAGGCTGGTGTGAAAAGTCGATCGCCGTTTAGGCTATAGAGCGTGCGGGCATCTTCCAGCGACACCACGGTGATTCCCCACCTTGAAAAATCTCCTCCGCCTGCAGAAATAGCTTTCGGTATAAGCTCTGAGAGAGTAATGCCAACGTCAAGGTCTGATGCTGGCAAGGTTGGCTGTGATGTTTGATCAGCCGCGGTTAGTACAGAGTTTAAAAGACTCAGAGCTAGTATTGCGGCTGCTACTAGCGCGCTTAGGACACTGCCAATGACAGTTGGTACTTTTGAAGTGAACCTAGTTCCCATTCACTACCAGGAAAGGGCCATGGCGGTTGACGTGAACTACAGCGCAAAGAGAGGCTCTGTACGAACCGCAGTTAGTATAGTAATTGTGGCCGCAAATGCTTCATCAACACTAATGTCAACTACTTTGTTGCTCTGAATGATTTGATGTTGGTTTCCCAATGGGAGATAGCTAGTCGGTGCATCCTTGTCCAGAAGAACTACCACAGGAGTCCCTACTGCGGAGGCCACATGCAGCGGGCCAGTATCATTGGACACAAATGCAGATAGTCGAGCTTGGGCTGATGCGAGTTGAGAAATCGTCAGCTTCTCTAATATGACTGTGCCCTTCGGAAAGATTGAGCGGATCTCGGATGAGAGACCAAGTTCTTCAGGTCCCAGGAACACTAGAGGCTTAACCTGTTCATTACGAACCAGATAATCAGCAAGTTGAACAAAACAGCCCAGTGGCCAGCGTCTGCTGTTGTGACCCGCTCCCGGAAAAAGTCCAATCAGAG
Organism: uncultured Chloracidobacterium sp.; assembly: GCA_964574785.1. Taxonomy (GTDB): domain Bacteria; phylum Acidobacteriota; class Blastocatellia; order Pyrinomonadales; family Pyrinomonadaceae; genus PSRF01. Next base: position 60,553 of record CAZNPP010000004.1, on the reverse strand, counting down.
GAACGCCGCTACTTGCCTTATACTTTTGAAGGATTGCTTCGATTCTCAAATCATCGTCAGACCTTGTTTTCAGGCGAGGAATCCTATCGGCGTTTCTTACACCTAAGGGCCGGAGAACATCTAGATAACGATCAACAGTGTGCCTTTTGGTAGGATTCTTCTCTATTGGTGGGGCCGGGACAAAGTTGGCTAAATAATCCAATGAACGTCCTGGACGACGGGAATACAGGCGCTTTGTTGCTCCCGAAAGAAAGCCAAGCAGGTTCGTCTCCGCCAAACTGTGTAGGTCGATTATGAATTCATACCGCGATTTCCTTACCTGCTTCACAAGTTTGGCAATTCGGACCAAAGCAACCATCTTTGAGCCGTCCCGCAACGCCACGCGATCGACTGGCAATGTTGCATCAGCGGCGCCTGAGAGCTCTACGATCTCGGCTCCGGGTTTTCCGGCCGCCACTGTGATGTGTGCTCTGGGAAATCTGTCTCTAATTGCCCGTAAGGCCGGAAGGCTCAGCACAACATCACCAAGTTGGCCGAAGTCAATCACAAGAATATTCTGCGGATTGTAGTTTTCCATCACCTGCCCATATCCTTACAAGAGCCGCAGATCCCTTCCAGTCATCTCAGCGGGCTTATTAAGTTCGAGGAGACTTAAGATCGTAGGGGCGATATCTTCGAGCGCGCCTCCGTCACGCAATTTCAAACCTCGAGCTCCCTCGTCGATTAAGTGAAAAGGAACAGGATTGGTCGTATGGGCCGTGTGAGGCAGTCCAGTATTAGGATCTATCATCTGCTCGGCGTTTCCATGATCAGCGGTAATCAGCGTTATACCACGCGCTTGTCTTATCCCCCTTGTAATCCACCCGAGGCAGGTATCTACATGCTGGCAAGCCTCAATAGTCTTGTCTAGTTTCCCAGTGTGACCAACCATATCCGGATTTGCAAAGTTAATGATAAAGACGTCAGTCTCCCCTTCGTCAATTCCCCGTAACACTTTATCTGTGACTTTGAAGGCGGACATAGACGGGTCGAGATCGTAAGTCGCTATCTTCGGAGAAGGAACCAGCAGCCGGCGCTCGCACGGATATTCTCTCTCGACTCCGCCGTTGAAAAAATAAGTGACATGGGCATATTTCTCGGTCTCAGCAAGCCGATAGTTACGCACGCCAACTGCAGCCCAAACCTCGGCTAGAACGTAGCGGTGTTCCCGCGGTGTGAACGCGATTGGCAGGGGAAAGGTTCGATCATAGAGCGTGAAACATACGAATTCGACATGGGGACGATTTGGTCTCTCAAACTCTGTAAAATTTGGAAGGGCGATTGCCCTGGTGATTTGTCGGGCTCGATCTGGTCGGAAGTTAAAAAAAATAACGGTATCTTCGCTCTGGATCTTTGCCAATGGTTCTCCGTTCTCGCCAACTATAACAATAGGTTCAACGAATTCATCCGACAATCCCCGTTCGTAGGATTCTCTTATTGCATCAATCGGAGCCAGAGTCGGCTCTCCTTTTCCATGCACTAAACACTCGTAGGCACGTTTCGTTCTTTCCCAGCGTTTGTCCCTATCCATGGCGTAATAGCGGCCAACCAAGGTCACAATTTGACCAGTGCCTATCGAATTAATTTCACTGAGTAAGGCATCAGCATAATTAATTGCCGAGTTGGGCGGAGTGTCACGGCCGTCGAGGAAACAATGAACGAAAACTCGCTCAAGATGATGCTGCTTTGCCATGCGAAGCAAGGCATACAGATGCTCCTGAGAGGAATGGACCTTGCCGTCAGACAGCAGACCCATCAAATGAAGCGAGCCGTGTTTATTCTTCGCATTAATCATTGCTGCTGACAGTACAGGGTTGGAATAGAACTCTCCCGTTTCGATCTCGTGGTCAACTCGCGAAACGTCCATACGAATCACTCGGCCTGATCCAATGTTCAAATGTCCTACTTCTGAATTTCCCATTACTCCGGCAGGTAGTCCTACGCGGGTACCATGCGCTTCAAGGAGTGTATGTGGATACTTCTCGAGAAACTCATCATAGAACGGCGTTGCGGCTTGTGCTATTGCGTTCCCCTCGATGGCTGGAGAGTATCCCCAGCCATCGATTATTATCAGCGCAATTGGTCCTCTCTTATCTGGCAAGTGTTATCCTCTTTAACTTAATCATGTTCTTTCCATCCAGCTATGTGGTTGCCTTAGCTCGACAAATCCAAACTGACCATAAAGTCCATGTGCATCTCTTGTTGCCAAGACCCAGCGCCTTAATACCTGCAGAGCTGGGTGTCCTACGACGGTTTCAATGAGCCATTTTCCGAGTCCGTGACCTCTATAATCCTCAATGATAAACACGTCTGCAAGCCATGCGAACGTTGCGTAATCCGTAACGATGCGCGCAAAGCCAATTTGGCGCTCATCATGGTAGAGCCCGAAGTTAAGTGAGTTCTCTATGGAAAGGATAACTCGCTCTAAGCTTCGGTTCTGGGCCCAATAAGAGGACTGTGAGAGGAACGTGTGAATCAGCGACACGTCAAGTCTAGAGGGATCCGTGCTGATGACATATTCGTCTTTGAAGCGTTCCCAAGTAGGTCGGCTCATGAAACACAATCCGGAGTCATTAACTTGAAATGGCCAGTGGTCTCGCAGCACGAGCTTTCTTAGGACGACTGTTAGTTGTTGATTTGCTTAACTGATGAAAGGCGGCTCGGCCTGGGAATCGTGCGGCACCACGTAAATCAGCCTCAATTCGAAGAAGCTGATTGTATTTGGCAGTTCGATCACTGCGCGACAGTGACCCTGTCTTTATCTGTCCCGAATTCGTGGCAACGGCAAGATCAGCAATGAAGGGATCCTCGGTCTCACCGGAGCGATGAGATATCACGGCGGTAAACCCGTTAGTCTTTGCCAACTCAATGCAATCCATTGTTTCGCTAAGTGTTCCAATCTGGTTTACTTTGATCAAAATCGAGTTTGCAACGCCGCGCTCAATTCCTTTGCGCAGGAAAGTCGTATTAGTCACGAACAGATCGTCGCCAACCAGTTGCATCTGCTTTCCAAGTTCATCTGTGAGTAACTTCCAGCCCTGCCAATCGTTTTCAGCCATGCCATCCTCTATAGAAATAATTGGGTATTGTTCCGTCCAGTTCTTCCAGTAAGCCACCATCTGTTCGCTGGAGAGTCTTCTTTTGTCGCTTTTTTTGAACGAATAGTGTTTACCATCAAAGAATTCACTAGCGGCGGGATCGAGTGCTAGCAAGCAATCTTTTTCAACGGAGTACTTTGCCTGAGTGGTAGCCTCAAGAATTATTTCTATAGCTTCCTCGTTCGAGCGTAGATTCGGCGCGAAACCTCCCTCATCTCCAACTGCCGTTCCGTAACCTCTCTTTTTAAGAACCGATTTCAAAGCATGAAAGATCTCGGCTCCCATTCGTAAGGCGTCGTGAAACGTCTGGGCGCCTACCGGAACAATCATGAACTCTTGAAAATCCACATTGTTGTCCGCGTGGGCTCCCCCATTTACTATGTTCATCATTGGAACGGGGAGAGTTCGTGCGTTTGGTCCACCGAGATATCTATATAAGGGCACTTCCAGGTACGCTGCTGCTGCCCTGGCAGTTGCTAAGGAAACAGATAGTAGAGCGTTCGCGCCTAACTTTGATTTATTAGGCGTACCATCGAGATCGACAAGGACTTGGTCAATTTCTGATTGATCCAAAGCATCCATGCCTTCCAATTTGTCGGCAATGATGTTGTTAACATTATTTACTGCCTTAAGTACCCCCCTGCCTAAATACCTCTTCTTGTCTCCATCGCGCAGTTCTACTGCTTCGTGCTCTCCTGTTGAAGCGCCAGATGGTACTGCTGCTCGACCAATCTCACCGCCTACCAGCATGACTTCAGTTTCAACTGTGGGGTTGCCCCGAGAATCTAGTATTTCTCGGGCTTGAATCTGCTCTATCCAACTCATTCTCCACTGACTCCTGCAGACGTAATTATTCGACTCATGGGAGCAGTCACTTTAACATCGCTTCACGCTTGGAGTCGAAGTGTAAGAATGAGTCTAAAGGTGCTAGAAAGTGAAGTTCGTGAGTTTTTGTGGATTAACGATTACGAAGCTTGGATTTGGGCCACAAGCGTTTAACCCGTAGCCCGAGCGCTGTCTCGGGACGGCGCCGAGTCTTCAACTTTCTCCGGCAACTCAAGACGGACTCGCATTACACGTCGACGCTCGACTCGTTCTACCTGAAAAAGTAAACCGTTATGCTTCACAATCTCTCCTGGCTTTAGAACGTGACCTGCCGCAGTCATCAAAAAACCTCCTACAGTTGTGTAGGCTTCAGATTCAGGCACTGCCAATCTTAGCCGGCGATTTAGATCGCGAACGGCAAGCCCGCCATCAATAATATAATTGCGATCTCCTGCTGGAGTAATCTGTTCATTAACTTCTTCATCATGTTCATCGGAGATATCGCCCACGATCTCTTCCAACAAATCCTCGAGAGTAATAATGCCTTCCAACCCACCATGTTCATCCACAACAAATCCAAAGTGACTCTTCGCCTTTTGCATCTGCCGTAGAACATCCTCGAGTCGTGCGGTGTCGACCACGTACAGCGGCGGCTGCAGCACATCTTCAAGTGTGAAGCGCTCAGGTTTTGAAAGATATGGCATCACATCCTTGCTATGAATAAATCCGATCACATTATCCAGGGACTCGCGGAAAACCGGCAGACGCGAATAACGAAATTCATCAAACGCCTTTGTGATCTGTATTAGGGAGCTATCCGAAGGTATTGCAGCCATTTCCGTTCGAGGGATCATGGCTTCGCGGACCAGGGTGTCAGAAAACTCGAAGACGCGATGAATCAGCCGTCTCTCTTCGGCGCGCAAGTGTCCACTCTCTCGTGCGATGTCGATCAACTGTCGCAGCTCCGTTTCAGTGTAGGCTGAGGCATGATCCAGCGTTGACTTAAGGCCCAGCAAACGGCCAATTGCTTTACCCGTCGAATTAAGAATCCAGAGAGGCGCACGAAAAATCCTGACAAAAATTTCGAGCGGTCTGGCACATAGGAGAGCCACAGATTCAGCTCGTTCGAGCGCAATCATCTTGGGAACCAATTCCCCGAACACGATAGTTAGAAAAGTTATGATAGAAAATGCTATCACGATTGAGATGAGGTGAGAGATGTAACCGAAATAGCCTTCTGACGCGATGCTAGTGAAGATTGGTCTCAGTAATGCAGCAACGGTGGGTTCGCCGATCCACCCCAATGCGAGGGAAGCTACCGTAACGCCGAGTTGGACAGCTGAAATAAAAAGAGTTGGATTGTCAAGGAGACGAAGAGCTGCTTCAGCTTTCCCATTACCGCTTTTGGCACGGGCTTCAAGTTTGGTACGTCGGACTGCAACGAGTGCAAACTCCGAAATAACAAAGAACGCGTTCATTGCCACGATCAGAGCAACTGCTAATAGCTTGAGAAAAACCGTGGCGAATGAGAACTCGTCGAAGACGAGATTCAATAGCGGACTGTAAAAGTAACTGTCAGCTTCGTCCATTGGTCGAAAAGGAGGACACTACTCGCAATTATAGCATGCGACGTGGGAAGGGAAGCGATAGGGCGTAACCATACGCGGCTTAGAACTGCTAGCCCATGCTTACTTAAATGTGATCGAGGACAGTTGCAGATTTGAACAAGACCCAATTAGTGACCGGCTGCTACTCCGGCAGCCCGAGTACGAATTGGACGGCGTTCATGTCGTTCACAAGCACGCGCGAGTGCATTCTCGACGCGCGGTTGAATATTGCACTCTGGTTGCCTGCAGACGGCCGCAAGTTCTGAAACTACAAGATAGCGTGCTCGTTCAAGCATCCTTTGTTCGCGGAAAGAAAGTGGCTTACTGTGACTCAGATAGGTTAGGTGTTTGAGCACATCGGCCACTTCGAAGATATCGCCGGTGCGCATCTTCTCTGAGAATTCCTTGAAACGATCTTTCCAATCGTTAGCCGGGGACGAGAAGTCATCTGCCAAAACCTTGAAAAGCAGTTCGCATTCACCCGATGAGATTGGGGCACGGAGTCCAACTTCTACTGCGTTTGAGACCGGAACTAAAACTAGCGAGTTGTTAGCAGCAAGACGAAGCGTATAGAAGGGAAGTGAAGTAGCGCCTATTTGCTTCTGCTCAATCTGCTCGATGGTTCCGATCCCGTGATTTGGATAAACGACTTTTTGGCCGACTTTAAAGCCCACCACAGCACCTCCATCGATTAACAAAAATCAGACTGCGCCGCACGCGCGGGTCTGGGGAGAAACCCCTTGAGCGACGCAGCTAAGCGTCGATAAGTAATTTGGCAAGTGCTTGTGAGTCTAACAAGCGCTCTTACAAAGCGTCAAGTTTTTGAACAACAACACTCGATGTTATCGAGCATTCGTTAATAGAAGATTGAAGTCACGTAGTGAGAGTTGTCATTTCTGAGTCAAAACGGGAGACTGTAATCAACCATGTTCTGGCATGGTTTGAGTTCGACTATGTTATTTGCTGATTCGACATCTTGGCGTAGTTTAGCGCGATATTGAACTTGATCTGGATCTCTAAGCCCGCTTGCCTCTTTTGCTGGTTGATGAATAATGAAATAACGTCCAGGAGGAAGATTGCCGAAAGCGAAGGTGCCATCGTTGCCTGGCCACGAACTAAAGTAGCGCAGCAGATCTTCACGGTGCTCCTTCTCAGCAGGTACCAGAACCACCAGAATATCTGATAGTTGTGTTCCATCCTCGCCAGTGGTGACACTACCTTGAAGCGATGCAGCACCTTCAGCCAGATGAACAATCACATCCTTCACTCGTTCCCCAGTTTTCAGTCTTAAGCCATTGCTGGCCAGATCGTTAAGGTTCGGCTGCGCTTGCCTGCCGGAGGTTTGGCTATATATTCCTCTCAGATACCAATACTTCGCGGTGTACCGTACGCTAATGCGATAAAGTTCGGCTTTCAGATTGCGTAACAGAAACTCGCCAGAATGATTAGGAATAGTTTGAGCAGACGAGTAGCGTCGTAAATAGTCCGTCATCTCTTTTCTTTCGACGGGCTGGGCCGTTACTAACATTTCGGACATTACGGGTTGTCGTTTTCCTTTGCACTCTGTTGCTGTAGATGATTCGAGTTGGACCTTTCCAGTAATTGCCCCTAACGGTTTCACTGTTAACTCAACTCCAGTTACATCCTTGCCTTTTATGAGGATACGTCGAGGCTCGGACGCTGCTAATTCGCCGGCAGCCAATCTAATTTGAGCAACTATTTCATATTCACCGTCTCCAAGACCTGAGAATGAAAAGCTTCTGGTTCCGCCGGACTCGAAATGACTGGCGTTGAACTGTGGCTTTCCGTTGAACATGAGTGTCAGTGTTGCGCTAAATGAGCGAGAGTTCTCAGGAGGGCCGCTGACGGTTCCACTAATTGTGCGGCCTGGCTCACCTGAATAGACGATATCAACGCCTCTTATTTCTTCGCCAGCCCACACTGTTATTTCGGAAGCTGTGTCTCGATTGGAGGATGGAGCATAGGTTGGCGAATCAGTATCAAATGCTCCCGGCATAGATACGGAGCGGCTCGATCCGCCGGCAAGCACTACGTAAGTCCCCGGAAGCAAACCATAAAGGCGATAAACTCCTCGATCATCTGTCATTCTTTCAGGACTTTGAAATCCTCGTGCATTTCCAGTTTCATCGCGAAGATAAATCGCGCGCACTGGGACCTGTACAACCGGCTCCCCTGCTCGGGTCTTTACGTTGCCGGTTATAACTCCACCTGTTCGAAGAGTAAGTGTTACAGACGCGCCGGGACGCACAGTTGGAGGGGGATCAGTAGGGTTGGCTAAAGTTGATATATAGCTAGGAGCATGAGCGGTAACGACGTAGTTTGCAGGGCTCAAACCCGTCAACTGAAATCTCCCCTCATTGTCGGTGGCGGCGCTTTGGCCTGGTGTTGTCGTATTAACCACTCTTGCAAATACTGATACGTTTGGAAGAGGTTGACCACTTTCAGTGATCACACGACCAGTAATGATTCCGGTTTCATGCTCAGCGTTTTCACTCTGCGTCTGAGCAAATAACAGATCAGCACAAAAAACTAACAGAAAGAGAGCGAACAGTCTGTGGGCTGATGTATTCACGGGAGTTCTTCGTTATGTAAAAGTTAGTCTAAGGAGTTGTACCTGTGACCGGCTCAAGGTTAAGTGTGATCAAAACTTCTGTGGCGTCTCCATCGACAACAACTACTTGTTGCAAAGATCTCGGTTGTCTTCCGCTCCGTCCGGGAACGAAAGCGTTCACAACCAGGTTGTAAATGCCAGCAGGGACTCCTTCAATCACGAAGTGTCCGCGAGAATCGACCTCTTGAGGTCTGACCCTTGTTCCCTGTTCCCCCAATCTCATAAGCGTAGCAGTTACGCGAACGCCAGGTTGAAAGACCCCATTCTCAAACCTCACTTTTCCACGAACCGTACCGGAACCATGAACGACAAAAACCTTTATTCCTGAAATATGTTCTCCCCTCCTTATCTCAATTCCCTGCTGTAAGACCACTCCTCCTTGTTCGATACGGGAAACGAAAAAGGGACTTGATGCTGAGCCGGGTGTAACCATTCCGAGGAGTTGAACATTAGCGATTCCGGGACGAAGGCCTTTGATATGAAAACTACCATCGCCATTGATTCGAACGGGGGACACTCCTGCGTACGCGACCGATTCCGAGCGAACGTATGCAGCTACTTGCATTTGCAGGAGTTGGTCGAATACTGTTTTAGACACGCCTTCCAGTATTACGACGCCTGAAAGACTCGAGCCTTGAATGGTTCTTATTACCAGTCCAGAAACATTCTCACCCTTGATTTCAAAGTGAAGCTCCTCGCTAACCTGATTATGTTCATTTGGTGGTAGAGCAACGACGTAGTGTCCGTCAGTTAAGCCTTCCAATCGGAACTCGCCTCGATTATTTGTTAACATTCCAGGAGCTGAATACCCTCGGGATTGCCCTTCAACCACTCGACTAAGAACGTACCTCATTCCCGCCACTGGTTGGCCTGTATCACCGTTAATGATATGACCAGCGGCAGTGAAGCCGGTTAGTACTGAGCTTACAATGATGTCAACATTTGCGGTTTCTTCCCCTTCCTTAACCTCGATAACTGTAGCTTTTGATTCTTCTGTGACATCAGGATGGAAGGTACGCTTACTTGCTCGGCGCCCCCTCAATCCTGCGTTGACAAGACCATTGTTCTCGGCTTCGCCTACGGCGACCCTGTAACGGCCTGC
>CAZNPP010000004.1:8064-51150 GCA_964574785.1 uncultured Chloracidobacterium sp. | reverse complement strand
ACGCGAGTGATTCGATATTGGCCATCGTGATCTGTGGTGCTTCTTCCCACTATCGAAGATCGAGCGGTGGGCCGGCTTGGGCGCAACCCAACAACTACGCCGGCGATCCCCTTCCCTTCTACTGTCACACGTCCGGAGATTGTTCCAAGAGGCGTTTTATCAGTTGTGCTTGTTTGGGAATTTGCTGCGCTATAAATTCCTAAGCAGCCAAAGACTAGTACAAGTCGAGTGAGGGTGCTCATATGAATCGCCATTAACAGTTAGATATTGCGTGGCACGCGCATAATATCTGATCTGACTGACTACTGTCTCTTAAAAATCTGCGAACGAATTACCCCCCCGTGGTGTGAGTTGTCAGGCTTACGTGGCCCTGTTAGGATCAACGCTTGGAGTTCTTGCTGATTGATTGCTGCTTAAGTATTTTCCGTTGATCTAATGAGGCACACGCCCGCTTCCTGTTCCTGGTTCCAAAACCTTTCATCATGGCACTACTTAAGATAACCGATGCGAGTGGGCGGCAATGGCAACATGACCTTGCGCCCCAAAATGTCTGCATGATCGGTCGGGCGCCAGATAATACAATTGTGATTGATGATCCTCGCGCTTCCAGGTATCACGCACATATAAAACCCACGGATGATGGATCCTACAGTATTCTCGATGGTGCGGTGATTCACGGACAATTGCGACGGAGCGCTAATAGAGTCTTTGTAAATGGTGAGCCACATTTCGAGCGTCAACTGAAGGATGGGGATAGAATAACAATCGGTGCAAGTACGCTGCGTTTTGAACAACCAGCAGAAGAGAGGACGACTCAAGTTCGTTACGACGACAAACCTCTTGGACATACACAGCTGCTGATCTCAGCTAACGATGTGATGAACACGGTCTTACGTGATAGACCTGAGGAAGCAGGAGTTTTACCGGCCCGAGACAAGGTTTTAGAGTCGTTACAACGCAAGGCAAACATTCTGAGTGCGCTATACGAAATGAGCCGAACGCTAGGATCGGTTTTTGACCTGAACGCGATCTTTGCCAAGGCTACTGATATCATATTCAGATCCACACCGGCTGACAGGGTCGTTGCACTTATTGCAGAAGGACCTGATACCGGCAATTCCGACGACCTCAAGCTAACGCCAATTGCAATGCGCGCACGAGATGAAAAGTTTGAAGGGCATGCCAAACGGCTATCGATTGGCCGAACTATCACAAGGAAGGTTATGCACGATAGGGTTGCCCTTCTTTCTCAAGACGCAGCCTCGGATGCCCAGTTTGCTGGTGTCGATTCAATCGTGTCCCAGGGAGTCAGATCAACTATATGTGCCCCGCTGGTTGCTGAGTCGCGAGTCCACGGCGCACTCTATGCAGACCGGCTGGATCCGTTTGCAACGTTCAAACCGGATGATTTGGAGTTGATCAGTGCTGTCGCAGCTCAAACCGCTATTGCGGTTGAGAATGCTCGCGCACATGAACGCCTGGCTCGTGAGGAAGTCGCACGCGCGAACTACAGTCGCTTCCTTCCTGAGTACGTGGTAAAACAGATGCTCGAGAATCCCGAGTCTTTTAAACTCGGAGGTGTTAATCAAACCATCACCGTACTTTTTGCTGATATTCGAGGTTTTACTCGAATTTCAGAACATACCTCTCCTGAAAAAATAGTAACTCTACTTAACAAGTACTTTTCGGCAGTCACAGACCTAATATTTGCGCACGGAGGTACTTTGGATAAATATCTTGGCGACGGACTGATGGCACTCTTTGGGGCCCCGACTGCTACGCCGAGTGATGCGGCAAACGCAATCAGTGCTGCTGTTGCTATGCAGCGTCGAATAATAGGGATCAACGAAGAATTGCGGCAAGAAGGTTTCCCCGAGATTGGGGTTGGCATTGGATTACACACGGGGGTGGCCACTGTTGGCTATATTGGTTCGGAACGTCGCTCCGAGTACACTGCAGTGGGAGACATAGTTAATACCGCTGCAAGACTTGAATCAAATGCCACGGGGGGTGAGATCTTAATTAGTGACGCTACCGCCAAGGCTGCTCGTAGTCGCTACAAACTGAAGCCTCGTGACCCGATTATGGTCAAAAATCGTGAACAACCGGTGGTGCTCTGGGAGGTTGATTGGCAGCGCCTGAGCGGCGCATTCTAAGTTCCCTATCTGGGGTTAGTAATCTGTCAAGGAGGTGTCGTCGGATGGTGATCGGGATGGTGTAGGATACCGAACCTGTTTCACCATCCTGCTTTTTTCTATGTCCTTCATGAGCAAAACACGCTCCTTCATTGGCATCAAAGCCCTAAGAGATCTCGTGTCGGATTCCATGGCCATCGACATGGGATCCGCGAGTACTATTGTTGCCGTTCGCGGTCGCGGGATCGTAATCGATGAGCCTTCGGTCGTCGCAGTCACAAAAGAGACGGGCGAAGTGATTGCGGTTGGCAACGAAGCTCGAAAAATGCAGGGGCGAGAGGCTCGCGACGTCATGGTTATTGCACCACTTGTTGACGGAGTGGTTGCGGACTTTGAGAGAACCCGTGCGATGCTCGACCACTTCGTGAAGCAAGCTCGAAGTGGTGTGTCGCAATTTAGTCGTCGAGCAATAATGAGCGTGCTCTCAGGCGTAACACAGGTCGAGCAGCGAGCCTTGTTAACGGCGGCAGAAGAAGCTCGGATTGGCCGCGTTTACATGGTAGAGGAGGGATTGGCAGCTGCCATTGGTGCAGGTGTACCAGTTGACGATGCGCACGCTTCGGCAGTTGTTGATATTGGTGGTGGTACAACAAACGTTGCTGCGATCGTGCATGGAGCCATTATCGCTTCCCGAGCTGAACGAGTCGGGAGTTCTGACATTGATGCAGCGATCATAGATCGGCTAAGACGTCATGGTGGGCTTACAATCGGGTTTTCTACAGCAGAACGGCTTAAGCTTGAACTTAGCTCTGCAATCGAACCAGAACACCCATCCAAGAAGATTAGTGTTCGTGGGCGAGATGTACAGACGGGTAGTCCCGGAGCTATTGATGTAAGTGCAGGCGAGGTATATTCGGTGACTGTCCCGATAATTCGGCGTATTGCAGACGAAGTTCGTACAACTCTTTCTGAACTTGCGCCTGAGGTTGCAGGAGATATCTATGATCGTGGCGTCATTCTAACCGGCGGCGGTGCCCTTCTCGAAGGAATGGACCAGTACCTGCAGAAGGAGCTAGGGCTCAATATAAGAGTCGCAGAGGATCCACGGTTCGCAATCGTTCGCGGTCTATCCCAGATGTTCGATGCTCCTCTGTTACTCCGCCGCGTTGCTCGTACAGAACCCCATGAGTTTATTGACAGCAAGGCAAGTGCTTTCGAGGAATGATGTGGTCTAAGTAGTATGGCTTTAGGAAGCTTTTTGAAGCGTCCAATTACTGTTGCACGAGTATATGCGATTCCAGTGCGCATTGATTACCGCTGGTTTGGTGTTGTGGCGCTCAGCGTCTGGCTTATTGCGAGTCACTTGCAAGCCAGCACTATTCAGGTGGGTGCCCTTGGGTTACCACCTTTAGATCCTGGAACTGCCTGGGTCCTGGCCCTGATTACAACGGCTGGACTTTTCCTTTCGGTCTTCGGACACGAACTATCGCACGCCCTCATGGGAAGGGCTGAAGGAATAGAGATCGAAGAGATCGTACTACATCCATTTGGGGGCTTGGCGCGTTTACGGACGGAGCCTGAAAGCCCACGTGCCGAATTCCGTATTGCTGTCGCTGGCCCGGCTTCGAGCTTTTTGTTCGCTATGTTGGCTTTTGCAGGAGCGAAGATCGCGGCGATTGGGGGATATCCTGCGACTGTAGTGGTGTTCTTCTTCATCGCCTGGGGTAACCTTCTCTTAGCTGTTTTCAACCTCTTTCCGGGTTATCCCTTGGATGGGGGCCGAGTATTACGTGCAATTCTTTGGAGTAAGACTGGTAACATCACGCACGCAACACGCATGGCAGGTGTTTGTGGCGTCCTGATAGCAGCCACTATCATTCTCTTTGGAATCTATATAATGATAGCGCCAAGCTGGAGAGCTTCGCGGCCTTATTTCATGGGAGGGTGGTCAATTTTAGTTGGTCTGTTTCTTTTGGATACTGCTACAAAAGTGGTAAAGGGTGCCCATCAAACAAGAAGCCTAACCGTTGGCGAAGCCATGTCAGCTCCGATCATTATCGGTCCGGATACATCTATTAGTACTTTGATAAACGAAGTACTACCCCTTCATCGTCAGACCGCGTTTCCCGTCGCTAGGGATCAGCAGTTGTATGGCATCGTTGCTCTCGAGGATCTGAAGATGATTCCTAAAAATAAATGGCGCGCCTCACTGGCACGAGATGTTATGAGGCCCATAAGCAGAGAACTCTTCGTCTCACCTTTCACAACCCTCGCGCGTGCCCGCGACCTTATGAAGCGGAATGGAATAGGAGCAGTGGCTGTCGTCAATCTCGATGGAAAACTGGTCGGATTTCTTAATGGTAGTCGAGTCACGACACGTTGAATAACGAAAAAAGAAATAACTAACTTTCGTAAGCCTCCCAAGACAGAATTATCAAAACGTGTTTGGTAGCAGCAGGGCAGGGCAGGGTATCGGGTTTGCTTCATGCGATTTTTTCCGCGATAATCCAACCGGAGTCTCTCATCCTGTTGTCGGAGAAAGTCGCTGATAGTGCTGCAGTCGGTGTTGTTTGTCATCTCCAGCGGAAGGTGTCTTTAAAGCATAAGGAGACCTTCAAAGGAATTCTTCACCTCTTCTAGTATTTATGTTTGAGGTGTTGATCTGACCGGATATACGTCTCAAAAAGCCAGGCCTCTACGTATCAGGGTAGACGAGAGATCCCGATCATGTCGGCCGAGTTGAAAGCTTTTTCAATTGCCGCGTGGAGAAGATTAAATTGCTAAGCAAAGGTAGAAAAGCTGGACTTCAGATTCTTAACTTAAAAGATGCTCTTGCTACTGCCATACACAGAGTACCTCGAAAGACTTGGTGAGCCGCGCAATGTCGCCGACATCTTTATTGTCTTCCTGCTTGTGTATGCGGTCCTAAAACTAGTTCGTGGCACAAGGGCAGCACCAATGGCTGCCGGAATCGCCGCCTTTGCTCTCCTTTACTGGTTATCTGTTAAACAGGACCTATCCACCCTGGCGTTCATATTACGAGGTGCTCTGCTTTATATAGGCGTTGCGATCATCGTCCTCTTTCAATCAGAAATCAGGCAAGCACTTGTTACTTTCGGTAATCGCTTCCGGATGCCGTTTACCCGCTGGCATGCAGGCCAGTTTGGAGAAGGTGTCTACGATGAAATCGTATTGGCGGCGACCACGCTTTCTTCAACGAAGACCGGCGCCTTAATAGTTATCGAACGGGGGGTAGGACTTAAAAACGTGACGGACGGAGGCGTTAAACTTGATGCTGAACTTAGCTATGACCTGCTGGTAAGCATTTTTAATCCAGCCACGCCGCTCCACGATGGTGCGGTAGTGGTTCGTCGCCATCGAATAGCGGCGGCTTCCTGCTTCCTCCCGCTGACACTGAATCCCCGACTCTCCAAAGATCTTGGTACGCGCCATCGCGCGGCCATCGGTGTCACCGAGGACACTGATGCAGTAGCAGTTGTGGTCTCGGAAGAGACGGGTTTAATCTCTTTTGTTCAAGGTGGGCAGATTAAACGTGGACTTGATGCAACTAAGCTTCGGGCGGCCATTTTTCAAGCTCTCGAAGTTGCACCAAAGCGCGATAGAGAAAAAGAAAGAGAATCTGTCGCTGAAACAGAAGCTGAAACAAAAGAGATCGCCTCGGTTTAATCGATTGTAAGACTTGGCGAGTTCTCATTTTAATCTTTAGCATCAACGTATGCCTTATCAGGATGTAGATGAAGTTCTGCGCGAAGAGGATCGTCCACGTACCTCCAGTCGATTAGAATTCTGGTTGCATAGGATCTTCATAGAAGACTGGGGTCTGAAACTGCTTGCTCTAGCCATAACCCTGGTTTTGTGGTTGGCCGTTACAGGACAGAACAAACCGATAACTATCAGTACCGTAGCTCAACTAAATTTTATCCTGCCGGAAACTATGGAGATTGGTAACGATCCACCCAAGAGTGTTGAAGTGAGACTTACTGGTACACAGCGCGGACTCGATCAGATTCGGAACCTCGTTGCGACAGTCGATATAAGCGATCACCGAGCTGGTGAGCGTGTTGTCCGACTCTCTCCCACTACTGTGAGAATAGAACAACTCACTGAGGACGTAAGAATCGAAGCGTTTCAACCAACCAGCATTACGATCCGGCTCGAACACAGAGTCGAGAGAGAGGTAGATGTTGATGTTAGATTGGAAGGTCAACCGACGGATGGTTATGAGGTGTATGGCGTCAAGGTTAGTAAAAATAGGATCTTTGTGCGTGGACCAGCTAACCATGTTAACGCCTTGCAAAGGGCTCGGACTGAAACCATTTGGGTTGAGGGAAGAAACGAAAGTTTTACAGTCTCGCAAGTGGCAATCGACGTTCCTGATTCAAAAATCGATCTACTGGAGAGCACCGTTGAAGTAGCAGTCGAAATCGGTGAACGACGTATAGAGAAGAGTCTTGAAGTTGCAGCGTACACAACAGCTGGGGAGGCCGTAACACCTAAATCTGCATCAGTGACTATTTATGGTCCTGCATCCATCCTGAATGAATTGCGCACCGAGGATCTTCGAGTGCTGGTTGATATCTCACCACATGAAACTACATCGTCCGTAGAACTCCCGCCGAACGTTCGAGACAAGGTCACTGTACGCTCTATTAAGCCTCCGAGGTTTTCTGTTGCAAGATAGAGAACTGGGATCACTTCGAATGAAAAGGCTATTTGGGACAGACGGAATCCGAGGCAAAGCTGGTGAATTCCCACTCGATGCAGCTACTACTAGAAGAGTAGGTGCGTCGCTGACTTTTCACCTCACCAAGAGGTTGGGCCGTCGTCCTATTATTGTAATTGGTCGAGACACGCGAGAGTCCGGCCCATGGGTGGAACAAGAAATCACCCAAGGGGCACTTACGGTCGGAGCAGAGTGCAGATCTGCAGGTGTAATAACCACTCCAGGCGTTGCTTTCCTAACGCGGTCACTTTCAGCAGACGCCGGTGTCGTTATAAGCGCCTCTCATAACCCATATTACGATAATGGAATCAAGATTTTTGCCGCTTCTGGCCAGAAGCTGGATGAGGCCACTGAGCATTTGATTGAGTCCGACATCTTCAATGAGCTAGAGCAGCGAGATAACCGCTTGAGCGAAGCTGCACACTCGAATCGAAGATTCAATGAATCCGATTTGAAGGCCAAGTATTTAGACTATCTGTTTGCCACGGGCCAAGGACTGTCACTGAGCACACTTAGGTTAGTTATTGATTGTGCCAACGGCGCTGCTTCTTATTTTGCGCCTAAGTTGTTCACTGCGCTTGGTGCGAAACTGATAACGATGAACGATTCTCCAGACGGCCAAAATATTAATAAGAATTGCGGTTCACTTCACATGGAAGCCCTCCAAAAACGAGTACAAGAGACCAATGCCGACCTAGGTGTTGCCTTCGACGGTGACGCTGACCGGGCGCTATTTGTCAATAGAGACGGAACTCTCGTGGATGGTGACGCGACATTGTGGATTCTTGGTAATTACCTTAAGGAGCGTGGTGAGCTAGATCAGAACATGGTAGTGACCACGGTGATGAGCAACATCGGTTTAGAAATAGCATTTCGCTCCAAGGGAGTTCGACTAGTTAGAACAGATGTGGGTGACAAGTACGTACTAGATCAATTGCTTGCCACAGGGTCAAGTCTTGGTGGCGAACAGTCAGGGCATATCATTTTCACCCATTCTAGTTTGGCTGGTGATGGGATGATTACAACCCTGTTGCTGCTTCGCGCCATAGTCGAAACGGATAGAAAACTAAAAGAATTGTTGCTGGGTTTCGAGAGGTACCCTCAGATACTGGTAAACGTCAGGGTACGGCAGAAAACACCTTTCATAGAACTTGGTTTGCAGGATCTAATCCGTGAAGTTGAGTTGAAACTTGGTGATAGAGGTCGACTTCTCTTGCGTTATTCCGGCACTGAACCCTTGGCTAGGGTGATGATTGAAGGCGAACGACAAAGCGAGATTGAATACTATGCTAGTGCTTTGGCAAAGGCGATCGAGGAGCAGATAGGTGCGTGACTTTGGTTTTAGGTGAAGTTTATACATGCTCTTAGAGGAAAAAATACATGTAAATGACTATGACACATAAAGGGTTCAAGCGAACCCAAACAGCTTTGCATGAAGAATGCGAAAGATAGAACTAGTGGCCACAACTCGGACAACAACCCTCTTGCGCGGCATAAGCGTTGCGATGTATATTGTGGGGCAAGAGAGACGGTTGGTGAATCCTCCGTCTCAAGTGGTTGCTGGGGTGAGGACAGTAACCACGAATATGGATGGGCGCGACGCACTCCCACGTTTGTCGCGCCCATTCGCTTTTCTTTTGCGGTCATTCCATTATCACAGCTTCATTTAACTACGAATTGTTTGAATCACTGATCTGATCCGGATTTCCCTGTATGATTCTTTTGGAATTCCGCAGTCGTGGAGAGAGGGATCTGATCCGGTGAAATTGGTTCACGTAAAGACCAAGCAGCAGCGAACTAAATACAGAATAGAAATCAGGCGTGGAGCGATCCATAAGCTTGGTATTAGAATCCGAGAGACATTTGGGCGGGGTGTTACTAAGGTAGTAATTGCTTCAAACCCTGCGATTTACGAGTTATACGGTTCACTAGCTGCGAACAGTCTTGAAGACTATGACTTTGACGTTTATCACTGGCTCATGCCCATTGGAGAACGTTTCAAATCTCTTCGTACGCTCGAAAACTTTCTAGGTTTTCTAAACGAAGTCAAGGTCCAGCGCAGTGACGCAATAATTGCATTAGGAGGCGGCGTTGTTGGCGACTTAGCAGGGTTTGCTGCGGCCGTCCATTTGAGAGGCGTCAGTCTTGTTCAAGTTCCAACAACCCTTCTTGCGCAGATTGATTCATCTATTGGAGGCAAAACAGGCGTCAATCTCTGTCACGGCAAAAACCTCGTTGGTGCCTTTCATCATCCCAGCCTTGTGGTTGCCGACCTTGACACCCTAATGACCTTGCCACAAAGGGAATTGGTTGGTGGTTTCTGCGAAATGGTGAAACAGGGTTCGGTTAGTGGCCAAGAACTCTTTGAGGAGACTGTTGAAGGACTGATTTCTGTTAGGGAAACGAAAGAGGCCTTGTTGTCCAGAAGGTTTGAGAAACTAATTGCGTCGCACTGCATGTTTAAGGCTTCGATTGTAGCTGGAGACGAGAAGGAAGACTTGAGGCGTGATGACTACCGCTCCAGACGTATCTTGAATTTTGGACATACGATAGCGCATAGCCTTGAATCAGTAACCGCCTACCGCAGATTTAGGCATGGTGAGGCTGTGGGTTACGGCATGATCGTAGCTGCTGAGATCTCTAAGAATTTAGGTCTTTTGGGAAATGGAGAGCTGAAATTGTTACGCGAAACTGTAGGTTTGTGTGGGAAGCTGCCAGCAGTTGACGACCTAGATCAGGATGCTATTTTGCGCTTACTTGAACAAGACAAAAAGAATGTCGGAGGTCGCCTGAAATGGATACTACTGGAAGGTATCGGAAGACCTCGAATTATTGATGAAGAGAAAATCCCAAAACGCATGCTGCGAGCCTCGATTCGCGAAGGCTTGAAGCAAAAAGAGGTCTTAGCTAATGGCTAACAGAACGAGATCAAGTGAGTTTGGCGGCGCGCGCCTCAAATTCTTAATTGTAATGGGATTCATCGGAGCCGTAGCTTACGCGGCATATCTGTACATTCCAGTCGAATACCAATCCTATCTCCTGAAGGACTGGATGCAGCACAATGTGGACGTGGCGGCGGCCCAGGGCTATCCGGCGGCTTGGGTAGGCGAGCAAATATCAAAGAGTGCTTCCGAATACGGAGTTCCGGCTAAGGCTGTGATTGTACCTACCCAGCGAGATAACCGAGTGGAGGTGAGGGTACAGTTTACGCGTCCTATTGAGTTTCCTGGATACACTTATCAATACAAGTTTGATCATACCGCCAGAAGCGCGGGATTCCTCACCTTCAAGTAAGAGAAGACATATGAAGTAATTTGTAGTTTAGCGTTGCGCTCCGTCCAGGAATGCTTTGAGCTTTCGGGAACGGGAAGGATGACGTAGTTTCCGCAGTGCTTTAGCTTCAATTTGACGGATGCGTTCGCGAGTTACCGCAAAATGTTGCCCCACCTCTTCCAGCGTGTGTTCTGACCCAGTCGCACCAAGCCCAAATCTCATCTTGATCACTTTTTCCTCTCGTGGAGTTAAGGTTGCCAAAACCTCATCAGTGATCTCGCGAAGATTTGATGCAACTACCGCATCTGCAGGGTTCAAGATGGACTTGTCTTCGATGAAGTCCCCCAGGTGAGAGTCCTCTTCCTCTCCTATAGGAGTTTCGAGTGAGATTGGTTCTTGCGCAATCTTCAGAACCTTGCGCACTTTCGACACTGGAATGTCCATTTTCTTTGCGATTTCCTCGCTCGTAGGCTCCCGTCCAAGCTCCTGTACAAGTGCGCGAGATGTTCGAATCAATTTATTGATAGTTTCAATCATGTGAACTGGAATGCGAATTGTTCGTGCCTGATCGGCGATTGCTCGAGTAATAGCTTGTCGAATCCACCACGTAGCATAGGTTGAGAACTTATATCCACGCCGCCATTCAAACTTATCCACAGCCTTCATTAGGCCGATATTTCCTTCTTGAATCAGGTCGAGGAACTGCAAGCCACGGTTGGTATATTTTTTTGCAATAGAAACAACTAATCTAAGATTTGCCTCGACAAGTTCCCGCTTTGCTTGTCCTGTCTGCTGCTCGCCTAATATGATCGACTGCAGGGATCTCTTTATCTCGAGTGGCCCAATATTGTGATCTACCTCAATCTGCTGTAAGCGTTTTCTAGCTGATGCTACTCGCCTCTTAAATTCCTTTTGTTCTTCAGGCTTTATCCGTTTCTTGTTCAGTTTTTCGGTGAAACTCTCTATTTCGCGCTCAGCCTCACGCACCTCTTTTTGAACGCCACGAATGGAGTTGATTAAGCGCTGTCGGGAGCGTTCAGTCAGGTTCAATCGTCCAATCTCCTGAGCGATCTCCAACCGAACTCGTGCGACTTTGCGACGTAAACGCGTCAACTTCCTGCTTTTCTTTCCGCGAGTGATTTTCTGCTCAGTACGCAGCTTTTCCCACTCTTTCAATCCCATCCGACAAAGTTTTTTAATGTTCTGTATACCTTCGATCGTCCAACTGCGATACTCGTCGGCTTTGTCTTCGTCTCCTGTTAACTCAGCCTGTTCCGAGAAATTCACGATTTCGCGAATGTTCGCTGTACCGGCTTCGAGTTCTTCACCGACCTTTAAGAGCTCTTTCACTGCAATTGGTGAACGAGCAATGGCCTTTTGCGTTTTCAGTTGTCCACGCTCAATTCTTTTTGCTATCGCGACCTCGCCTTCGCGTGTTAGAAGGGGTACTACACCCATTTCTCGAAGGTAAAGGCGAACAGGATCATTAGTTTTCTCAAGAGCTCCAGCGGATAAATCCAGCTCGATATCGTCATCGAGAGAGTCATCATCATCGGTGGAGACTGCGGCTGCCTGCTCTAGCAGACGTTCATCGGAGTCAGCCACTGGAATGTTCGAGCCTTCGAGCTTCTGTAAGACGTCTTCAATGTCGTCTGGCGAGACTACATTGTCCGGCAGTTCGCGATTTAGATCATCGAAAGTCAAGTATTTCTTGTCACCACCCAGTTCTAAAAGGCGTTCCATTACATCATCGCGGTCTTTTTCATCGATACTCACGTCTTTGCTCCAAGAATTAGACGCAATCTGCGTTACCTCGAACTAAGTCAGCGTGAGAACTTTCGAAGACCACGCAGCTTGCAAACCATAACTTCGTTCTATATTCCAGACTGCATAACTTCTGTCTTGGGTAATAGCTCTACCCTTCGACGGGTAAGATCAACCTGTTCAGCAGATAATGCTGCCACTTTTTCACTATCTCCAGCACGCTCGGCGGCAGCCAACTCAGTCCTTATCTCAGCAATACGGTGATCGATTTTCATTAGCCGAAATGTAGATACACACTGCTCAGGTGCATAATGCTCGTTGAGTGCGTGTAAAGTGTCGCTCATGAAGAGCATAGGCAAGAGTTCTTTGGCAGAGGGATCTTCTTGAGTTTTCTCAATCAAGGTGTCGTAGTCGACTCGTTGACCTTGTTGTTCGAGCTCAATTAGCACCTTAAAGATGGCGTGGGTTGCCAAATCTGCGTAGTCTTCTGGCAACAAAATTTCTATCACTCCTCGTCTCAAATCATTATCTGAAAAAAGTAATCCTAGAAGACGTTGTTCAGCCGCCGTAGGCTTTAACTGTGCGCGTCGAACGATCTTCTCGTGCACACTAGGGCCAACTGGAATACTTGTTTTTACAGAGTGCAACAACTCTCGTTTTAGAGCTAAATCGTCAATTCTTAGAGCGTCCATTGCTATATCAAAGTACTCTCTCTTGGTAACGCGGTTACGTATAGCACGAACATACGGAAGCACCTCTTCAACGGCTTCGGCTTTTTCAGCTGGGCGCTGAAGATTGCGATCTCGCACCGCTTGATCGATAACGAATTGGATGTGGGGTTGAGCCTCTCCGCGACGTCTCTGGTATTCGACTGCTCCGAATTTCCTTACGAACTCATCGGGATCCGCGTTGTCAGGGAGAACCAAAACCTTAACGTCGAAGTCTTCTGCTAGAAGAACTTCAATGGATTTTTTTGCTGCCTGAACACCTGGCCGGTCCCCATCATAGTTGACAACTACCTTGCGCGTAAATCTACCTAGTAATTTGGCTTGGTCACTCGTCAGAGCGGTTCCTAAGCTCGCAACTACGTTTCTAATTCCGAATTGGTAGAGGCCAATCAAATCAAGATAGCCCTCGACCAGAATGGCGAAATGTTGTTTCCTGATGTCATCGCGAGTAAGGTGTAGCCCAAAAAGGTTACGACCTTTGGTATAGGCTGCGGTTTCCGGTGAGTTTATGTACTTGGCCCCATCATCCGGTTTAAGGGTCCTGCCTCCAAAGGCTATTGGCCGACTTTGATTGTCAAACACCGGGAATATCAAACGAGCGCGAAAACGGTCGTAAGAACCACCTTCTTCGCGTTTGACAACAAGTCCACTGCGCTCAATCTGAGTCTGCTTCGCACCCTTTTGCCGAAGATGATTTGAAAGCGCCTCCCATGTATCCGGGGCATAACCTAACCCAAAGATTTCACGAGTTTCATCGTTTATGCCTCTCTTGGATAGATAAACCCGGGCCTGACGAGCCTCAGGAGTATCTTTCAACAGCTGCTGGTTCCACCATTCAAGCGCAAATCGGTTGAGTTGAACAACTTCTTCGGCTTCACCTCGTTGAGCAGCGAAACGGCTGTCCTCTACTAGTTGCGGCAGTGGCATTCCTATCTTGTCGGCCACGATCCTTATAGCTTCCGGAAATGAGACCCGCTCAACCTCCATTATGAATGTAAACACCGACCCGCCTTTGTGGCATCCAAAGCAGTAAAAGATCTCTTTTACTGGATTAACAGAAAACGATGGGGTCTTCTCTTTATGGAAGGGACAGCACGCCATCCAGTTGGCCCCTTTTTTCTTGAGCGCAACATAATCCTGCACGACGCGCACAATGTCTGCCTGCCGGCGAAGGTCCTCCACAAATGTTTGCGGATAACGCATTTGAAGGGTAGTTATTATCTCAAATCAACTATTGTTGCGCCTGCGCCTCCCTGATCCGCAGGTGCTTGCGAAAATCGAGCTACATGTGGGTGACCCTTCAAGAGTTCCCCAATAGCCCGCCTTAAGGCTCCGGTGCCATGGCCGTGTATGATGCGTACCTGACTTAGGTTTTTGAGGGCCGCTTCGTCAAGAAACTTATCCACAACCTCGACTGCCTCGTCCACTCTCTGCCCGATTACGTTTATTTTGGAACCATGGTCCTCTGATTTACTAAGGTTCACCTCGGTAGTATCGTATTTTAAAGTCGGCATCTGCTCTGAGGTCGAACTCGAAGGACAAACTTTCTCCAGGAGTTCAAGGTTCTCAAGCTTTTCTCTAAAACGCAGCGATTTAACTCGTACTTCAGCTTCATCGCCTTTAATTTGATCTACAACTCCAATCGAACCAAATGAGCGAAGTCGAACCGTGTCTCCGATTTTGAACTCTCTTCTTGCGGAGACTGCGTAGCTATAGTCAGTTTCACTCTTAGTAGTATCAACCAATTTACCGTCCCGGACTACTCGGATTGAGCGTGACGATTTATCAGTAGGCTTGGCTGAAGAATCCTTTCTCCTCAATGCACTGCTTGCGCGAGCGGCTTCGCGTTTTAGTTCAGCAAGCCGCTGCTGTGCGAACCGCTCGACCTTTAATCGTTCGGCGCGATCATGAACCTCAGCCACTACTTCGCGCGCTCGCAACTCAAAGGTTCCAATCGTTTCGGACAAAAGCTTTTCAAAGGTTGCCTGTCGCTCTTGTTCATGTTTCTGAGCTACTTTGTCTAAAGAGGCGTATCGTTCGGCAACTGCGAGCCGTTCTTCTTCGAGTGCTTTGGTAAGAGCTTCAGCTTGCTCTGCCTGCGTCTTTATCCGCTGTAGATATCTAGAAGCTTCGAGCGAGGTATCCGATACGTAATGAGAGGCCATCTCGACGATCATGTTTGGAATTCCAGAACGGCGAGCAATTTCCAAGCCTGAGGACGATCCCGCAAGGCCTACAATCAAACGATAGGTGGGCTGCAAAGTTTTTTCGTCAAATTCGACAGTGGCATTGACAACACCGCGTTCGTTTGAGGCGTACATTTTGAGACCAGTATAGTGTGTCGTTGCTATCACGTGCGCGCTACAGTCGCGGCGAAAATGGTCTATCACCGCCACGCCTAGAGCTGAGCCCTCCTCTGGATCAGTACCTGTTCCAATTTCATCCAAAAGAACAAGAGCAGGCGGCGTGCACAACTCGAGCATGGTAGAGATGTTTGTCATGTGAGAGGTGAAGGTTGAGAGATTTGCCGCGAGCGACTGGTGGTCACCTATATCTGCCAAGACCGAATTATAGAGTGGCACTCGAGCATGCCTAGCCGGTACCGGTAAACCTGAGATACACATCAATGAGAGGAGTCCCGCCGTCTTCAAAACTACTGTTTTCCCGCCAGCGTTCGCACCCGAAATTATCATTGCAGAATTGGCTTGGTCGAGGGAGAAAGACACCGGCACTACTTCAGCGTCAGAGCCACGCAAATTCTCCTCGAGAAGCGGGTGCCGGGCTTCCGTAAACTCGAGACCAGGTGTAAGCGTGGCGCAATCAACCTCCGGAATTACACATTTAAACCTTTCATAGAACGCGGCCTTAGCATTTATAAAATCAAGTTCGGCAACGGCTCTTACAGTCAGTTCGATTGCAGGTAACGCATGTCTTAGTTCTTCCGTAAGGTCGATTAGTATTCGGCTTATTTCTCGTTCTTCTGCCTCACGCAATGTCTGGATCTGATTGTTTAAGTCAATGCTCTCCATTGGCTCGACAAAAATAGTGGCTCCCGACGATGAGAAGCCGTGAGCAACTCCCTTTATACGAGCCTGATGGTCCGACTTAACCGGAATAACGAATCGGTCGTTGCGTATAGTAACGAGTTGATCCTGGATGGCATCTTCTGATCGCCGCATCAAGCTTTCGAGTGTACGGGTAATCTTCGCCCGCAGACGTGTAATCTCGTGGCGAATTGTTCCAAGTTCAGGGCTCGCTCGGTCATTAAGTTCACCGTTCGGAAGAATCTTGTTTGAAACACGAGCCACAAGGCTATTCAATTCACTCGGAATATTTTTGACTATAGTCCACAATTGTGGTGCGACTTCCTGCTCAGTCAGAATTGAAGCGCGTGCACGCATCGCCTGCTCACAGATAGTCGAAAGTCCCAGAATAGCAAATGAATCGAGAGGTGCACCTTCGACACGAAGACGTGCAACCGAATCGGTGGGGTCGTACGACAAACTGAAAGACCAGCCAGCACCTCTCCGGCGCAACTCTACACATTCTTCGACTGCATCAAGTGACCGTTGTAACTCATTGGCATCGGTGAGCGGTGCAAGGTTAGCGAGGCGGAGTTGTCCCATTGGAGTTTGGGCATAACGTCGAACTAACTCGCAAAGCTGATTGTACTCGAGGATTTTGAAGGCTTGCTCATGCATATCAAATGAGGAGTTAAGTAGCGGGAACACGTGCCCGACTGGACAGATTACTCTCTCGTCTATGTTTAAGATTCTAGCATCGCTTAGAATTTTTCACATTCCAGGATGGGAGAAATTTCTTAACATTCGAGTTATCTAGAAGCGTCGCCGGCGGCGCTCACGGCCTTGCATGGCGGCAGCAAAGAGTTCCTTTTCATTTAGCAGTAGAACGGTAGCTCTCTGATGATTGAAATGAGTTATTACAAGTCTCCTGCTGTGGTTCTGAGTCGGTGGTTCGATGTCGGCGAGTGGAAGCCAAATCGTATCGATTACCTCCTGTACAGCTAAGCCCAACTGTTCGTCGCCACGAAGCGCCAATATCTTGCCAGATGAATAGTCGAAATATTCATCCTTGCCAAGCAGAATCAAAGGATCGAGAAGGGTTAGTATGTGCCCACGAATGCCGACAACGCCGATCAATCCCTTTGGCGCGTGAGGTAATTGGGCAGGTTGTTGCCATTCTGCAACCGTTTTAACGACCTCAGAAAATATACCGAAATGTGTGCTGCCGGATCGGAGTATCTGAATTTCGCGGCCAGTTTCATCGGGCAAAGAGTCTTCCCTACTTTTCCCAAAAATCAGGCGTGATGGGAGAATATCGGTCATAATCTAACGTGACCAATCTTACTTTGTGCTAACTAGTCATTATATAGTTGCTGAGGGAAAATCTTCCTGCGAACTAGTTAAATATAACCCAAATTATTTGAAGCTAAAGTTTTTGTAAGCTTTTCCTGTTCCTGTTGACTAAAGTAATAATCACCTTGTCCAGTACATTGTCAGAAAACGAAAGGATTACGATGGACGAATTTGATCAGTACAGGGACGAAATGAATGAACGTTTGCTCAGCAGTAATCACCTTGGAATTAAACGTTTTTTTGCGCTGGATACCCAAGCTTATGAGGATGGAGCGCTCGATAGGCGAACCAAGGAGCTACTGGGATTAGTTGCCTCGCTCGTGCTCCGATGTGATGATTGCATAACGTACCACATCAAACAATCTCTAAATGCAGGCGTAAACAGGGAGCAATTTCTCGAAGCATTCAACGTTGCGCTTGTGGTTGGAGGATCCATAACTATTCCTCATTTACGTCGGGCCATAGATAGGCTTGATCAGAGTCTTGCGACTGGTAAAGATGAGCTTTTCGAACCCCACAAACACGCCGACAGTTGAGTTCTGGTAACGAATTTGAGAGTTCGATCTGAACAAGTAGGGATGACTGTAATTGCTGTTGTCTTGTTGACAGCAACAGTGGCTATTAATGTGCTTGCGACTAAAGGGAGGGTGTCGTTGATGGCAAATCAGGAACGAGCAAGAGTGCGTGCTCCAGAAATCACGGGTGGCCGTGGATGGCTAAATACTGATCGACCGCTCTCCCTGACAGGACTAAAAGGGAAGGTTGTCCTACTGGATTTTTGGACATATGGCTGTATTAACTGCATTCACATTATTCCTGATTTAAAAAAACTCGAAGAAAAATATCCCAATCAGTTAGTTGTAATCGGTGTGCACTCCGCTAAGTTTGATAATGAAAAGGATACTGAGAACATCCGCCGCATAATTCTGCGGTATGAGATTGAGCATCCGGTTTACAACGACGCAGAGTTTGCGGTTTGGAGGCGTTACGGAATTCGGGCGTGGCCCACACAAGTGCTTATAGATCCGGCGGGCTATGTTATAGGGGCAGTATCAGGAGAAGGCAATTACGACGTTATTGATGAGGCTATTACTAAAACGATTGATGAATTTCGTGCGCGTGGTGAGTTGAACGAGGTGCCACTGCAATTAACGCTTGAGCGCGCGAAGGTGGGCGATCTTCCCTTAGCCTTTCCTGGGAAGATCTTAGCCGATGGCGGAGGCGACCGCTTATTCATCGCCGACTCGAATCACAATCGCATAGTAGTTACGAAGCTC
This sequence comes from uncultured Chloracidobacterium sp., assembly GCA_964574785.1. GTDB lineage: Bacteria > Acidobacteriota > Blastocatellia > Pyrinomonadales > Pyrinomonadaceae > PSRF01. Next base: position 32,853 of record CAZNPP010000004.1, on the reverse strand, counting down.
GACGGCACTCTTCTGGAAACTATCGGGACAGGCGAGATTGGGGCTCTTGATGGCGGATTTGATAAGGTCAGCTTTCATCGGCCGCAGGGCATGGCGTTAGGCGGTGACCTTCTCTATATCGCGGACACTGGAAATCATTTGATTCGAAGGGTTGATCTAAAAAGAAAAACCGTCGATACAGTAGCGGGTACTGGAAAGCAGTCTCATGAGTATCTTAAACAAGGACCGGCCAGAAGTATCGGTCTAAATTCACCATGGGATCTGCACCTTGTGACACGAACTTTATACATTGCAATGGCTGGCCCGCATCAGATCTGGAAACTCGACCTCGAACACAGGGAGCTTTCAACGTTTGCCGGTTCGGGTCGCGAGGCGCGTCTCGATGGATCTTTGCTCGAGGCGGGCTTTGCTCAGCCTTCCGGACTCACCACAATCGGGGACAGACTTTATGTTGCTGATAGTGAATCAAACATCATCCGAGCCATCAATCTGAGCAAAGCTAGGGTTGAAACATTAGTGGGTGGTGACTTGTTCGAGTTTGGTGATGTTGACGGAACTGGTGATGAAGTGCGTCTCCAACACCCACTCGGTCTTTGCGCGATCAACAACAGGATCCTTATTGCTGACACTTACAATCACAAGATAAAGGAGCTAAATCCTGGAACAAGGACCGTCAAGACACTGTTTGGTACGGGAAAGCCGGGGCAAAGGGATGGCAAGTCTGCCGCTTTTTATGAGCCGGGTGGATTGTCTGTAGCAAACGGTAAGTTGTATGTTGCCGATACAAATAATCATGCGATACGTGTTGTTGACTTAAGCACTAGCCAAACGTCGACTCTAGTGATAAGAGGGCTGGAGCCTCCAGAATCCAGCAACCTTTTCGAGTCAGACTTTGAAAGTGAGCCGAACTCGCAAGAGATAAAGCTGATGATGCAGCGTGTCCTAGGGGGTGCTGAAGGAAATGTGAAAGTCACCGTGGATCTGCCGCTTGGCTATCATCTGAATCCTGCTGCACCGCAACGCTATCGAGTCTCGGTTGAAAACGGATCGGAACATCTTACTTTGGGCGTTGGTTCTAGCGAAGAAAAGTTTGTAAGAGGCTCTTCCAAAGATCTAAAACTTCCATTGCTCCTGCCGTTTCGCACCTTAAGTTCAGGCCAAGCTGAACTTCGAGTGCAACTCACTCTGTTTTACTGCCGTGAGGACAACACCGGAACATGTAGGATCAAAACATTGGTTTGGAAGGTGCCAATTGAAGTAACGAATGAGGCGACTGCTGGAAGTGAGATCTCGGTTGAGACTCGTATCAACGCTCAAGATTGACCGCACTTTCCGCACTTCTTAGCGGCTTGCTACTACTACTTGCCAAGCGTAATATCGATCTTCCCCGAATTCTAACGCTGAAACTTAGGAGTTTAAGTTGTGTCTGATAAACCGTTTCTTACCGACGTTATGACGTTGCGCGAACGTGCCCGGCGTCATATCGAGCAAGGCGCTGTTACCGAGGGCTACACAGCTGATCGCGAAACAGTCATAAAGCTCTTGAACGAGGCGCTTGCCACAGAGATAGTCTGCGTTCTGCGATACAAACGTCACTATTTCATGGCTACAGGGATACATGCTGAAAGTGTTGCGGCAGAGTTTCTACAGCATGCCAATGACGAGCAGGGGCATGCGGATCAAATCGCGCAGCGAATTGTACAACTCGGCGGCGAGCCAGACTTCTCACCGGAGGGACTGCTTACCCGAAGCCACGCTGAATATATTGAGGGTGACAGTCTTGTAGAAATGATCAAGGAGGATTTGGTGGCCGAACGGATCGCTATTGATAGCTACAGGGACATGATCCGTTACTTGGGGAATGACGATCCAACCAGCCGCCGCATGATGGAAGGAATACTCGCCGTTGAAGAGGAGCATGCTGACGACTTAGTAAGTCTTCTCGAGGACTTTGGTCGCTAATCGTGTTAGCGACCTCACGCCACATCTGGAACTCTAGATCGGGGTATTAGCTGCGGTCCGCAGTAATCTCCGATTACTTGTTTTTAGCAGTTCATTGTAAGATGTTCACCGCGTTAGATCGGACTTGTTTTAAGTGTGTTTTTGGCGTGATGACTTCAATCGTGAGGCATCGCGCTTTGTTGTGAAGGGCTTTTGTCTCAGAAAGGGCCAAGCATAGCTAAGGAATCACGGCCAACCATGTGCCGGAACTGCGGTGCAATCGTTGGGGCCGGCGAAGCGAGTTGTGCTGTTTGCAACGAACCTATAACCGACACTTCTCGACTTCAAGCATCTAGGCCCACTCCTGATCGCGAGACGCTCAGATTCGCACACGCAATCCTTAATCGTCCTTACAAATTTACAATTTTACTCCTTGTCGCCAATCTTTTCGTATTCTTCTTAATGTGGGAAGCAAGCTCGAAATTTAATGGGACTTTGTGGATGTTTCCTCAGGAGGTTCTAGTCGCCTTTGGCGCCAAACTGAACAGATTAATTGACGAACAGAATCAATGGTGGCGTTTTGTTACTCCCATGTTTGTGCATGTAGGCCTAATTCACCTGCTGGTGAACATGTATGGGTTGTGGATCATTGGTCCTTATGTTGAAAGGCTATATGGCTCAGCAAGATTCGTGGTGATTTGGGTTTTATCAGGAACCGCTGGAGTCGTTGGCAGTTACCTTACAGTCGTCACTCCAGAAACTTCCTTCGGTTGGATTGGGCGATTCCTCTTCAAAGGAATGGATGCGCCGTCAGCGGGGGCTTCGGGAGCCTTGTTTGGTCTGGTAGGTGTGCTGTTTGTTTTTGGAATTAAGTATCGTCGCGAGCTTCCAGAGGGATTCAAGAGAGCTTTTGGGATAGGGCTAATGCCGATAATTGTGCTTAACCTTTTCATAGGTTATGTAGGACGAGGTCTGATAGATAACGCTGCTCACCTTGGAGGGTTGTTGATGGGTGGGCTGCTAGCTCTATTTATCGGTTATCGCAGGCCGGGACAGCGCCCTAGCGTTGCCATTACATGGCGTGTCATGCAGGTGGTCGCTCTGGGTGTTGTGGCTGTTAGTTTTGTCAAAGTTGCCCAGCACCTAAACGACCCTCAGCCTCCCTACCTCAGAGTTCAAGCTAGCAGGAATTACTGGAAACCCAATGATTTCGTACAGTTTTCAATTGCAATCAACGCTGGTCAGGAAGTTTTGTACAGCGCCCTTCATGAGAAAGATATTAGTGACGTCGATGCAGCTATCCAGCGACTTGAAGAAGCACCGAATTTAAGTCAGGAGGCTGTCGAGTTGCGTGAGGCGCTTTTGTTTCTGCTCAGTGAAGCGAAAAAGCTCCCCGCCAAGGGTGGCGGAGAAAAGCATCATGATGAACAACGCCAGAATTTGGTGGCGGAATTCGACACTTGGAAAAGGAACTACAATCGATGGCTCAGAAAGATCGGAACAACATAAGAGTTTGTAAGCCAGTTTAATAGACAGGAGACATCACAAATGGAAATAAGGAAAGTAGGAGTGTTGGGCTGTGGACTAATGGGTTCTGGGATCGCTCAGACAGCTGCGAGTGCAGGCTTTGAAACAATTGTTCGCGAAGTTTCCAACGAACTCATTAAGAAAGGGTTTGCGAACATTGAGAAATCTCTTTCCAGGTTTGTTGAAAAAGGAACAATAGCTCCTGAGCAGCAGAAAGAGATCATGAGTCATCTTTCGGGAACCACTTCATTTGAGGATTTTGGTGACTGCGACATCATAATTGAAGCTATTATCGAGAATCTTGAAGAGAAGCGAGCCATCTTTAGACAGCTTGATGGAATTTGCAAACCAGAGACTATCTTCGCTTCTAACACATCCTCGATCTCAATCACAGAAATGATGACAGCAACCTCAGCGGAGCGTCAGGCTCGCTTTATCGGCCTGCACTTCTTTAATCCAGTACCGATAATGAAGCTCGTGGAAGTAGTGCGAACAATACTGACGGACCCAAGCGTTTATGAGCAGGCAATCGAATTCGGCAAAAGGCTTGGCAAGACTCCGGTCCGTGCTGAAGACAAGACAGGCTTCATTGTAAATCGTTTGCTTGTGCCTTACATGCTCGATTCAATTCGAGCCCTTGAAGAAGGAGTAGGTTCAATAGTTGACATTGATAACGCTATGAAACTTGGATGTGGATACCCCATGGGACCATTCACCCTTGGCGATTTCGTAGGGCTGGATACGACATACTACATTGCGGAAATAATGTTCGCTGAATTTCGTGAGAAGCGATTTGCGCCTCCGCCTTTACTTAAGCGCATGGTTTTGGCTGGGCTTTACGGTCGAAAGTCTGGGCGTGGTTTCTACGATTACACTCAAGATCCCAAGAATCCGACGCCAATGAATATTGTTTGATGGGTCTAGCCACAGCGCGGTCTCATCTGTCGAAAAGAGGATTCAATGACGGTAGTTCAGTACCAGCGGCGTGAGCGGCTGGTCGCAATTAGACTTAACAGACCGGACCACCTCAACGCGCTAACGCGTCAGATGATGGATGATCTCCGAATAGCTTTCGAGAGAATCGAGCGAGAAGAGAATCTAAGAACTGTCGTCATAACAGGTAACGGACGAGCTTTCTGCTCTGGTACTGACATAATCAGGTTAGTCAAAGTTGATGAGAATGGAGCCCGCGATTTAGCGATTCAGGGGCAGGAATTGTGTAAACAGATTGAGCACTGTTCCGTTCCAGTGATTGCCGCCATTAATGGTATCGCTGCTGGTGGTGGCTGTGAATTGGCGCTTGCCTGTCATTTGCGGATTGCTTCCACAAACGCAGAGTTTAGTTTGCCTGAAACCACTTTGGGAGTGACCCCGGGGTACGGCGGCACACAGCGACTTGCTCGAGAGATTGGAAGGGCGCGTGCCCTCGAGATCATATTAACAGGGAGAAGGATCAGTGCGACCGAAGCTTTTCGAATTGGTCTCATAAATCAGGTCTGTGAGTCGGCTGCTCTCTACTCGCAAGTTGAGATGTTGGCAAGTGACATTGCACAACAGGCGCCGTTGGCTGTTCGTGCGTGCTTGCGAGCCGTGGTCGATGGAATGCCATTGACACTTGAAGATGGCTTGGCTCTTGAGGCGGAATGCTTTGCGCGACTGTTTGGCACTAAAGACATGAAGGAAGGCACGCGGGCTTTTTTAGAGAAGAGGGTTGCTAAGTTTACTGGCACTTGACAATTACACTCAGCGTAAAAAGATAAAACGACTATCACGACATCTACGACAGAGTGCGCGAAATTGAATGTCAAAGCAACTGAGCTTTTCTTTTCTCATCAAACTTGATGGCTGCTTGACCTTCACCTATACTGCGAAAGCCTTTGCAACACCGTGTAACGGAGCAACCTAACAATTTGCCACCTGTTATCCACGAAGGTCATTTGAAGGCTGAAGGCTTTCGGTTTGCGATAGTTGCTAGTCGGTGGAATGATTTCATAACCTCCCGTCTAGTCTCTGGTGCAATTGACGCCTTTAAGCGTCTTGGCGCCCACGACGATTCAGTGCAGGTCTATCGTGTGCCCGGCTCTTTTGAGATTCCATTGTTGGCGCGAAAGGCTGCCGAATCCGGAAACTTTGATGCGATAGTTTGTCTGGGTACAATTATCCGTGGGCAAACTCCGCATTTCGACTATGTAGCGGGCGAAGTTGCTAAAGGAATTGCCCATGCGGGCATGGTAACGGGTGTTCCGGTTCTTTTTGGAGTTGTGACAGCGGACACTCTCGAGCAGGCGATTGACCGCGCCGGAGCGAAACATGGCAACAAAGGCTTTGAGGTAGCTATGGCGGCGGTCGAGTTAGTCAATCTTTATAAAGACGCTTTTCAAAGTGAAGGCTGATGCGGCTTTAATTCTCATCATGCGTCACGGGTAATTTGACATATGGGTTCGCGACGTAAGGCGCGCGAATGCGCCTTGCAAATGCTCTTTGCGGCTGATGTTGCCGATACTCCACCAGATGAGGTGGTGCGGTCCTACTGGGCTGAGCTTGGCGAAGCTGAGATTGAGCAGCCCGCGCGTGACTTCGCTACGCGACTTGCAGCAGGAACGCTGGCGCAGCTTGAAACACTCGACGAGCGCATCCGTTCTCGCGCCGAACACTGGCGCATCTCACGCATGGCGATCGTCGATAGAAACATCTTACGCCTGGCAGTGTACGAGTTCTTATATGAACCGACACCTCGTACCGTCGCCATCAATGAAGCACTCGAAATTGCTCGCCGCTTCTCCACCTACGAAGCAACTCAATTCATTAATGGTATTCTTGATGCGATCAAGCGAGACCTTGACGAACAGCAACCACAGAACGATGCTGAGGGATCTGAAGAATCTGATGAAGACAGCGCAGACGAGAATCCCACGCCGCCCTCTTCCTGAGGCAGTTCTGAGGACCAAACGCCACAGCCTAGCTCAAGGGCGAAGCAGTAAACTTCTTATCAAATTAGGCATCGAGTTCTGCCGCCGTGGAACAAACTACACACGAATTCTTAGCTGAAGCCGAGGAGCTTATCGAACAGATCTTGTCTGATCTGGATGAGTTGCGCGAGCTCCAGCATGAAGGACGACAGCGACGCAGCTTGATTGATCGAGTCTTTCGACGGGTGCACAGCGTCAAGGGGCTTGCAGCTGCAGCCGAGTTTGTGGTCCTTAGTAAAGCGGCTCATGAGTTTGAGAGTCTACTGGACAATGTGCGAGCCGGCCGCCTGAAACTGAACGATTCAGTGCTTCACCAATTTGAAGTGGCAGCAGACTCTCTATCCAAAAGCCTGAGTACTACCACCTCTCAAGAAAGCCAATCGCCCGATCCCGATAAGAAGATGTTGTCCAATGGCGTGAGATTGGATGAGATCGCGAGCGACAACCAACGGATCTTGAGCAAACTCCCTTCCGATGTAGCTGCTTCTCTAAATGAAGACAAGAAGCACCTGCTGTTCGAGATTTTAAATGAGGGTTCACGATTGTTTCTGATCGACACCAGCTTCGAAGTTGCGAGTTTAGAAGACGCTTTCGAGCATCTGAACGATATCCTTAGGCAGGAAGGTGAAACCATAACAACCTTGCCGACACTTGATGCCACGCGTCCGGATAAAATCAATCTCCGAATACTTTATTCGAGGTCGGCTGCTTTAGAAGACGTAGTAAATGCCACGGCCATTATCCCCGGGACCTCTATCAGTGAGGTTGACGTCACAGCCGAAGGCACCACTTTCGGCAAAGGTAAAGATAAGAAGCTTAGCGGAGAGTCGGGTATTGCCCACGGCTGGACGATTTCAAATTTCATCAGAACTGACTTGGAGGCTCTCGACCATCTTATTTCCTCTACTCACGAATTATCTCGTGCTACAGCGAAGATACTCGACTTTGCGAGAACGGCTTCCACCGGGAAAGTTAAGCGAGAAATCGAAGAAAGAGACGTTAATATCAGGCATTCGTTTAGAGCTCTCGCGCAGGAGATCATCCAACTTCGATTAGTACCTGTCGAGCGTATACTGAAACGTGCTGCGCGAGCTGGCTACTCCGCAGCACGTTCTGCCAGCAAGCAAGTCAATATAGAGATTATTGGTGGCGAACATCGACTCGACAAATTGCTAGCCGATGCGGTAGCCGATCCTTTGGTACATCTGGTTCGCAATGCTGTGGACCATGCTATTGAAGGTGCTGCAGAACGTGAACGGTCGGGCAAGGCTCCAATTGGTAAGGTGAGCATCCGGTTTATCAATGAGGGAAGTCTAAATCGCCTTAAAGTAAGTGATGATGGTCGCGGAATTGACGTCTCCGCCATTGCTAAGGCCGCGATTGCTGGGGGCATTGTTGATGAGGAAGTCATCGTGGACAGTGAGCGGGCGCTAAGACTCATCTTCAGACCGGGTTTCTCGACTGCCTCATTCCCTTCGACCGTCTCTGGTAGAGGCGTTGGATTAGACGTAGTGGAGACCGCAGTCGAGCAGGTCGGCGGGGAAATTCGGGTTTCAACCAGCCCGGGACAGGGCTCGGTGTTTGAAATACTTCTCCCGATGACAATCGGCCTGCTGGATTCAGTGACTGTAGTCTCATCCGGAAGTCGCTATCTCATCGACTCGAAGATTGTTGTGGCTAACGAACCTGTAAGTATTGACCATTGTGAGATGACAGAAGGTCTTGGATCAGTCATTTGGAAGAATGAAACGCTACCACTGGTTTTTCTTTGCACATTGTTAGGCCAAACAGTAACGTCTATTGCCTCGAGCAAGCCTGTTAACGTTCTTGTTTGTCAGTTATCCGACGAAAGGGATGAAAAACAAAAGATTGTGAAGCGTATCGGGGTGGTGGTGGATGGGATAGAAGGAAGTAACGAGGTGTTGGTTCGCAGCCTTGGCCGCCACGCAGCGCGATGGCCCGGAATAGCTGGGGCTACAGAATTAAGCGATGGCTCGATCGCCCTTGTTATCGATCTTCCTCGCCTTCTAAGTACCTATCTTTAACCCATCAAGCCTCGTCAAGCTTCGGATGCATAGTGTGCCATTTGGTAGCCTTCTCAAAAGCGAGCGCGACTCGTAGCGGGGCAGCCTCATCGTATAGACCACCGGTGAACATGATTGCCTGGGGCAAATCTTTGATAAATCCACAGGGTGTCACAACAGCGGGGTGTCCGGTAAGATTAGTAATTAATAAACTGGCGCTGCCAGGCGCCGGTGAAACGAAGACATCCCACTTTGACATCAGCCGATCCATCTCTTCCATTAGCAGAGTTCTCGCGCGTTGTGCCCGGATGTACTCGACGGCAGGAATAAACCTTGAGCTGCGAAACGTGTTGGGCCAGTCGTTTGGACTTTGTCCTGACAATTGGTTGATACCACCTGAACGGGTGAGGTCGTCAAAAGCAGTTGCAGCTTCAGCAACGAGTATTATGCGTAGAGCCGCAGTCGAGAACGTCGGTAACGAAATCTCTTCTAGCTGCGCACCAGCAGATCTGAGGGCTGCAAGTGCGTCCGCATAAATAGCCTTCCTTTCACGCTCCTGTTGCTGGTCAAATTCTGCCTTAAGGTAACCTATTCGTATCTGGCTTAGAGGTCGCTCAGCGTTCCAGTTGAATGGTACGGCGGCAACAGTCAAATCACGCTGATCTGGGCCATAGATGGAATTCAAAACTATAGCGCAGTCTTCGACACTGCGGCAGATGGGACCAATCTTGTCCATAGTCCAGCTCAGTGCCATCGCGCCATAACGGCTGACGCGTCCATAGGTTGGTCGCAGTCCTACGACGCCACAACGTGATGAGGGTGAAACAATTGAACCCAAAGTCTCAGTCCCGATAGAGAATCCAACGAGTCCTGCCGACGTTGCAGAAGCCGAACCTGCCGAGGAGCCGCTTGAACCAATCCTATCCTCTTCAACCTGCCATGGATTTCTTGTCATTCCTGCGAACCACCGACCACCTTGCGCCAGCGCTCCCATCGAAAGTTTGCTAATCAAAACAGCTCCCGCAGCCTGTAGCCGTTCGATGACTGTTGCGTCGTAGTCGATGATTTGATCACGGTAAGGTTCAGCTCCCCATGTTGTGCGAATACCTCGAGTGGCCAGCAAGTCTTTAGCTCCCCAGGGAATGCCGTGCAATGGACCTCGATATCTGCCTCGATTGATTTCGTGTTCCGCGGCTGCGGCCTGTGATAATGCCAGTTCTTCCGTAAGTGTCACTACACAGTTTAAGCGTGGCCCATAACGTTTCAGGCGAGCGAGGTACATTTTGGTTAGTTCAACTGGTGAGATCTTACGAGTGCGTACCAGTTCAGCGAGTTGAGTAACAGGAGCAAACGCAAGATCTTCAACAGACTTGAATTGAGGCGACTGCACCTTGCTCAGCCTCATCTTCTCTGACTTTACTTGAAAGGATTTACCTGGAAGAGCCGGATGAAAGCGCACCGCGAGCTCAGTGTCCAAAGGAATCTCGGTCTTTCGCAGTGCTTCATATCTCTCGAGGTTGGTGTTCACATTCTGGAGGGCCATCTCCTTATTAGCATCAGTTAATTCGATACCAAAGAGTTGCTCGGCTCCTCGCAACATCTCTTTTGTCACTCGCAAGGGCTGCTGCGGAGATGGCGATGGGCTTGAGGCAGGGGTAGGACTTGCCAAAGGAGTTTGAGCGGACGCCACAGAGGTTGGAAGCGTAGCCGCTGCGCCAATGGCAATAATGCGTCCTATAAAGGTCCTCCGGTTGGACTGATCGAGGGCTGGGTACAATTGGTTTTTTGACTTCTTCATCTGTTTTCACCATTAGTCAAGGGGTTTACTAATGACGTTATGTCCATATTTAAGCCTGAGCATTTTGGCGCCGCTCAAGGCGGAGACTGTTACAACAAACAAGTTGTCGTACTCGCTGTCAGGTATCTCAGGTGCTTGCGCTACACCTATGGCTGTCATGATTTCAGGAACAGTGTTGCTGTGTCCCGATATCAATACTACCTCTCCCTTGTGGGCCACCTTGATGCGTCTGACGAGTTCAGGAGTATTGTTGGCGTCGACCTCGTTTATCCGCAGGCCCAGTCGAGCTGCGATTGGATCGACTGTTTGTTGCGTTCGCAAGTACTGACTAGCATAAATAGCACGAATGCCAGCATTGCTGAGAACATGGACCAACTCTTCTGCTCGCTCATGACCCAACGTACTCAAGTCAGGGTTGGAAGTGTTAGCTTCGATGTTCTTCTCCGCATGCCTTACAAGGATTATCGTTGTTACAGGCTGAGAGACAAGAAAGTATCCGAAAGCAACAAAAAGAATAATGAGGGCTAGAGCAAGGGCAAGAAGTAAACGCGGAGTTACCCAAAAGGAACCTTGCGGCATAGGACCTCTTTTATCAGTTAAACTGCTAAGGATGTGGCACGGAAGACTTGCTAAGCTGACATTTAAACGAGCTGATTATACCGCAACTTGTGAAGAGTACGAGTGCGGTTCAACCGAAAAGTAACGCAAAGACACCGGTGCAAAACCGAAAAACAAAAACGCAAAGCCGCAAAGCTTTAGAGGGTATTGCAATCATGGTTACGTAAGGCGAGATCCCTACGAACTGATTCTTGCGGCTTGGTTTTTGTTTTGAGTTGCAGGTGTTCGACGCGGATGCATTGGTCTTACGAAGGTGATAGTCTTAGCGCAACGCACAATATCATAGAGGTGAGAAAAGTGGCAGAGAAACCACGAACTGATTTATCCGAAGTAATTGCAGAAAACTTTGGGGCAAATGCAACGTATGTAGAAAGCCTACTCAGTCGTTTTCGGTCTAATCCGAATTCGGTCGACGAATCCTGGCGTTCATATTTCAGTGAGTTACTTGGTATCAGAGAAGATGGAACTGGGAACGGATCCAGAACCGCAAGAACCGTTGTAGTGCCTGCAAAGCCAGCGTCCTCCTCGACCACAGCGCCTCGGGCTCAGGAGCGCGTTGTCACACCTGCCGCCGAGTCAGAACCTGAAGGAGAGGCTACACCACTTCGTGGTGCTGCGCTAAAGATTGTCGAAAACATGGAGGCTAGCCTCACTGTTCCGACTGCAACATCTCAACGACGTATTCCCGTAAAGCTACTTGAAGAGAATCGGCAGATCGTCAACAAACATCTCGGCGAAAATGAACGTGGTAAGGCTTCTTATACTCACTTGATTGCCTGGGCCATCCTGCGAGCTCTTGATGAGTATCCGCAGCTAAACGATGGGTTCGGGATCGTGAATGGCACTCCCTCACGCTTGCAAAGAAAAAAGATCAATTTTGGGATCGCGATTGACATTGCACGGAAAGACGGGACTCGATCGCTGCTCGTACCAAATATCAAGGATGCGGGCAAGCTGCGTTTTTCCGAGTTTTTGGATGCGTATGATGACATTCTCAAGAGAGCTCGAGAAGGAAAACTTCAAGTCGATGATTTTCAGGGAACCACAATTTCACTCACCAATCCTGGAACCATCGGAACTGTCGCCTCAACACCACGTCTGATGGCTGGACAGTCACTCATTGTAGCTACTGGCGCGATTGAGTACCCGGCGGAATATCAGGCGATGGCACCGGACGCATTGTCACAGCTTGGGGTGAGCAAAGCGATCACTATTAGCAGTACTTACGATCATCGAGTGATTCAGGGAGCTGAATCGGGGGCGTTCTTGGCGCGTGTGCATGAGTTGCTCATCGGACAACACAGCTTCTATGACAACGTCTTTTTGGATCTCGGAATTCTCTATCCCCCACTACGCTGGAACTTCGATCGTAATCCTTTCTTCCATGCTGGAGATCAAACACGGGAACAAACGATTAAAGAGGCTAGGGTAATGGAGTTGATCAACGCCTATCGCGTGCGTGGTCACCTGATAGCTGACATCGATCCCTTGCACGCGATGCCAATTCTTTATCACCCCGAACTCGATATCGAGACTTATGGACTAACAATCTGGGACCTGGATCGAGAGTTCGTAACCGGTGGTTTGGGAGGAGTAGAAAGCGCCACTCTACGCGAGATTCTTAACATCCTTCAGCGAGCATACTGTGGCAAAGTAGGTATCGAATACCGCCACATCCAGAGCAAGGAGATGAAGCTGTGGATACGCGAACAGATTAGAAGGCAGTTCGTTCATCCCGAGGCAATTCCAAATGAAGTCAAAAAGCAGCTTTTATGGAAGTTAATTTCGGCTGAGCAGTTCGAGCGCTTTCTTCATACGAAATACTTGGGTCAAAAACGATTTTCGCTTGAAGGCTGCGAAACCATCATTCCTCTTCTGGACCAGTTAATCGAAGGTGCGGCTGAGCGCGGCGTTGAAGACATCACCCTTGGCATGGCCCATCGAGGTCGGTTGAATATCTTAGCAAATGTTATTGGGAAGTTTTGCGAGCGAATTTTTGCGGCCTTTGAAGGCTCAGCGCATCCTGCCTTCCCGGCGGACGAGGGGGATGTTAAGTATCACCAGGGTGCAGTCGGCGAACGCGACACTGCGAGTGGTCGCAAGGTGAGTCTCACGCTTTCACCCAATCCGAGTCATCTCGAGGCAGTAGACCCGGTCGTTGAAGGAATGGTTCGAGCTCGTCAGGATGCAATGCAGGACAGACTAGGAGTCGGCCGCGCAGATGTTATTGATAAGGCCATGCCTGTGCTCCTTCACGGTGATGCGGCATTTGCCGGTCAGGGCGTTGTGATGGAGACTCTAAACCTTGCCGATTTGAAGGGCTACCGCACTGGCGGCACAATTCACATCATCATAAATAACCAGATTGGCTTTACAACTTCACCAGAAGCTGGTCGGTCAACAATCTATTCGACCGATGTTGCTCGCATGACTCAACTGCCGATCTTCCATATCAATAGCGACGATCCCGAAGCTGCTTACCGAACACTGCAGATTGCACTCGACTTTCGCCAGGAGTTTAACAAAGACGTGGTGCTTGATGTGGTGGGTTTCCGGAAGCTGGGTCATAACGAAACCGATGAACCGAGTTATACGCAGCCTTTGATGTATGCAAGGGTCAAGGCCCATCCTGGCGTTCGCACTATCTATGCGAATCGGTTGATCAAGGAGGGGGTAATTGATGAGGCTGGTGTTAACGCGATGATTAATGAGCGGGTGCGTCGTTATGAAGACGCCCTTGCTCGTGCCAAGGAGATTGTGTCACGTAAGCCAGCCGTGCAGATTAGTGTTGTTGAGGAGCTTGATGGGTCAGAGGTAATCGAGACGGGAACGCCAGCAGAACAGATAAAGGAGATTGCTCAGAAGATTGCGGTCGTCCCTGAAGGATTCAATATCAATCCGAAGATGGTCAGCCAATTGGCTAGGCGCGCAAAGATGGGTGAAGGTGCTGTGCCGGTAGATTGGGCATTTGCTGAGGCTGTCGCTTTTGGCTCGCTCGTATTAGATGGAACACGTGTGCGCTTGAGCGGACAGGATTCGGGTCGAGGAACCTTCAGTCAACGTCATGCAGTGTTGTATGACACGCAAACTGGAAAACCTTGGTCACCACTTTCGGAACTACGTTCGGCCGCAAGTCCCGAAGCACGCTTCGAAGTCTATGACAGCTCACTATCCGAAGAAGGCGTGCTTGGATTTGAGTATGGCTATTCGGTAGTAGCTAAAGACGCACTAGTTTTGTGGGAAGCTCAGTTCGGGGATTTCGCCAACGGAGCACAGGTGATCATTGACCAGTACATTGCTGCTTCGGAAGACAAGTGGAAACAGACTTCCAGACTTGGATTGTTGTTACCTCATGGTTACGAAGGGCAAGGGCCTGAACATTCGAGTGCACGCCTGGAAAGATTCCTTCAGCTTTGTGCCGAAAATAATCTTCAGGTGTGCTACCCGACAACTCCGGCGCAATACTTTCATCTGCTGCGGAGACAGATAAAACCGGGGATGGAACGTCCGCTAGTGGTGATGACTCCGAAGAGCTTGCTGCGCCTGCCTGCTGCGTCTTCCAATCTGGACGAGTTGGTAACAGGTGGATTTCAGCCTGTAATCAATGATGCGGAGATTGACGATAATGGGTCAGTCGAGCGGGTAATCCTTTGCAGCGGAAAAGTTTATTACGATTTGATTGACGCCCGAAGGAAGTCGGAGCAAGCAAACAACTGCGCCATTATCCGGCTCGAACAATTTTATTCGTTTCCCCGTAAGATGCTTCAGGAGGTGTTGAGCCGTTACCAAAATGCGAAAGAATTGGTGTGGGTTCAGGAAGAGCCACAGAACATGGGTGGCTGGACCTTTGTTGAGCCTCGGTTGGAGAGAATCGTACCCGCATTCGACCGACCGCGTTACATTGGTCGAGTAGCTTCGGCAAGCCCCGCAACAGGATCATATTCGATTCATCAACTCGAGCAGGCCGAGATTTTAGAGAAGGCATTGAAGAACAAGTGAGACCGCTCGAGCGTGATATAATTAGCCTAATGCGCAGGCCACCTCGATCCTCAACGATCACTGTCCGAGTCATTCGCGACGGTTCTCCAGAACCTATTGAGCTGGACTGGAGCGCCTCTTCTCCCGCAGAGCGAATAGAAGCCGTATGGACGCTCACTAAACTCTGTCTCGCCTGGAATAAGAAGCTAACCGATGAGCCCAGACTTCAGCGAACTATTACTCGCGTTCAACGCCGAGAACGTTGAGTACCTTGTCGTTGGTGCACATGCGATGGCGGCCTATGGTCATGTGCGCGCGACGAAGGATCTCGATGTTTGGGTTAATCCAACTCGTAAAAACGCTGAAAGAGTGTTAAGGGCGCTCAGTGCTTTCGGGGCGCCAATTCGCGACCTCACTGAGGAAGACCTGAGCACGGTAGGAACTATCTTCCAGATTGGTGTCCCGCCTTTACGGATTGATATCATCACCGAGATCGATGGAGTAGATTTTACAGAAGCATGGCCGGACCGGTTCGAAACTGTTTTCGGCGCGGCTTCTGTCTTTGTAATCTCACGTCACCACTTAATCACAAATAAGAAATCCTCGGCACGTCTGCAGGACCTTGCTGATGTGGAACGGTTGGAAAAAGCAAGTCGCTGAATGCCCATGCTGTTGAGGGTTCCAGCCACTTGCTCTGCATTGCAAAGTACTTGACTGAGTAACACCTCGAGCTTAATATGGCCTCGGCAAGAACAATGAGATTGGTAACGCCGCCAATAACAAAAGGGACGCCGCCCGCTTTGCATGAGCGAGCGATGGATAATCTGCGCTTCATCCGCGAAACGATGGAACGTGCCTCGGCATTTACAGGTATTTCCGGCTGGGGCGAGGTGGCTATTGGGGTCACAGCACTTATCGCCGCAGGCCTTGGTGCCTACCAATCTTCTTTTAGGGCCTGGCTTGGAGTTTGGATTGGCGAGGCAGTTGTGGCGCTATTAATTGCTGGCTGGTCAATGGACCGAAAAGCGAGACGACTGGGGATGCCGCTGCTATCAGGACCTGGCCGCAAAGTCGCCTTTAGTCTCTCTCCGCCATTAATTGCTGGAGTGCTGTTGACAGTGGTTCTCTATCGAGCCGGTCTAACAAATGTAATTCCCGGGCTCTGGCTCTTACTCTACGGAACCGCTGTTGTGACAGGCGGTATGTTTTCCGTCAGCATCATTCCCGTTATGGGCCTTTGCTTTATGGTGTTGGGTGCAGCGGCCTTATTTGCTCCCATCGAGGTGACAAATTGGCTTTTAGCAGCCGGCTTTGGCGGTCTGCATATTGTATTCGGATTTCTCATCGCAAGGAGGTATGGTGGCTAGACAGTCTGCAGTCAAGAAAACAACTACCAAGAGACGCGAGTTGGATTCTCAACCTGGAAAACCAGGCAGCTCGGCGCCAGCGCTAGATCGGCTAATTCATGAACGACTCAGACTCGGAATTGTGAGCGCTCTCGCAGCTAATGAATCACTCACGTTCAATGATCTTAAAGCTTTGATGAATACGACGGATGGCAATCTCAGTGTGCACGCTCGCAAGCTGGAAGAGGCGGGCTACATTTCGTGTTCGAAATACTTTGAAGGCCGGATGCCACGGACCGAGTACAAATTAACTGCTGCCGGTCGAAGGGCTTTGGACAATTACCTCGGACACATGGAAAGGCTTATTTCACAGATGCGGAAATCCGAATAATTTTTTTGGCTTCCCGCTTTGAAGAGCAAAGTACTTGACGCTGCCGCGTCCACGAGCGGTCGTCCTGGTAAGGAGATCACGCGCGGGTGGCTTTGCGGGAGAATATTGCCACGCGACCGAGTCCCACCCACCGTGCGGTCGTACTGACTTTGTCGGTGAGAGCCAAATAGATGGAGCAATACGATGTTGTAGTTATCGGCGCCGGTTTAGCGGGTCTTCATTTGGCTCGCCTGCTGGCCCATCAAGGCTTACAAGTGCTTCTCGTAGATCGGAAGACTTCACTCGAAGAGCGCATTCAGACCACTGGAATATTTGTTCGGAGAACCTTGGAAGACTTTCACATTCCAGAAGACTGCCTTGGTCCAGCTATTCGGCATGTAACTCTTTACTCACCCTCCCGGCGAAGGCTGGATTTATCAAGTCCGTACGATGAGTTTCGAATTGGGCGAATGGCGCAACTTTACAACCGTATCCTGGGGGAATGCGTCCATGCCGGAGCTACATGGTTGCCAGGCACCCGCTATGCTGGTTTCAGCGCGTTGAAAGGTCAACTCGTGATCAGGCTGGATCGAAAAGCTTCTTCACGCTGGGTTAAAACAAAGTATCTGGTGGG
Source organism: uncultured Chloracidobacterium sp. (assembly GCA_964574785.1). Classification (GTDB taxonomy): domain Bacteria; phylum Acidobacteriota; class Blastocatellia; order Pyrinomonadales; family Pyrinomonadaceae; genus PSRF01. The sequence continues at coordinate 15,648 of CAZNPP010000004.1, read as the reverse complement.
AGCCGATGGCGCTGACTCTCGTGTTGCTCGAGACCTCCAACTCGATACAAATCAAGAATGGATCGTAGGGATAGAAGACGTTTTTAAAGATATCCCCCTCACAGGACCACCACGACTACACTGTTTTCTCGATCCAAAGATCGCTCCCGGTTATATCGCCTGGTTTGCTCACGACGGAGAGGAAGCCCACGTAGGTGTTGGTGGCTATCCAGCGCTTTTCAATCCAGTCGAGTCACTGGCTCGATTTCGTAGGCATTTAGATGGAATTGTCGATCTCAGCGGCGCGTCTCACGTTTCGCGACGCAGTGGGAAAATCCCTCTCGGGGGAATCCTGCGCCGCATAAGTAATTCTCACGGCCTTTTGATCGGCGATGCGGCAGGAGCCGTATCGCCTCTTACCGCAGGGGGTCTAGATCCTTGCTTGCGACTTTCCACCTTCGCGGCTCGCGTGATTCTTAAATATCTTGAAACGGGCGAGGCTGAAGCCTTCCAAACATACTCAGGAGAGTATTTTCGGCTCCGGTTTACATCACGATTATGGATGCGCCGACTTCTCGGTAGGATTCGGCAACCGATATTGCTTGAAATAGGGCTCCGTTTTCCTCTTATTAATCACTTTGCGAGACACGTTTTCTTTAGCCGCGGCTCTTTTCCAGACGTCGACGAGAAGAGTGGATCGCATTTGGTTATCGAAAGTGGTCGAGCTTGAAACTTTCCGGTCCCTCAAGCGTGGAAGAGGCAGCGCATGTTGCAGCGCACATCTGGTTGCTGTGGTTTCCCACATTGTCGTGAAGTGGGCTCGCGCCGAGAATCAACCAAACGGAACAGCTTCTTTCAGGACTTGTTCAGTGAGATCAGTACCCACAAGGAGGAATATGATGACTAAACGAATCATGGCAATAGCTTTCATTTTTGTGTGCACGTCTGTGGCATGGGCCATTCTGGGCGGTACAATCTTCACCAGAACCTATTCGCTCGATGAGGTCTCGCACAATCGTGTAGCTTCCACTTGGGGCTCAGCACAACAACAGGTCCCGCCAACTGCATCCTTTACGTCGTTAGTTCCCCGAAAGGAAGAACAACTTGTCAATGGCAAGAAGGTTGAAAAGATTCTTCAGGACGAAGTTATAACGCCGCTGCCGTTGGAGAGCAGTGTGATTGACGTCGCTCTTGATCTGGAGCACAGGCAGAAAGGCTTACTCTGGTACAGCACATATAAAGTTGCTCTTAAGGGAAATTACGGCTTTCGCAATGTCAGTGACAAAGAACAGTTAGTTGACTTTACTTTAAAGTTCCCCACACAGCAGGCGATCTACGACGATTTGACCTTTGCAGTAGACGGTCAACCTGTCGAACTTAAGAGTGCCGAAAACTCTCTCACCGGTAGCACAAAAATTGCTGCCGGACGAACTGCCCAATTGACGATCGGCTATCGTTCGCAAGGTCTCAATGAATGGCGCTACAGCTTTGGCGGTAATGTCGCACAGGTACGTGACTTTAACCTACAAATGAAAACTAATTTTAGGGACATCGACTTTCCTGACAATACACTTTCGCCCTCATACAAGCAGGAAACAGGGGAGGGCTGGGACCTTACCTGGTCCTACAAAAACCTTTTGTCAGGATATGAGATTGCGATGGTCATGCCTGAAAAGTTACAACCTGGCCCCCTTGCTGGACGTATAAGTCTCTTCGCTCCCGTCTCACTCTTTTTCTTCTTTTTCCTGATGTTGATCATTACCACCATGCGAGGCATCGAACTTCATCCGATGAACTACTTCTTCCTGGCCGCTGGATTCTTTGCGTTCCATCTCTTGCTCGCCTATCTAGTTGACCACATTTCCATTCACTTAGCCTTTGTGATCTCTTCCTTTGTCTCGATTTTTCTAGTTATAAGCTACCTCAGACTTGTCGTTGGAATTCGTTTCGCGAGCAGGGAGGCAGCTTTGGCTCAGTTTGTTTATCTGGTGATGTTTTCCTATGCCTTCTTTATCAGGGGCTTCACAGGCCTGGCGATCACCATCGGTTCTATTGTGACGCTCTTCGTTGTGATGCAGGTTACAGGTCGCATCAACTGGGCGCAGCGGTTTGCGATTAAGCCGTCGGGAACGGCCGGCGAACTGAGTTGAGGATCTGTTAATAAATCGGCATCGAGGTCGTTGATTCAGTGGTGACGTCAGGTTAAATGGCGCCCCTGATTACCCATGAGGACATCAAATTGAGATTTGACAGACATTTCTCTGTTCAGGCTCAGGCGTTGAGGACGTCAAACTGAAGTTTGACGGACCTTTTTCCTGATGATTGTCGTACACGGAAGCGTCGTCAGATTAACGACCCGTGCTTTTATGAAAGCTTTTGTCTCCTTCTATTCGGATGCCTTCAGGATCTCTTTGCAGTCGATCTTTTCTCATAAGCTGCGCGCATTTCTCACACTCATAGGAATTATCATCGGCGTAGCCTCAGTCGTAGTCGTTGGCGCCTCTATAAGTGGGTTGAATACGTACGTGGTCGACAAAGTGGCCAAGGTTCTTGGCGCTAATCATTTCATGATCGCCCGCATGGCGTTCTCAAGCCGGCTTCCGGACGAAGAGTTTGAGCGAGCAAACCGAAGAAATAAGCGTCTTACGTGGGATGAGTATGAATGGGTTCGCGCCCATTGTTCGCTCTGCACTGAAGTCGGGGCGCAGGTACAGTCAGGCACTGATCTCAAGCAGGACGGTAAGGAGTTTCCCGGCGCCATGGTGTTTGGCACTTCAGCCAACATGGTGGATATTGAAGACAAGGATATAGCTGAAGGTCGATTCATTTCTGAGGATGAGGTAATACGCTCGGCGTTAGTTGTTGTTCTTGGTGGGGATATTAAAGACAAGTTTTTCCCAAACACGAACCCCATTGGAAAGACGTTAAAGGTGCGGGGTCTACCGATGCGGGTTGTTGGTGTTGAAGAGAAGCGGGGTTCATTTTTCGGCGACTCGTTTGACCGGCAGATTTACATCCCTGTGACTACCCACATGCAGATGTTCGGACGGGGAGGCTTGCAGATACATGGCAAGGCAAGGGACCGCGAAAGTTTCGAAGCAACCATTGAAGAAGCGCGAGTGGCCATGCGAAACAAGCGCCGCCTAAAAGGAAATGAAGAGGACGACTTTGGCCTGGTTAACGTTCAGGAAATCAACAATCAGGTAGATGAATTCACTGGCACGATAGCCTTGGTCGTTGTGCCAATAACGCTCATTACTCTAATAGTTGGTGGCATTGTTGTGATGAACATCATGCTGGTTAGTGTCACTGAGCGAACGTTTGAAGTGGGCTTGCGAAAGGCTGTTGGGGCCACGAGAAAACAGATCCTGTTGCAGTTTTTAATAGAGTCCGCAATCCTCTGTATTTTCGGCGGAATGATTGGGCTGTTTCTGGCTTGGGGAGTTTGCCAACTGATCACCAGTCTCGCTTCGATCACGATGACAATCACGATTGGTTACATACTTCTCGCTTTAATTGTTTCTTCACTGGTGGGAATGATTGCTGGTATCTATCCAGCGTTTAAGGCTGCGAGGCTCGATCCAATACTGGCTCTTACGCAAGCTGTTTGAAGAATCACATGGTAGTAAACCGGATAAAAGTCAGGATGCCTCAAAGCGTGCTCAGGGAAACTGTCGCCATGGCACTCAACAGCGTTCGCTCCCACAAGTTCCGTAGTTTCCTCACGGTGCTCGGAATCGTTATCGGTGTAATGACGGCTATCACGATAGCTTCGATTCTCACCGGACTGCGCCAAAACATAATTTCGATCATTGAAGAATATGGAACCAATAACATCTATGCGTTTCACCTCTCGACTGGACCTCGAGTTGGTGTCGACCGTTCGGAAAGAACCCGAAGACCTTTGACCGTTGCCGATGCTCAAGCGATTGCCGCGCAAGCTTCGGCAGTCGAACAGGTGGCTCATGTCGCTCCCAACGTTGGTTACGGTGGTGGTCCTTTTGACGACAACATCACCTATCAGGGTCGCAACTATCGATGGGCAAATACACAGGGAGTGTCGCCCAACTACGACGATGTCAGCAATATTGTCTTGCGTGATGGACGCTTCATAACTGAGTTGGATGATCAGCAGCGAAGCAATGTGATGGTGATTGGTGTCAACGCCGCCGACGCACTCTTTCCGGGTCAGAATGAGATCGCCGGTACCAAAGTTCGAATGGGAGGCTACAACTTTGAGATTGTCGGTGTGCTCGAAAAGAGAAGAGCAGGTTTCTTTGGTGAAAATGAGGAAGACAATGCGGTCTTTATTCCTTTTCGTACGGCGCAAAAAATAGCTCCAGCTCGAGGTTACGTTCTGCTCATTATCCGCGCTCATTCAGGACAGACCATTGAAGCCCTCCAGCAGTCCGAGGAGATCCTGCGTCGACGCAGAAATGTGAAGTTCGGCGATCCTAACAACTTCGACATCAAAACCGCAGACAAGTTTATCGAGCAGTTCGACAGTATCACGGGAATGGTTGGACTGATCGCGATAGCCATCTCGAGCCTTGGTTTATTGGTAGGTGGGATAGGCGTGATGAACATCATGCTTGTGAGTGTGACTGAACGCACAAAAGAGATCGGCATTCGAAAGGCAATAGGTGCTCGCCGCCGAGACATCGTACGGCAATTCTTATTTGAGGCAATGACGCTTACCTTTCTCGGCGGAGTACTGGGTGTAATGTTGGCAGTCGGCATAAGCAAATTGATTATGCTGTTGGTCCCAGGCCTTCCTGCAGCAATTCCCACTTGGGCGGTTATTTCTGGACTTACAGTCTCAGTGGCAGTTGGTCTGGTATTCGGAGTGTGGCCGGCCAGGAAAGCTTCACGTCTGGATGCGATTGAGTGCCTGCGTTATGAATAAGGAATATAGACTATAATGTCGCTCGATGGCTGAGCCCGAAAGAGATCTCATCAAAGAATTTCTCTCCTACATTCAGGTTGAGAAAGGGCTTGCTCGTCACACCCTCGAAAGTTACCGCCGTGATCTGAGTCGACTACAAACTTGGGCCAGCAGTCACGGCCAGCCAATTCAAAATCTTACGCGTCAGGATCTCAGAAAGTGGATTGCAGAATTATCGCAGGAGGGACTTGCGCCAACATCCGTTGCGAGAGCTGTGAGCTCGGTTAGAGGTCTCTTCCGTTTTCTGATGCTTGATGGACATATCAGAAGTCATCCGGCTGAAGATCTTGACACGCCACAACGATTCGCATATCTGCCAAAATTCCTCACGGAAGATGAGATCAATCGGCTTTTTGCGGCTCCCGAAATCTCGACCGCAGAAGGCATTCGCGATCGAGCACTCTTGGAGTTAATGTACGCTGCTGGTCTACGTGTTTCTGAACTTGTGTCGTTAAAGCAGGACGATCTTGATCTCCATGCGGGAATGGTGGTTTGTCATGGCAAGGGCAGCAAAGAGCGACGTGTGCCAATTGGGAAGAGTGCAATTCATTGGTTGCAACAGTACTCAGCGGTGAAAGCCGGATATGGGAGGACGACATCGCCTTATTTTTTTCTCCATCGCGGTCGCCCTCTGACCCGACAACAAGCCTGGAAAATGATCAAGCGGTATGCGGCCAAAGCCGGAGTAAAAGACGTCTCTCCACACACGCTGCGTCACAGCTTTGCCACCCACCTGATACAAAACGGTGCGGATTCGCGTTCTGTACAGGCTCTGTTAGGCCATAGCGACATCTCGACGACGCAAATCTATACCCATATCACCAATCGGCACATGCGATCCACCTATGATCGACATCATCCGCGCGCGCGCCTGGCTTCGGCGAAGAGAGATAAGGAAGAGAGATAACTCTTCAGATTTCGAATGTTTCTGTTTAGAAAACCTTCAACCGAGTTCCTTCGAGAGTTTGTAACTACGCAGCAGCAATCACCCTACAGCTATTCGGAAGTCGGTGCTACCAAAGAGCAACCGCCGGCGACGTACACTGTAGATCACAACCGCATAAAGCTTGGCAATGGATCTGAAACCTTCAATCGAGCCGTGGATGCACTGAAGGCTTGGAAACAATTCGAGCTTGGCTGGGTCAGAGCTTTTCCCGCCGATGCCCCAATCGAATCCGGCACTATCGTAGCGATACTTGTGCGTCATTTTGGCTTCTGGTCATTGAATGTTGTTAGGTTGCGATCGAGGATCAACGAAGCTCTTAAATTGAACCGCGATGTAGCGCATGCTGTCAGCTTGCGTTTGAAACAGCATGCAGTACTTGGCTAAACAGTCTGTAATGTGCCAAACGCAAGCTAACAGCATGCACCACATACGCAAGCTGACAGCATGCGCAACATGCGCAACGAAACTTGTTGCCTAAATTGGTACGGCGGAGTACAGTAACCCGCGATTAAGGTCCAGGTTTCAAGTCAATTATGCCACGCCAGTTCGCTCTTACGAGGGCCGGGCAGCCCTACTTTTTGCCGACCCAAGGGGAAGTACCTGACAAATAGCGCTACCGAGAAATGGAAGAAGCTATATGCATCGTGCGAAATACTCTTGGAAAGAATGGCGACGAGGCCCCACCTCACGTAAACGCGTTTTAATTGTTAATTGCTACTTTGACGACTCACGTCAGCCCATTCGCCGAACAAACAAAATTCCTCAGGCAGTTGGTCCTATCTATCTCGCCGGAGCATTTTCAAAGGATTTGTGTGATGTTCGCTGCTACACCGAGTTAGCCAGTGGGCCACTCGAGGATGAGCAACTTCTCGCCTGGCCCGATATGCTTGTGCTAACTGGCCTAACGAACGGCTTTGACCGCATGTTGCACCTCACAGCATATGCTCGAACCAAGAATCCGGCTGTCGTAGTCGTTGCCGGCGGTCCATCAGTCAGAGCTATGCCGCTTCGTTCCAAACGTTTCTTCGATTACGCTTGCCTGGGCGACATTGAAGAACTGTGTGAAATCACTGCCGAAGTGTTCGGTCATGATTATGTCGCTAAGACAATGGTCCCTCGCTACGATCTAGCTTATTGGCTGGGGAGAATCGGATACGTAGAGACTACTCGGTACTGTAATTTTCGATGCTCTTTCTGTTCACTCACTGCGGAAGGGCGTTCGTATCAAACCTACCAGCTAGAGCACATTCGCCAGCAGATCCTCGCGTCTGGAAAACGTAACCGTATGTTCTTCATGGATAACAATTTTTACGGTAGTGACAGAAGCCACTTTCGCGCGCGTCTGAATCTAATCAATGAGATGCGGAAAGCAGGGCAGTTCAATCATTGGGGCGCGCTTGTAACGAATGACTTCTTTAGACGTGATGACAACCTTAGGCTCATCAAGCAAGCAGGTTGTGAGCTGCTTTTCAGCGGTCTCGAGTCCTTTGATAACAACTGGTTGCGCAACTTCAATAAACTTCAAAATACTTCGGCACCACAGATTGAGATGGTTAGGAAGTGTCTCAACGCGGGAATCGTCTTTTCCTATGGACTAATGCTGGATGTAACCAGCCGTAGCATTGCCGACCTGCACCGTGAATTGGAATTAATAATAACCACGCCACAGATTACATTGCCCTCTTTCATAACATTGTCTATTCCGATCCTTGGC